>JBQTIC010000085.1:0-21221 GCA_052388435.1 Chromatiales bacterium | reverse complement strand
TGCCGGAGCCCGACGTGCTGGCGCAGGAGATCGCCGATGACCTGCAGACGGCGCTGGAGCAGTTCGCGGCGATCGCCAATGAACTGAAAATGTGACCTCTCCAAGCAGGAAGAGCGGATGTCGTTTGCCGCGCAGGTTCACCGCGTGAGGTATCGCCTTCTTGTTATGATGGTGGAGATCATTCGAGATGCGCTCGATTCGTCATGACCTCTGGCACATTGTTCATTGTCTCGGCGCCCTCCGGCGCCGGCAAGACTAGCCTGGTCGCGGCGCTGGTGGGCGCGACCGACAATCTGGTGGTCTCCGTGTCGCACACCACCCGCGCGTGCCGTCCGGGCGAGCGCGATGGCGTTGATTATTACTTCGTCGAGGAGGCGCGTTTCAATGACATGATCGCGCAGGGCGCCTTCCTGGAACATGCGCAGGTGTTTGGCAACCGCTACGGCACCGCGCGCGAGACCGTCCTGAGCGACTTGCAGAAGGGACGCGACGTCGTCCTGGAGATCGACTGGCAGGGTGCGCGCCAGGTGCGCAGCCTGATGCCGGAGGCCATCGCCATCTTCATCCTGCCCCCCTCCTACGAGGAGCTGGAACGCCGGTTGCTGAAGCGCGAGAGTGACGATCCAGAAACCATCGGGCGACGCATGCAGGAGGCGGCTGCAGAGATCTCGCACTACCACGAATACCAGTTCCTGGTCGTCAACGATGATTTCCAGCGCGCGGTCGTCGACCTGCAGGCCATCGTCCGCGCCTGCCGGCTGCACCTTCCGGCGCAGCAGTCGCGCCTGGCTGGGGCGCTCGCCGCCCTCGTAGCGCCAAAAACATCGGTCTGATAAGATTTCATAAGTAATCTTTCCATCTGTTCTGCGACTGTTTTTATAACTAATCAAGGAGTTACAATGGCCCGTATCACGGTAGAAGACTGTCTTCCCTTCGTAGGAAATCGCTTCGATCTGGTCCTGCTCGCCGCCAAGCGCGCGCGCCAGATCGCGCTGGGGTCGCGGCCGCTGGTCGACGCCCAGCACGAGAAGCCGACTGTCCTGGCGCTGCGCGAGGTGGCGGCCGGGCTGATGAACAACGAGACCTGCGAAGCCATTGCCGCCAAAGAGAGCGGCGCCGAGGAAATCATCGACCCCTTCGCCGAGATCCCGGAGAACAGTTCCGAGAGCTGACGATGGCCACCCCGCGCGTTGCCGCCGCAGCGCCAATCCGTCTCGCCACTCCCATCCCCGGACCCGGGTCACTTGCGTCCCGGAACGCCAGGCGCTCCTCTCGCGGGCTCCGCCCAAATGCTCGCCATTGACGATCTGTGCTCGCGCGCCAGCCGCTACCTGCGGCCCACCCAGGTCGCCGAGCTTTCTCGTGCTTACGAGTTCGGCGCGCACGCGCACGAGGGCCAGCGCCGCGCAAGCGGAGAGCCTTACATCGAACACCCTGTTGCCGTGGCGAGCATCCTCGCCGACATGCACATGGATTACGAGACACTGGTTGCGGCCATGCTCCATGACGTGATCGAAGACACCGGCGTCCGCAAGGACCAGATCAAACACGAGTTTGGAAAGGAGGTCGCCGAGATCGTCGACGGGCTGTCCAAGCTCACACAGGTCGAGCTGGAAAGTCATGCCGAGCAACAGGCGCGCAACTTCCAGAAGATGTTGATGGCGATGGCGAGCGATATTCGCGTCATCGTCGTCAAGCTCGCCGACCGCCTGCACAATATGCGCACGCTGGCGGCGCTGGCCCCGGCGAAGCGGCGGGCCATCGCCCGCGAGACGCTGGAAATCTACGCGCCCATCGCCCAGCGGCTGGGCATGAACCAGATCCGCCTCGAGCTCGAGGACCTTGGCTTCAAGGCGCTGCACCCGATGCGCCATCGCGTGCTGTCCCGCGAGGTGAAGAAGACCCGCGGTCACCGCAAGGAGATCGTCGATCAGATCAGAAACGCCATCAAACGGCGGATGCGGCAGGAGAAGGTGGCGGGCGAGGTGATTGGGCGCGAGAAACATCTCTACAGCATCTACAAGAAGATGCGGGGCAAGGGTCTGCCGTTCTCCGAGGTCTACGACGTCTACGCCTTCCGCATCATCGTTGACTCCGTGGACATGTGCTACCGCGTCCTCGGCACGGCGCACAACCTCTACAAACCGGTGCCGGGCAAGTTCAAGGACTACATCGCCATTCCCAAGGTTAACGGTTACCAGTCGCTGCATACCGTCCTGTTCGGGCCCTACGGCGTGCCGATCGAGGTGCAGATCCGCACCAGCGAGATGAACGAGGTCGCCGAGGCCGGCATCGCAGCACACTGGCTTTACAAGAGCGGCGAGGGGGAAGTAGCCAGGAGCGCGCAGAAGCGCGCGCGTGAATGGCTGCGCGGCGTGCTCGACATGCAGCGCCAGGCCGGCAATTCGCAGGAATTCCTGGAGACGGTCAAGACCGACCTCTTTCCGGACGCGGTCTATGTGTTTACGCCGAAAGGGGAGATCAAGGAACTGCCCAAGGGCGCCACCGCCGTCGATCTCGCCTACGCCATCCACACCGATGTCGGCAACAGTTGCGTGGGGGCGCGCATCAACCGCCACCTCGCGCCGCTGCGCTCGCCGCTGGCAACGGGCCAGACGGTGGAGATCATCACCGCGCCCGGCGCCCGCCCGAACCCCACCTGGCTCAACTTCGTGGTGACGGCGAAGGCCCGCTCGAACATCCGCCACTATCTGAAGAACATGCAGGCCGACGAGGCGCGTACGCTGGGCCGTCGCATGCTCAACCGCGAACTGGAAGCCTTCTCGCTGAAGCTTGAGGCGGTGGACAAGAACGCCCTGGAGAAGCTCCTCACCGAAATGAAGCTGAAGTCAATCGATCAGCTCCTGGAGGAGATCGGGCTCGGCCGGCGCATAGCGCCGATTGTCGCACGCTCGCTCGCACCGGCATCGAGCAGTCAGGACGGCACCGTGCCTAAGGCCGCCGCGCCGAGCTTTGAGCCGCTCGTCATCAGGGGCACCGAGGGCATGGTCGTAAGCTTCCCGAAGTGCTGCTATCCGATCCCTGGCGATGCGATTCTGGGTTTTGTGACCGCGGGCCGGGGTATCGTCATTCACCGCCAGTCCTGCAAGAACATCGCCGATTTCCGCAGCCAGCCGGAGAAGTGGGTCGACGTGGCGTGGGCGGATCAGGTCCAGCGCGACTTCCAGTCGGAGATCCGGCTGGATGTCACCAATCAACGCGGCGCGCTGGCCACGGTCGCGGCAGCAATCGCCCAACAGCGCGCGAACATAGAGAACGTGCAGATGACCGATCGGGATGATCGCTACGTGAGCATGACCTTCATCGTCAGCGTGCGCGACCGCGTACACCTTGCCCGCGTCCTGCGCGCCATCCGCGTCATCAAGCATGTGGCGCGCGTGCAGCGCACGCGTTCCTGACTGGGTAACTCGCGATTCGTGATTCGTGATTCGAGCAATATAGGAGGCGCAGATCGGGTCGCAAATCACCACTTACAGCTCACCCATCCCAACAACATGGAGCCCTGCGATGTCCAAGATCGTCATAGTGACTGATAAGGCGCCCCAGGCGATAGGCACTTATTCGCAGGCCGTCAAGGTCGGTGATACCGTCTACCTCTCCGGCCAGATCCCCCTGGTTCCCGGCAAAATGGAACTTGTCGGCGGCGATATGCGGACCCAGATCATCCAGGTATTCGAGAACATCAAGGCCGTGGCGGCGGCGGCGGGCGGCTCGCTGCAGGATGTCGTAAAGCTCAATGTCTACCTGACCGATCTCGCCCACTTCCCGCTCGTCAATGAAGTAATGGCCGGCTATTTCACTCAACCTTATCCGGCCCGGGCCGCCGTCGGCGTCGCGCAACTGCCGCGGGGTGCGGCGATCGAGATGGATGCAGTGATGGTTACCGGTGAGCCGTGACTCGTGATTCGCAATTCGTGACTGGTTATCGGAGAGCGCCAGGCATCCGAATCGAACTCCGCGGCCAGACTCTGTTCCAGTCACCAATCACGAATCACCAATGCCGAGATTGCTGGTAGCCCGCGACCAGAAATTCAGTCTGTCATCGCCTGTCGCCGCTCTGACTGGCGTGGGTCCGAAGCTGGCGGAGCGGTTGCGCCGGCTCGGGATCACGCGGGTACTCGACCTGCTTTTTCACCTGCCGCTGCGCTACGAAGACCGAACCCGTGTCGTGCCCATCGGATCTCTGCGGTCCGGGGAGGGGGCGGTCGTGCAGGGAGTGATCGAGCTGGCCCAGGTCCAGTTTACCCGCCGCCGCTCGCTGCTGGTGCGCATCGCCGACGGCACCGGTTCGCTCATCGTCCGCTTCTTTCACTTCAACCGCGCCCAGCAGGAGAGTCTGACGCGCGGCGCAACGGTGCGCTGCTTCGGAGAGGCGCGCCAGGGCCCCTACGGCGTGGAACTGGTGCATCCGGAATACAGCTTCGTTGATCCCGACCGGCCGCAACCGGTGCATGAGACGTTGACGCCGGTGTATCCCGCCACGGAGGGCCTGCATCAGCTCACCCTGCGCAAGCTCACCGCGCAGGCGCTCGCCGCCATGCGCGACCGGCGGCGCGAGGACGATGAGCTTCCAGAACTGCTGCCGCAGGAGGTGCTGAAGCAGGCGGCACTGCCCGCCCTGCAGCAGAGCATCACGCTCATCCACCGGCCGCCACCGGAGATCGCTACCGACATCCTCGCGGAGTACCGGCATCCGGCGCAACGGCGGCTTATCTATGAGGAGCTGCTGGCGCACCACTTAAGCCTGCGCGCGTTCCGGCGCGTCCTCGACACCCGGCGCGCGCCAGGCTTGCAGCCATCAGGGCAGTTGCGAGGCGCCTTCGAGGCGACCCTGCCGTTTGCGCTGACGCGCGCACAGCGGCGCGCGAGCGAGGAGATTGCCAGGGACATCGCCGCGGAGCGGCCGATGCTCAGGCTGCTGCAGGGCGATGTCGGCTCCGGCAAGACGGTGGTCGCGGCACTGGCCGCGCTAGCTGCAATCGAATGTGACTTCCAGGCTGCGATCATGGCGCCGACAGAGCTGCTCGCGGAGCAGCATTATCGCAACTTCTTCCGCTGGTTTGATGGAATAGGCGTGCCGGTGCTGTGGCTGTCGGGTAGGTTGAAACCTGCGCGACGCCGCAGCGCCCTGGAACGCATCGCCCACGAATCAGCGTTCCTTGTCGTCGGCACCCACGCCTTGCTCCAGGGCGATGTCCGCTTCGCCCGACTCGGCCTCGCCGTCATCGACGAGCAGCATCGCTTCGGCGTCGACCAGCGGCTCGCGCTGGCTGGCAAGGGGCAGCGGGAGGATGAATATCCGCACCAGCTCATCATGACTGCCACGCCCATCCCGCGCACGCTCGCCATGACCGCCTACGCCGACCTCGACACCTCGACCCTCGATGAACTCCCGCCTGATCGCCAACCGGTCACGACTGTCGTCCTCCAGGACAGCCGGCGCGATGAGGTGGTTGCGCGGATTGCAGGGGCGGTGCGAGGCGGGCGCCAGGTGTACTGGGTGTGCACGCTCATTGAGGAATCCGAGACCCTGCAATGCCAGACCGCCACCGACACCGCCACTCAGCTTAGGGAGGCGCTGCCCGAGGCGCGGGTTGCACTCGTCCACGGACGCATGAAGGAGGCGGAGCGCGACGCTACCATGAGCGAATTCGCCTCCGGCCGGATCGACCTGCTGGTGGCCACTACCGTCATCGAGGTGGGTGTCGACGTACCCAATGCCAGCCTCATGGTGATCGAAAACTCCGAGCGCCTGGGGCTGGCGCAACTGCATCAGCTCCGCGGCCGTGTCGGCCGCGGCAGTGCCAAGAGCGATTGCGTACTCATGTACCGTGCGCCGCTATCCGCCATGGCGCGCGAAAGGCTGGCGGTGATGCGCGAGACCAGCGACGGGTTCGTCATCGCGCAGCGCGATCTCGAGTTGCGCGGTCCGGGCGAGCTGCTTGGCACGCGCCAGGCCGGCGTTGCACAAATGCGCATAGCGGACCTCGTGCGCGACAGCGCGCTGCTCGCCGATGTCGCACGCACCGGCGATCGCCTGCTGCGCGATCACGCTGAATGCGTGCAGCCTCTCATCCGGCGCTGGCTACCCAATGCGCTACACTATGGCGGTGCGTGAAGGAGCCGCGTTGAATGTGCTTCAACGGCGGACCAGCCATCGTCGCGCCTTCACCTCATCGCTCAGTATCTACGGTGCCGACATCTCGCGGCTGCTGCGTTCGCTGCTGCTGGAGCGCGGCTCGCTGACGCGCCGGCTGGTGACGCTCGCGGAGGGACGCTTCCGCGTCCGCGTCGATCGGGAGCAGTGGCGAACACCCAACGCCGAAGAGGCCCGCGTGCTCGGTCTGCGTAGTCGTCGGGGCATCTGGATCCGGGAAGTGACCCTGCTGTGTGCGAGGACGCCGATGGTGTACGCAAGGTCTGTGATCCCCGCGGCGGCTTTGCGCGGCAGGTTTCGCCGCCTGACACGTCTCGGTGAGCGACCGCTCGGCGAGTTCCTGTTCACGGACAAGGCAGTGGCGCGCGGCCGCCTGCAACTGCTTCGGATCACCCGCCATCACAGCCTGTACGGCGGCGCCAGGAGACGGGCTGGGTGCGCCACCGCCGAGTTTTGGGGACGCCGATCTTTGTACTATATTGGCAGCACAACGTTACTCGTTGCAGAGATATTTCTAACGGACGTCGGCAGATGACGCCGCAGCAACGGCAGCGAGAATTAGACTTCGTTTCCCCCGTGCCGGCCACGGGATGGAGCGATCATCTTCACTTCTTCCGGCGCCAGTTGCCTCACTACGTGGCGCTCACACGGCTCAACCGGCCCATCGGGATATTCCTGCTGCTGTGGCCGACCTGGTGGGCGCTGCTCGTTGCCGCCGAGGGCCGTCCGGACGCCTGGGTCGCCATTGTCTTTACGCTGGGCGTCATCCTGATGCGATCGGCGGGTTGCGTCATCAACGACTACGCCGACCGCCGTTTCGATGGCTACGTGCGCCGCACCCGCGAGCGCCCGCTGGTCAGCGGCCGCGTGCAGCCGCGCGAGGCGTTTATTCTCTTCGCGGTGCTGGTTGGCCTTGCCTTTCTCCTCGTGCTCACCACCAATCGACTGACGGTGCTACTATCGCTCATCGCCGCCCTGCTGGCGATTTCGTACCCCTATAGCAAACGTTACACCTATCTGCCACAGTTCCATCTCGGACTCGCCTTCGGCTGGTCCATCCCCATGGCCTTTGCCGCCCAGACCAACGCGGTGCCCGTGACGGCGTGGCTGCTGCTCATCGCCAACGTACTGTGGTCGGCGGTCTACGACACCATGTACGCCATGGTGGACCGCGACGACGATGTGAAGATCGGTGTGAAGTCGACGGCGATACTCTTTGCCGATGCCGACCGTCTGATTATCGGCATACTGCAGGCGATGATGCTGGCTGCGCTGTGGCTGCTGGGCGAACGGGTGGAACGAGGCCTCGCCTACGATGCAGGACTGTGCGCCGCCGGCGCGCTCTTCGTCTATCACCAGTACCTCATTCGCGCGCGCGAACCGGAGCAGTGCTTCCGCGCCTTCCTGCACAATAACTGGGTGGGCGCGGCGATCTTCGCTGGTCTTGCAGTAAGTTACTGGAACGCTTGACGGCAGTCCGGCAGTCAAGGCTCGCGGCGGGCATGCCGATCGCACCGGCACCAGAATAGCGCCATGCAAACTTACCGTCGGTCACCGCAGAGTTTTCACGCGTACTGCCGCAGACGGCGCATGAGCAAGGCCCTGGAACAGCTCACGGCAGGCGCAGGTGTCGATGAGGTGGCGTTCGCCAATGGCCAGGAATCGTTGAGCGGTTTCCGCGACGCGTTCTCACCAACCTTTGACCAGGCTCCGGGACGCGGCCGCCGTTCCGACTACATTGTTCTGACGACACTGGACGGCCCGCTCGGGCCGTTGACTGCCGCCGCCAACGCCACCGGGATCTGCCTTCTCGAGTTCGGCAATCCGCGTCGCCTCGCTCGTGAATTGGGGGCTCTGCAGAGGCACTTTCGATGTGCGGTCGTGCCCGGCGAGAACGCTTACCTGCGGAAGCTAAGGGATGAACTCGCCCGATACTTCGCGGGCACACTTCGGGATTTCACGATACCCGTCGTACTGAACGGCACCGACTTCCAGCGGGCGGTCTGGGGGGAGTTGATGCGGATCCCGTACGGCGAGACGTGCAGCTACGAGGATGTCGCCCGCCGCGTCGGCAACAGGCACGCTCAACGCGCCGTGGGGGCGGCGAACGGCGCCAACCGCGTGGTGATTCTGATCCCCTGCCATCGCGTCGTCAGCAAGTCTAGCACCCTGGGGGGCTACAGCAGCGGGCTGTGGCGCAAGAAATACTTACTGCAACTTGAGCGGGCTGCGCAGCGCTGACGGATCACCGACAGGACTTACCCATAACAGGCGGTACTGTCACTAGCTGAGGAAGGGTCGCCTGCCCGGTCTCAGAGGGTGTCAGCCGGGATGCGAGCGCCTTCATGCAATATGCGGGCTAGCTTCGTGCGTACAGCGTCCCGAGATTGACCTGCGCCGGCGCATGGCCGGCACGCGAGCGGACTACGGATACAACTGATAGGAGCCTGCGAAGGACTCGACCAGTTCGAGGATAATTGCGCGCAGCTTCTCGAACCGGTATGGCTCAAAGCCGCCTATCCGCCAATCGGACCATATCGTGTGCGTGATGTAACCTTGCGAACTCTGTGGTAATGGGCGCTTGTCCTTGAGCCGCAGGAACACGAGGAAGGAGTTGTTGAGAGCCTGATCGTTGACGTGCACGGCCACCTCCAGCACGAGCGTGTCGGTGTCGCGCAGAGAACTACCTGGACCGACAACGTCGAAACCCGCCGCCAGCAAACGCTTCGTGATTGCCTCGCGCACCTCAGTATCGGTAAAGCCATACCGGCTCCATTCGCGGCTGTTGGTGCCGCGAAGATACACGGCAAGGCGGCGGATATCGCTGAGGGTGCGGTAACGGGGCGCGTCCGCAGCTTCGTTCGGGGCCGCGGCTGCGGGATCGGGTAACGTGTTTGGATCGGTCCACGCGTGCGCGTCGCACACGAGGACCAGCGCCATCCAGCAAAGCGCACCACGGCGCGAATTCACGGACTCGCCATCGCGCCGATCCAGCGTTCGATGCGCGGCAGCAGGTCGTCGAGACCGGCACGCGCCAGCATCCAGCCTACGGCGATCCCGATGGCGTTGGCCAGCATGTCCGCGTAACTGAAGGTGCGGTCGCCAACAAATTCCTGCGCACACTCAAGCGCCACTCCCAGCCCCATGCACAGCAACGCGATGCGGAGCCATTGTGGACGTCTATGGAGCTGCACAAACCACAGCATCAGCGTGCCGTAAGCCAGCAGATGTCCGACCTTGTCCCCTCCCCGCTCGTGCGGCGTGGGCGGATCCGGCACCAGCGACAGCACGATGATTGCAGCGACGAGCAGGTAGCCCGCCACGTGCCAGAGCTGCCGCACGCGCCGTTGGGATATCCGCAGTTTTATCGTGGCCATAGGTTCTCGCTGCATTCCTCGAAAGATGTGCCCCGGGAGGGAATCGAACCCCCAATAGCTGATTACAAATCAGCAGTTATGCCATTTAACTACCGGGGCGCGGCGCGCTGGCGAGCGCGGATCTTATTGTCCGGCCTTCGCATCGGCAATCTTGTCGCAGGAAACCGCGGTAATCTTCACATTCTTTGGGACCCGCGTCTCGATACCCTCGGGCATTGCCTGGGAGTCCATGACAACGTCGATCCAGAAACGCTGCCGACCCTCGTACTTTGGCACGACGATGGGCTTGTAGCCGCGGCTCTCCAGCTCGGACAGTCGTCGTGCTACCGACTCCTGCGATCGGAAGACGCCGACCTGGATGGCGTTGCGCATCTCACCCTTGCGTATGAGCAGATAGTCCTGGATACCCTTGCTCTTCAGCTCCTCGAGTCGCCGCTGTGCGTCTGCTTCCGATTCGGTTGGCTCCAGGAAAACCTGGAAGAGTTTGGTCTCCTGTGCGGTATCGCTGCGGCTGCGCGTCTGCGAAGCGAGCTGCGCAAGCTTCGCGCTGACCTCGGCCATGGCGGGCCGGCTGACGAACGGCCCGATCGTCACGCATCGCGGAGTTGGCGCCGGCACGTCGTCGCGCACTTTCGACTTGGATTCCCCGCTGGCTCCCGCTCGCCATGCGGCCTCTGGCGTGGCCACCGGCACCGCTGCCTCGCCTGCTGTGGCCGCCGTAGGCTGTCCGGTGTCCGGCGGCTCATCGGTTCGCTCTTTGGGCTGGCGATCCAGCTCGGTCAGCAGGCGCAACTGGGGGATCCCCGGCGGCAGCGGTGGTATCGCGGGCTCCTCGGTCGCCGGCGGCGGGGCGTAAATCTCCTTGTTCAGACGCCAGCCTGCGTACGCCGCGTTGGCCGCCAGCAACAGAATAAACAACCATCTCATCGCTCAGGCACTCATCGTCTCCGCCACGAACGCGAGTCCTCGCAGTACCAGGTCAGGATCATGATCGCACGGGATCGATAGCGTGGGCAGCACGAGCGGTGCCTCGCCGCCGCTTACCACACAAGCCGGCTTCTCGCCGAGCACTTGCGCGAACTCGCGATACACGCGCTCGATGAACGCGAGCAGCGCGAGCAGGCAGCCCGCGGCAATGCCCTCGCCCGTGCTGCGGGCACAGGCCGACGTCGCGGCGATCTGTGTCGGCGGCAGCGCGTACGTATCCCGCGACAGGGCGCGGCGCATGAGCCCGCTTCCCGGCGCGATGACGCCACCGCGGAATGTTCCCTGCGCGTCCAGCAGATCAACGGTCACCGCGGTGCCGCAATCCACCACGCAGACCGCGCGAGAGTACGAGCGCCGCGCGGCTACCATCGCCAGCAGCCGGTCCACACCGAGCTGGGCCGGATCAACATAGCTGTTTGTAACCCCCCCCAGCTCCGCTACCGATGATACGTAGCGCGGCCTGTGACCGAAGCGTGTCACGATCCACGCTTCCAAACGCTGTGCAACCTCCGGTCCCGCCACGTTGGCGACCCAGATGGCTGCCGGTGGCGGCTGGCGCGCCCACTGCGCCCCGAGCAGCGACTCCAGTCGATCCTGGCGCCACGCCGCCGATTGGCCGGGTGCGAGCCTACCCTCTGCGAGCGTGCTCCACTTGATGCGGCTGTTGCCGACGTCAACGAGCAGGATCATCGCGTCGTCCTTACACTTACTTCCCCCGCGTGGAAGCGGCGCAATGACCCCTCCATGCGCACCAGCAAGGCCCCATTAGCGTCGACACCCTCGGCACGTCCGCTGATCCGCTGCGACGGCAGCATCACTTCGACCAGTTTGCCGCGGGTCCCATCGCGGTCCGCCCAGGCTTGCGAGAACGCCGCAAAGCCATGCACCTCGAACTCCAGCATCACTGCGGTCAACTCCCCGAGCACGGCGGCAGCAAGTCCGTTGCGCGACGGAAGATGACCGAGAACGGCGCGGAGATCCGTCACCGGTTGCTCGATGGCCGCCTTTACGGCTTCGGGGAGCGCCACATTAAGGCCGACGCCCGCGACCGCCAGTGACGGCCCGCACGACTCGCCGCGCACCTCCACGAGTATTCCGCCGAGCTTCTCGCCTAGCCACAGAATGTCGTTGGGCCACTTGAGCGTCAGCCCCTCGCCCACACCGCAAATCTGCAGCGCGCGGTGCACGCCGACACCCATCGCCAGACTCAATCCCGTCAGGGCCGCGATGCCGGCGTGGAAGCGCCATGCCAGCGACAGCGCCAGGCCGCACCCTGGCGGGGTGACCCAGTGCCGGCCATGCCGGCCGCGGCCGGCCCTCTGCACCTCGGCAAGGCAGGCGCAGCCGTGCACAGTCCGTTCTGCCGCTCGCTCCAAGAGGCGCTGATTGGTGGAGTCAGTCTCAAAATGCACTTCCAGCGCTGTCAGACGCTGCCGGGCCGACTCTGGCAGTCCGGCCCGGATCGCCGTGGCGTCCAGCAGGTCGACAGGTCCGCCAAGGTGGTAGCCCCCGCCCCGCGTGCTGCTGACCTCTGCGCCAAGCGCTTTGAGGGCTTTCATGTGCTGCCACACCGCCGTGCGGCTGATCCCCAGCCGCTGCGCCAGGGCCGTACCCGAATGTTGTGCGCCGTCAGCGAGGCAGGCGAGCAGCTGCCGCCGGCGGTTCTGTCTCGTTCGGCTCTTGGCGACGCCCATGCGATTTTCGCGGTGTGGCTGCGGTTGCTGGCCCGACCCCACCCGCCCTATTTCTCGTTCGTGGGGGGAATGGTGGCCTCGCCCAGGAGCATGGTGTCGCCCAGATGCCGATCGTCGCTGGGCGTTTCACCGGCCTTGTCCTCTAAAGGTTCAGTGGTCGCGCGTGCCGCGGCGACCGCGGCCGGTCCCAACATTGCCCAAGTATCCAGCGCCCCGTCATCCAGAGCGGCAGCACTCTGCGCTTCATTGAGAAAGTCATCAATGCTCAGCTCATCGACCGTGTAGGGTGACGCCGGTCCGGCCTCGATAGCCGCCGAGGTCGACGCGGTCGGCGTCGCGGGCGGGATCTTGGGCAACGGCACCTCCGGCTCATCACGCTGAGAAGGCGCTTGGGTTTTCAGCAGCGCCGTACTGATGAACCCCTCCAGCGAGACGCCCTGGTCGTGGTTGTGCGATACATTCTCATTGGGTCGAGCGGCACCAGGCGGCCCCGCGGTAAGCGGCACCTGGGTTGGGGTGGCCCCGGCTTGCTTTACGGCAGCGGCGCTCGGCGCGGACGTCATGGGCTCGGTCCGCTGCAATATCATCGTCTCACGTTCGTGGAGGCCACCAGTCGCGGCTGCAGGCGCCAGCACAGGCACACCCGAGCTGGCGGCGTGCGCGGCGACCGGCACGGCCGGGCTCGCCAGACTGGCGCCACGGATCTTGTCGGTCGCTGCTGCCTCCACGCGCGTGACCAGATCGATAGTCAGGCCGTCGCGGCCACCAGCCGTTGACAACGGCGGCATGGACGGCGCCGATGCGATCACGGTCGCTTCGGTTGAACTGATCAGTGCCGGGCGGTCTTCATGCTCCCCGCCAGGCAAGTCAAAGCGAAACTCGCACTGGTGGAGGCGGATCCGATCGCCGTGGTACAGCCGTTCGCGGCTGCGCACGCGCACGCCGTTCAGGTACGTGCCATTGATGCTGCCCTGGTCAAGGATCCAGAACGCCTCGTCCCGGTATTCGATGACGGCATGGCGGCGTCCGACGGTCGGGAGCCCGACGATGATGTAGTCGTACTGCTCGTGATCCTGCCCCACCGTTCTGCCCAGCATCACCGGCTTGGCGCCCAGCACGTAGCGACTGATGTGCGTCGTGCCGCGCATGTCGGCGAGAAACGCCTGGGGTGCGGCCGTCCCCGTATCGCGCTCCGCTTTTTTCCCGGCCGGGCGCTGCCGCCTCGCCACCATCGCGGTGGAGATAACGCTCAGCAACACGCCGAGCGCGACCACGCCGGCCAGCACCCAGCCCGCCACCTTCTCCGCCTCGGGAGCCGGTTCGGGGGTTGCATCGCTCATGGCGGCCGCAGGGCTCTCGGCCGCCACCGGCGCGGCGCCCTTCCCAGTGCCGGGGTTCGCCTGCAAGGCAGCAGCGATGCGGCCGAGTGCCTCCGGAAGGTCATCTGCGCGGGTAGCGCGGAAATACTCGCCGCCAGTGCCGGCCGTGAGCGAGTGCAGTAGCGGGATGTCGGCATTGCCCGACCAGGCGACGGCATACAATCTCACGCCGCGCCTCATGGCGTCTTCGCGCAGCGCTTCCGCAAGCCAGCGCACACGTTGCGCATTGGTGGTGTCGTCACCAATCTCGATGCGACCATTGCTTATCAGCACCACAGCCTGCGGCGCCTGGGCGCGACCTGCAAGGCGCAGCTCGTAGAGCGCCCGTTCCACGCCGGAGGCCAGGTCTTTGTGCGCGGTAGCAGCAGTGGCAGCTTTGAGTCTGGGCAACGCAGCAGCGCTGTTCTCAATGGAGGCGAGCGCGGCGATCCCTTCCGCATTGGCGCCAGTGGCGCTGACAATGCCGATGTGGCTGCCCGCCCCCATTGATTCGTCGAATTGACGCAGAGCCCGTTCCACCGCCTCGTGCCCGTAGAGGGATGCGGGCAGGTCCAGCACAAGCATGAGGTCGTAGGCCGGGGTGGCGCCACCTGCGCCGAGAGACAGGCAGAGCCCGAGGATCAGCACGACCACCCGAATCCTCTCCGCGCGCATCACGGTCGAGACGCTCCAGCATCGACGTTGATCCAAGTCCAGAAAGTCATCGCCACTCGCTGTCCGCACGCTTCAGAGGTGTTCTACTCCATGCCCACCGCGACCGCGTGCGTCGGGTCCGCGCACCACTCGCTCCAGGATCCCGCGTAGAGGCGGGGCTCGGGATATCCGGCATGTAAGACGGCAAGGATATTGTGACACGCCGTGACGCCGGAACCGCAGTAGAAAGTAACCGTTTGCGGGGCTGCCAGGTCATACACCGGCTCGAGCAGGGCCCGCAACTGATCGCGATCCCGGAAGCGGCCACCGTCGCCAAGGTTATTCTGGCAGAAGTAATTCATCGCCCCAGGGATATGGCCGGCGACGGGATCGATGGGTTCGCTCTCGCCACGATAACGCGCCGGGTCGCGCGAATCGATCAGGCGCGGAACCCGCGGCACCTCTTCTACCGTCACGAGGCGTTCGCCCCGCGGCCGGCCACAGAATGCCGCTGCAACGCGCCCCTGCGAGCCGCTTGCCACCGGCAACCCCGCAGCGGTCCACGCTGCCCATCCACCATCGAGCACTGCGGTCGCTTCATGCCCCATGTAACGTAGCAGCCACCACAGGCGCGCTGCAGCGAGCATGCCGCCGGCGGCATCGTACGCCACCACCTGCGTGGTCGCCGCGATCCCCCAGCAGCTGAACGTTTTCGCGAGCTGCCCTGGCGACGGCAGCGGGTGACGGCCGCTCCCCGGATACTTCCGCGCACTCAGATCCTCGTCCAGGTGCGCGTACACCGCACCCGGTACGTGCGCCTGCAGGTAGGCGCGACGGCCCGCCTCTGTGTCACCCAGCTCGAAGCGACAGTCCACGATGGCCACATCCGGCCGCTCGAAGACGGCGCGCAGCGCATCGCGATCGATCAGGGTCGTGTACATTTCTAGCCGTTATCGAGATGTTCATGATACCCGCGCGCAGCCTGGCGGGCGATAATTCCACTAATCGGGATCATTGGCATTCAAGCTTATGTGCCCCGCAAGTCGCGTCCTGGCGCTCCTGCTCGCTGGCGCCGTTGCCCTGAGCGGCGGGGGCTGCGCCAGTCTCAGCTACTACCTGCAATCGGCCCGCGGACAGATGGAAGTGCTGGCCAAGCGCCGGCCGATCACCACTATCATCGATGATCCGCGCCAGCCGGTGGACCTACGCGAGCGGCTCCGGTTGGTGACCCGTATCCGGGATTTCGCCGTGCGCGAGCTCGCCTTGCCCGACAACGGCAGCTACCGCGGATACACTGATCTCCACCGCGATTACGTCATCTACAACGTCTTCGCCACGCCGGAACTTTCGCTTGAGCCGGTGCAGTCCTGTTTCCTCGTCGTCGGCTGTCTGGATTACCGCGGCTTCTTCAGCGAACACCGAGCGCGCCGCCATGCCCAGATGCTTGCCCGGCAAGGTTACGATGTCTTTGTCGGCGGGGTTGCGGCCTATTCGACGTTGGGGTGGTTCGACGACCCCGTGCTTAACACCATGCTGAGCTGGGACGAAGCGCGCGTCGCGAGGTTTGTCTTTCACGAACTGGCTCACCAGAAGCTGTATATCAAGGACGACACGGGCTTCAACGAGGCGTTCGCGGAAACCGTCGCCGAGGTGGGGTTGGAACGCTGGCTGGCGCGCGAGGTCGGAAGCGAGCCGCCGGCACGGTTGCGCGGCGCCGTTCTGCGAGAGCGGCAGTTTGTGGAGCTGGTGCTCGGGGCACGTGCTGCGCTTGAGCGACTGTTTGCATCATCAGCCACCAGCGCGGAGAAGCGCGTTGGGAAGCAGCGGCTGTTCGCAGAGCTGCGTAACGATTATCTGGATCTCAGGCGCACATGGGGTAACGACTCCAGTTACGACGCGTGGATGCAGGAGGAGTTGAACAATGCCAAGGTCAGCGCGGTGGTCACTTATCACGATGCCATGCCGGCGTTTCGCACCCTGCTTCGCTGGGCAGAGAAGGATCTGCCCTGCTTCTACCTGCTCGCCGCAGAGGTCGGCTCACTGCCTTCCGCACAGCGCCAACGGTGTCTCGCGCGCCTCAAAGCTGGGCAAGAACCGGCTGACTGTTTGCAGCCTCGGGACGTCGCCGGTGCATGTGTGTCGAGTACTACCGTTAGCCGTCAGATCTGTCCTGTCGCTCCTGACGGCGTGTAAAACCAGCTCTGGGAGATCTCGAACTGCGGCTGGAGCGCTGGTTTTTGTGCATCGCAGCACGACACAGCAGCCAACAATGAAAAATTACGCATTGTTTTTGTGACGGTGTAAACTTATTTAATTGAAGTACAAGCAATTAAGCTTGGGGCATGAACCCCGGCTCAATCCAGCGGACTCGGTCCAGTGCGGCGCAAGACGGTCTGACGGCGATGCTGAACAGGTTCTTCTCAAAACCCCTCACCATCGAAATTGGCGGGCAGGCGGTTTCCTTCAATAGTCTGGCGGAGTTTGAGTTCAGTCTGGCTGGTCGCACCGACGTCCCCTCCCGCAAGTTTCTTGAGCTTATGTTACTGTCGAGCGAAGAACTGCTTGAAGAAGCGCAGCGACTGAAGGAAACCGAGCGGCAACTCGTCGATACACTTTCCAATGCTCTGAAGATGCCAGGCACCATCGGCCAGTCGCTGCGCGAGATGGACCTGTCAACATTCAGCCAGGACCATGGCTGGTGCGACATCGTCGCCGCGCTGCGCGACCAGGATGAGGAGTACGAGGAGCTGCAGCAGGTCACAGTGGCGAAATACATGCAATACCTGAGTTCGCGCCAGGAGATCATCAAGCATATCTGCGCCATCAAGCCGGAGACGGCGAAGCGCCAGGCAAGCGACATGCTCCTTGATACCCACAGCTTCGATGATCCGCTGGCGGTGGAGGAACCGGCACCCGATGCCGCCATCCGCGAGGCAGTCATGCTGCATTCGCACGTCAACGCCCCCGCGGCGGCAGCCAGGCAGGATCCCTACACGCGTCTGCCCAAGGGCGAGGTGGTGGTCATCGATGTCCAGCGCGGCAAAGTCATCGACCTGATGCTTTCGCGCCACAATTTCAAGATCCTTGCCGACGACGATCTGAAGCTCGTCGACGAGACGGGCACAGCCCATACGCTGCAGAATGGCCGCAATATCATCGGTCGCGACACCATCTGCAACATTGTGGTCAGCCCGGCGCTGCGGGATATCTCACGCCTGCACCTCATCATCGAGCGCCTGAGCCAGACCTCACTGCGGTTGACAGACCTGTCGGCGCACGGTACGTATCTCCCCGTCAGTCTGGTAAGCAAGCCTAACTAGTTTCTTCTGCCCGTGCTCCCGACCCGCCCCGCCCCGCATAATATCGATATAAGCAGTTAGCATTTCTCGGCATAAGGATTTGCATTACAATCCCCAGCCGTAATCGGCCCCGGGGGGCCGTCACGAAGCTGCTGCAATGCTCCGAGGCAAAATCATGGCTATTACACGTAACGATCTGGCGCGCCTTGCCGCCGAATGCGCCGACTGGTCGCCACAGGACATCCTCAGACTGGCGCTGGATACCTTCGACAACGTCGCGATCTCCTTCAGCGGCGCGGAGGACGTGGTCCTGGTCGATATGGCCAGCCGGATCAAGAAAAACGTCAGGGTGTTTTCGCTGGACACCGGGCGCCTGCATCCCGAGACCTACAAGCTGATCGAACAGGTGCGCGAGCGCTATCCCATACAGCTCGAGGTGATGTTTCCTGACGCGGCCGCCATTGAGAACCTCGTGCGCGAGAAGGGTCTGAACAGCTTCTACCGCGATGGCCACAAGGAGTGCTGTGGCATCCGCAAGGTCATGCCACTGCGGCGCAAGCTGGCCACACTCGATGCCTGGGTGACCGGCCAGCGCAAGGACCAAAGCCCCGGCACCCGCCTGACCATCGATGTCGTCGAGGACGACAAGGCCTTTGGAACCGTGGAGAGGCCACTCATCAAATTCAACCCGCTTGCCAACTGGTCTTCGGCGCAGGTGTGGCGCTACATTCGCGAGAATGACGTCCCCTACAATGAGCTACATCTAAGGGGCTATGTGAGCATCGGCTGCGAGCCCTGCACGCGGCCGGTCCTTCCCAATCAGCACGAACGCGAAGGGCGCTGGTGGTGGGAGGAAGAGACTCTCAAGGAATGCGGTCTGCACGTCGGCAACGCAGCCGGCGGCAGGACGCTGCCACATTCGACCACCCCCCCTCGTCTGGATGAAAAGGAAGAGGTGAGCGGGGGCTATGCACGTCACGTTAGTTAAAAAGATCAAAGCCGACGGCAGCCCATGCCGGAAGTGCGCAGACGTCGAGCAGCGCCTCATCGACAGCGGCCTGATGGGGCAGATCGATGAGATTGTGATCGCCGATGAGCGCGACCCCCAAAGCCTCGGTATGGAGCTCGCCGGCAAGCACCGTGTCGATACCGCGCCGTTCTTCGTCGTCCGCGATGAAGACGGCACGGAACACATCTACACCGTCTACTTTAAGTTCGTGAAAGAAGTGCTGAACAGCAGCGTTGCCGAACAGGAGGAAGTCAAGGAGCTGCTCGATCAGAATCCGGACTTGCACTACCTGTAAGGCAATTCCCTCAAAACCGCGTGATCCTGGTCTCGTAACACGGCCCTGAGTTGATGTCGCTGCTGCGGTTCGGGACGTGCAGCCGCGGGCCGAGGTGATCGCTCGCGGCCCAGGCGGCTTAATGGGTCGGCAGGCTAACCTTGGCAAATAGCTGGTCCAGCTCCACTTTGGTCTTCAGGGCGCAGGCGCGATCCACGAGCTCCCTTGTCAGATGGGGCGCAAACCACTCGATGAAGTCGTACATGTAGGCGCGCAGGAAGGTGCCGCGGCGGAAGCCGATCTTGGTGATGCTCGGTTCGAACAGGTGACTCGCTTCCAGCGCGATCAACTCCGCATCGATCTTCGGATCATGGGCCATGCTGGCGATAATGCCCACGCCTAATCCCAGCTTCACATAAGTCTTAATGACATCCGCATCCGTCGCAGTGAATACGACACGCGGCTGCAGGTCCTTTGCGTTAAACGCCTGGTCAAGCTGTGATCGCCCTGTAAAGCCGAAGACGTAAGTCACGATCGGATACTCAGCCAGCGCCTCAAGCGTGAGTGGTTTCGCCTTCGCCAGCGGATGGTCGCGGGGGACGACGATGCTGCGGTTCCACCGGTAGCAGGGCAACATCGTCAAGTCGCTGAACAACTCCAAGGCCTCGGTCGCGATGGCGAAATCCACGGTCCGATTGGCCGCGAGTTCCGAGATCTGCATCGGCGTGCCCTGATGCATGTGCAGACTGACGCCGGGATATTTCTGGATAAACCGCCTGATGACCGGTGGTAGTGCGTAGCGCGCCTGCGTGTGCGTAGTGGCAATGGAGAGGCTGCCACGATCCTTGCCCGTGTGTTCCGCGGCGATGCTGCGGATGTTGTCGGCCTCCGCGAGGATCCGACCGGCAGCCTGAAGGATGGCGTGTCCCGCCGGGGTTATCTCGGTGAAGTGCTTGCCGCTGCGCGCAAAGATCTGCAGTCCGAGCTCGTCCTCCAGCAGCCGGATCTGCTTGCTGATACCGGGCTGCGAGGTGTAGAGCCCCTCAGCCGTCGCGGAGACATTGAGGTCGCGTTGGGCGACCTCCCAGACGTAGCGGAGCTGCTGCAGCTTCATGAGCTTGCAACCTTGCGTCAGTGGATAGGAATTCTAAGCATATAAGCTTTTATTCTTTATCATTATAGGGCTTCGCCGGCTAGAGTGCGGGGGATTGGTGGGTGCGAATGCTCAGAGCTGCGCGGTAACTCCCCATGGATATCGCCTATAGCGTCGCCGGCTTTGCGGTCGGCTTTATCGTTGGCATGACCGGGGTGGGCGGCGGGTCATTGATGACCCCTATCCTCGTACTTTTCTTCCATGTGAAGCCTGCCCTGGCCGTGGGAACGGATCTCCTGTACGCCGCCATAACCAAGAGCGGCGGAATATGGGTGCACAACCGCAAGGGCACGGTGCACTGGCGGGTGGTCGGCATGATGCTAGTGGGCAGCATGCCGTCTTCGCTGGCGACCGTGCTTGTCCTGAGGCAGCTCAATGCCCGCGGGGTTGACTATCAGGGAGCCATTACCACCGCGCTCGGCGTAGCGCTGATATTGACCTCGCTCGCCATCCTTACCAAGGGTAGAGTGATCAAGCTTGCGCGGGCCGACCAGTTCAAGCCACTCAAAGCTCTGCACAGGCAACTGCGCGGGCCCATCACGGTAATCTGCGGGTTGATGCTGGGGGTGCTCGTGACACTGTCTTCGGTCGGGGCTGGGGCGCTGGGCACCGTGATGCTGTTTTTCCTCTATCCACGCTGGGGTGCGAAGAGGATCGTGGGAACTGACATCGCCCACGCGGTACCGCTGACAGCACTCGCCGGGCTCGGTCATGCCCATCTCGGCTCAGTCGATTATGGAATGCTCGGGAGCCTGCTGATTGGGTCGCTGCCAGGGATCTATCTTGGCAGCCACCTTGGGATCCGCATGCCGGATGCCGTCACCCGCCCGGTCCTGGCAGGGATGCTGCTGCTTATCGGTGTTAAATTTGCCGCGCCGGTTCTACCCTTCCTCGGATAATCCCGGCGCGGCTCGTGTGATTGTGGTGTTGGCTGAGGAAAGGTTGTTATAGCCGCTGTACCAGGTGAGCGCGCCGGTACTGGTCAATCATTGCCGCCATCTGGTCCTTCAGCATGAGCTTCTGCTTTTTGAGGTTTTCAAGACTGAAATCATCCATGGGATCTGCGCCGCTGTTGGCCATATTTACCCGTTCCTTGAGCTCGTGATGCTTGTCGTACAACCGTCTGAAGTTAATATCCTCGGACAACAGCGCATTTACGATGTCTTGCTCGTATTCGAACATCAGTCTGCCTCCTTTTTTACAGCTGGATCAAATTGTTAGTCAGTCTTAGCACTCGC
>JBQTIC010000084.1:0-15845 GCA_052388435.1 Chromatiales bacterium | reverse complement strand
GCGATGCAGCCAGTCGGCGATGAAAGACCCCGAGTAACCCGCCTCCCCGGCAAGCCGCCGCAGTTGGTCCTCCAGTACGGTGAGCGGGCAGATCATGCCCAGCCACGCTTCGGCGACGACAAACAGTATCGCCACAAGATGGCTGTAGCGGAACCACGGATTGCGCACCCACCGCCAGCGGCGGAGCCAGCCTGCCACGATCAGCAGCAGACCAAAGACCACGAACGCGATGAACAGTGTATGGAGCACCAGCACCAGGTTCGCCAGCAGCGAGTGGATGCTCATGCCGATGATGGCCAACCCTTCAACGAAAGTAAGCCGGCAGCACCGCTTGCCCCACGAGTGCCCTCGACGTGAAGCGGACGGGGCACTTGCGGTTGGTGCGGTTGCCGAACTTCCAGCCTAGCAGGAATTTCCGATCACCACGATCAGGGTGCAGCGGGCGGAGCGAGCGGCTGCAGATCCTCATCGCGCAGGCCGGTGAGCAGCATGTCGCCCGATTCGGAGACGCGGAACTCTCCGAAGCGCGCGGGAGCATACACCTCCGCGTGGCCTTCCTGAAAGAAGAAGGCGTTAGTCGCAAACTTCACCTCGTCGTTGCGGATGCGGTAGCGCATCCTCGCCTCCCGCGGCGCGAGCGGCGTGCCATCGTCGAGGCGTCCGAACGCGCCGACCGCCCGCTCATCCACGGTAACGATGACATACCCATCCCGCGCGGTCTTCTCGCCGGTCGGGATCCGTGTCGCGATCTCGAAGCGCAGCGCCATGTAATCGCCCTGCATCAGCGAGCGCGGATCGACGGGCGCGAGCTCCAGCAGTATCACCCGTCCATCCTTAAGCAGCTTCTCCTTCTGCACGATGGCGCCAGTCACCACGCCGAGCACCAGCAAGGTGGCGATGGCAAGCAGAGCGTTACGCATGCGCCGGTTCCTCAGCCCGTGTGCCCGCGAGGCGGTGCTGCAGGAGATATCGCAGCAGGATCAGGACGGCGCCGGTGACTACCAGCACCAGCGACTTATTTAGCAGCGTGATCTGAAGCGAGTAGTAGTACCAGGACAGATAACTGCCGAGCGAGAGCAGACCCAGGCCGAGCACGACGCGGTTGCCGTTGGCGAAGCCGAGCACGATGATGAGCAGCGCGATCGCCAGGCCCGGCGCGTAGAACGACAGTAGCACGGCCAGCAAGGCACCGAGGAGTGCGGTCCGTCCGGAGCGGCTGCGCAGGTCGGTGCCCTCACGCTGCAACAGCATCCAGACGGTGTAGAGGAGGACAGTGCCCAGCAGGCCGATACTGACCCAGCGCGTCACCGACAGAAATACCGGTGGCGTGCTTTGAGCGTACCAGAACATCCACCAGCGATGGAGGAACGGCGTTCCATCCAGCTGGATGAGACTGAGCGTGAGGCCATAGGCTACTGGCCGGAGCCACCTGCCGTAGGCCCCCCAGCGGAATTCGTTGAGCCACAGCAGTGCCATCGCCACAGCCACCACTCCACCGAGAATGCCGTACACTCCAATGTCCACCAGTGCGAAATACAAGGCGATGACCGCCGCCCACGTACTCCACATGCGGTGCAGGGCGTTGGGCAGAAAGATGACCAGCGCCACCTCGAATGCCGCGATAATCAGGAACACCCTGGGCTCGGGGCCATGAAGCCATTCCGACACACCATGAACGAACAGCACCTGGCCGGCCAGGCTGACGGCGAGACCGAACTGACTGGCGAAATCGTGGTGGCGACCGGAGCGGAAGATGACGGCCGCTGCCGCGCAACAGCCGGCACCGACGACGGCAGCCACCATTTCGTTATCGAAGATGTCGAGCCCAAAGCCCACAAAGCCGAGCAGGAACAGCGCGCCGATCCAGCCCGAGACGCCAAGCATTGCCCGCACGTACCAGGGTGAAGCATGCGCATGCGCCGGCGGGATATCGCCGGTCACAAGCCCGGCGGCCTGCAACCGCTGCCAGAGTGCCTTGCGGGCAGTGAGCGTCACAGGGGTTCCTCCGCCGCAAGCCGCCGCAGCCACCAACCGCCGGCGGCGGAGAGCCCGATCACCAGAAGTGCGATTAGCAGCAGCGCGCCAGCGTCGAACGAACCGGCGATGGCGCGGGCGGTCACCGCCGTGATGACAATGATGCCGCTCAGCACGCCCACAGCCAACATGAAAAGATCGCGCAGTCGGTGCCGGTAGACGGCATAACCCGCCCCCATCCATGCGGCATAGATCAACGTGATGGCTGAACTGATCTCATCGCTGTCGATAATGTGCCAGAGCATGAGCACCGTGACGGTCGCGCCGCTTGCCAGTGCAAGCAGGCGCGGTTCCCGGCGCGACCGCAGCCACCCGACGCCGAGCATGCGTGCGAACTCCCAAACTACCAGCGCAGCGGTGTTGAGACCGAGCAGCACCCAGAGCAGCTCGGCCGATCCGATGAGCATACCGAAAAGGTCCGGGAAGGTCTGGAAGTACAGCACGACGGCGAGATTAACGAGCGCCAGCCAGACGAGCCATAGTGGCCCGAAGCGAGCCAGTGCCACCCAAGGCAATGCCAGCAGCGCCCAGGTGGCAAAGAGCTGATAGGTATCGGCGCCGGTTTGATAGGTCTGGCCGACCAGAGCCATCAGTGCGCCGAGCAGCAGAGTGGCGATGAGCAGCGCGGCCTTGCCGGTCAGCCGCTCAAGTCCCAGGCGCCAGGCTGCGAACACGGCAGCGATGAGGCACGCCTCCACGAGGCCGAACTTCGCGAGGCGTCCGAGCGCCTGCCAGTTGTACGCGAAGAAGAACATGATACCGACGGCGAGAAAGATCCCGCCGGCAAATAGCAACAACCGATCAACAAACCGCGCCCAGTCGGCAGTCGCGGGCGTTACGCCCGCCAGCCGCAGCGCCGGCGGCAGGTCCGCCGCCTGCACGCGTCCCTGTTCAGTCCAATCCAGCAGCAGGTGGCGGTTCTGGCTCATCTCGGACTCGGGGCTTGTGAACGTGTCGGGTGGGGCGGCTACCCGGGAATGAAACCAATACTACTCCTTCAGCGATAAACATAGAGGTGTTCCGAGAGGCAAGACGGTGCGTGTCGTGTGCGCATGAGTGTGCCGGTGAGTCAAACCTTTCGTACAGGCGCCAGATACTTGTCCCACAGCATGTTGCGAAATCGATTCTGCGGGTCGACACGCGCCTTCAACGCCAGAAAACTCCCTGCCCCCGGATAGGCACGTTCAAACTGCGCCGCAGTAGCGTGAAGCTGGTACGGCAGGTAATAGCGACCACCATGCGCCAACGCCGCTTCTATGAGCGCCCGGGCCCAAACACCCACCGCCTCGGTGGCGCGACGCGTCGAGCGCTGCTTGTAATACAGCACAAAGGAGAACACCTCAGTCGGAGCCCAGGATAAGAGCGATGTTGTGTCAGCCGGAGAGTGGCGGACCGAGACGTTCAGAGCATTCACACGATGGGCTTTGAGGATTCCGGCCAACGTGCGGGCAAACGGAACAAACTGTGATACGGGAATGAAGTACTCCTGCAGGGCATAGGTGGATACCGCACGCGTCCGGGGCTCTAACGATGCAACATCCAGGCTGGCTTCATGATTCCTCCAGACCACGGCTGGTTTGTTCAGAATCATCGGGTCGACGACCTTCTCACGCAATCGGTCTCCCATGGGCAATTCAGTCATGGTCCAGATGGTGTTCTGCTCGAGGTCATAATCGAGGCCTCGGGGAATGAGCCGGCGCTCCTCCGTTAGCGGTCTCTCGGTAGTGACCCAGGTGATGGCGCGAGGCGAATCAAAACCCGGCGGTGTCAGGTCGGCGTTGTGCAGTACCGTCTTTGGGTTCCCGAGCACCTGTTCGCGGAAGAATCGCGGGTAATCGGCAAGCGTCACGCTTTGGACCATGCGCTCGATGCGCGTGTTGGGTTCGAGATCCATCTCTACTTCAGTAATCACACCGAGACCGCCGTAGCCGCCAAAGACCGCCCTGAACAGATCATGGTTCTCGGCTCTCGTCAGCTCGAGCCGCTTTCCATCGGCGGTGACCAGCTGCAGCGCCCTTACGGCATTAACGAGCGGACCTCGTCCGACATAGCGGCCATGGCAGTTTACCGATACTGAGCCGCCCACGGTGAAATTACTGTAGGTCTGCATGATCTTGAGCGACAGGTCGTGCGGGTCTATCACGTCCTGAATGTCGCGCCATCGAATCCCGGCCTGGACCCGGATGACCTTGCGGGTGGGGTCGAAGGAAACGACCTCGTTGAGTCGGCGCATGTCCAGGTGCAGCGTGCCGGGTGCGCCAATCTGGCCACCCATACTGAAACGGCCGCCACCGACCGAAAGCGGCCCTGACCAGTTGACCAGTGCCGCCCTTACATCGTCAGGGGAATGCGGTGCAACCTCATCAACCACCGAAATCGGATTGAGTTGCGTCACGTCGTTGATGATGGGCGCACGAGCCAGAGCCCTGGGCGACAAAGTGCCGAGAGCGGACAATCCTGCGGTTGCCAGGGCCGTCTGCAGGAAGTACCGACGAGAGGCGCGGCGTCGCTTTTCCATGCATTAGAAGAAGGCAACCCAAACCTGCGGGTCAGTGAATAGTTCAAGCATGGATCACTCGTTCAATCCATGATGGGATTCTTGTTGCTAGCGCAAAAGTATAGATCGAGGTGCACCGTGTTTTCTCCTGCCTTGATTTATTTCAATGCAAAGATACGGACAAAGTCCTCTCCGCTTGCCGAAATTTACAGTATGGCCATACTGTGACCCCATCGTAGCCAAGGACACGCAGGAGCCGCAACGCCATGAGCCGCAAGCGAAGCCGACCGAATAACCGCAGAGCGGGTCGCCTTTGGCGCAAACCCGGCGAGATGTGTCGCTTTGCCTTCCTGGCATTGATGCTTATCCCTCTGGCCGCGTTGACGCAGGCTGATGGACAGAGAGATGGCTCCATGTCGACGGAAGATATCAAATCGCCCGATCCAGGTCTTAGGGCGCTTGAAGTGCTGGAGTCGCTGAAGAAGAGCATGGACGCCCGTGGCGCGGCGTGCCGACAGGCCTTTGGTCATGAGTCTTTCTGCAGGTGCCTTAACGACAGGCTCCCCCTGGACCTGAGTTTGATTGACTATGTTGTGTTGATAACAAGTACTAAAGACGACCCCGCCTATCTGGCGCTTCCGTTGGGCAGGCAACGACTCGTGAACGATGCAGTCCATGTCCGCGACCTGTGTGTGCATACCATGTTGAACCAATGACGAGCGATCGTACGTTAGTGGGTCAGTCTTAAACGGATCCACTCAAGCAATTCTTGGCCCTTGCGTAATCGGTGAATAACTGTCGCGCCCGCTGTCGCCACCAAATCCCCCCAACCCCCCTTTCCCAAAGGGGGGGCGAGGGGGGATTTTCGAGCTGGAACGCCAACATGAATAGTTCATCACTTATCCAAGCCTCGGTTGCGGAGGCGACTTGAGGAACGCCGAAAGTCGCGGTGGCTGGCTACACTTTAAGTGAGGACACCTGGCTTCCCGGAGGTTGGCGAGCAATGAGGCGCGTGCTGAAGGTCCTGCTGGCTCTGCTGGTGATCGTCGCCGGCGCTGTGGCCGTTCTCCTGTTTACCTTTGACGTCAATCGCTACAAGCCGGAACTGGTCGCGTTCGTCGAACGCCAGAGTGGTCGCAGCTTTGCCATCGCCGGTGATATCCGGTTCGCGCCCTCACTGGTGCCGACACTCGTCCTTGAAGGTGTAAGGCTCGGCAGCGCTGCGTGGGGACGGAACGGGGATCTCGCAGCCATCGAGCGCATCGAGGCGCGGGTGGCGCTCAGGCCGCTGCTCGAACGACGCATCGAGATCAAGCGCATCGCGCTCTCCGGCGCGACCTTGAATCTGGAGACCAATGCGCAGGGCGAAGGCAACTGGATCCTGCGTCCGGCATCGGCCGCGAAAACAGGGAAGACTACGGCAGCGGCCGCGCTTCCGAACCTTGCCATCGAGTCGATCATCCTTGAACACTCCACGCTGCGGTACCGATCGGGCGGGATGGCCAACACACAAGCGCTTAGCGTCGATGAGTTCACGGCGACCGCTTCCGCCCCGGACACCCCCGTCGCCATCCGGCTCAGCGGCGCCTACCTCCAATATCCGATCAAGGTGCTGGGTAACGTTGGTTCCTGGACTACGCTCGTGGCCAACGAGAGCTGGCCGGTGGATCTATCGGGCGCCGTCAAGGATTTAACGTGCACTGCGAAGGGCAACATCGACCGACCGCTCGAAGGGCAGGGGATATCGCTGGCAGTTGCGATGGAGGCGGCCACGCTCACCGCCTTGGGCGATCTCACCGGCGTCACCCTGCCGCCGCTTAAGCCGGCGTCGCTGACGGCGACACTCGCGACCGAAGAACAGCATTACGTGCTGCGCAATCTGAACGCGAAGATCGGCCGCTCGGATCTTGCGGGCAACTTGACTATCACGCCTTCCCCGGCGCGACCTACTGTCCAGGGCGATCTCAACGCCAGGCTCGTTGACCTGACCGAGGTCATGCCGCCGCCGAAGGGGAAGGGTGGGCGCATGTTCTCGACCGAGCCCGTGTTCATCAATGAACTGCTGCCGGTAGATGCCCGGCTCGCGCTGCGCGCTGCCGAGGTCCGCACTCACAAAATGAATCTCGCCGATGTGGCAGCGGATGTTACGGTGAAGGAAGGTCAGTTGCAGGTCAGTCCGCTGCGCGCCCGGGTGGCCGGCGGTGAACTGGACGGTGTGATCACCATCGTGCCCGGGCCGGTGATGCCGAGTGTCAACCTCGATCTGCGTGGCAAGGGCATCCTTCCGGGGCAGTTGCCACAGTTTCAGGGCAAGCGTCTGACAGGCGCGCCGACGGATTTCGCCGTGGACATCGCCGGCGCCGGGCGATCGATCGCAGAGGTCATGGGCAGCGGCAACGGCCACATTCTCGTGCGCATGGGGCCTGGCCGCATACCCAACAACCTGGCCAGCGCCGATCTGCTGCTCGACACCGTGCGCCTGCTCAACCCGCTCTCCGCCGGCGATCCGCACACTGCTATCGAATGCGCGGTGTTTAACTTCGGCGTGCAAAACGGCCTCGCCTCGGCTCGAGAAGGGGTCGCCGTCCGTACTGACAAACTCACCGTGCTGGGCGGTGGTGTTGTAAATCTCAGGACCGAGGGCATCGACATCGGCGTGCAGCCGAAACCGCGCGCGGGCACCGGGCTCAACGTGGCCTCGTTGGGCGGCGATCTGGTGCGCATTGGCGGCACGCTCTCCGATCCGAAACCGGTGGCCAATGCCGAGGGTGTAGCCGGCGCCGGGTTCAAGATTGGAGCCGCCGTCGCGACCGGCGGCCTGTCGCTGCTCGCCGAGGGCCTGTTCGACCGGGCCACTGCCAATGAGGACGTCTGTGCCATTGCGCTCCGCGGCACACCGCGCTCCGCCTCGGCAGGCATCACGGCGGAAGGCGGGTCCACAACGGTCCCTGCGCAGAAGAAGAAATCCGTAATCAGCACAGCGACTGACAAGACCAAGGAAGCGGCCAAGAGCACCGGCGAAGCCGTGCAGGGAGTGTTCAGAAAGATCCTGGGCCGCTAGGACGTGTCCCCGCCAGAGACACGCCGTCCCCGAGAGCCCAAACGGACCGGCGCCGATGATAAGGAGGTTCGTCTCGAAGCTCCTTTACCCTTCTGGGCGGACGTTGGACCCGCCGCGGTCGCTCGGCGCCGCGAGGATGTCTAGCCCATGCGCGGCTGGACCGACATCGTTAGGGATGGAGCGCCGGCGTGCCCGCTGGCGGCATCACTTGCAGCAACACCTCAGGTCCGACGCCGATCTCCCCCGTGAAGGGTCGATTGTGGGAGGCGATTAGCAACACGGAGAGCGCTATACCCGTCGCGAACAGCGTCATCGCAATGGCACAGGTCGTCCGGTTGTCGCTGTGAACCATGGCGATGGCGACCAAGGTGCAGATCGCCTGAAGCAGCAAGCCAGTCCACTTGACCCAATTGACCGACGATTGACTGATGATGATGCGTTGCCGGCGCGCGTCAAGCGCTTCCTGCAGGGAAGTGGCGATCGCATGCTGCGCCGCCTTCTGGCCGTCGTTCTCCGGGGTGAGAGCAAGCGTCAACTGCAGCGCCTCGGTGAGCGACGCTGGGATCATCGCGAGCGTGGCGTGCTGCCGCGCCATGTCTGGCCATTCCCGTGTTGCGGCCTCCTTGATATGGCGACGGACGAGAGTGCGCAGTCGCCCTTCCGGCTCTCCCGGGAAGCTCGCGGCCAGCAGTACGATCCCGCGCAGCGCCCTGGCCTCGCGGTTGACTGCGACCTTCGCGCGTTCCAGATCGCTCCAGACTTGCGCAGCGATGAACCCGACCAGCAGGCCGAAGATAATGCCCAGCGGCGGCAGCATGCCGGGCGACAGTCCCTTGAGCGCGCGCGCCCGATCGCCTGCCGCCAGTTTCAGGACGACCCGGTAGATGCCAGCGGTGACCAGATAAGTGACGCCGAAAACCACGAGCGCCATCCACGCTACCGGAAGGTTGTGCAGCCAGTCACTCATGTTCTCCCCCTTCTGCTGATACCGCCAGCAGACCTCTGATGGTCGCTGGGCTCCAGGGTTACAGCTACTCAGGACAAGGCTTGCAGAGAAACGGGAACTCGAGCGAGCCTGGCTAATTTCTGTTGCTATATATTGCTATATGTTGACACAACCTGCGGGCACATGGCATGCAGCACGCTGTCTGAGCTGGGAGCTTTGGCGGTAATCAGGTCGGCCTGAATGAATGCGACCATAGCTACGTTGTCTTTTCGCAAGGGCTGGCTGGTATGCCCGGTAAGATATACGCGCGATGCGTCTTTCAAAGTCTCTTGCCTTGCTAGCGTTCGTCTGGATGGGGACTTCGTGTCAGCGAGGTGCAAACAGGAGGACCTTTCTATGCGCTACGAACTCTACTACTGGCCCGGCATACAGGGTCGCGGCGAATTCGTCCGGCTCGCGCTCGAGGAGGCCGGCGCCGACTACGTGGATGTGGCCCGCCTATCGGGGCGCGGCAAGGGCCTTCCAGCCATGATGCGCTTTCTTGAGAACGCGGAGAAGGGTCGTCTGCCCTTCGCGCCGCCATTTCTCAAGGCGGGCGATCTGATGATTGCCCAGACCGCCAACATCCTGCTGTACTTAAGCCCGCGGCTGGGTCTGGTTCCGACGGCCGAGGCCAGCCGGCTGTGGGCGCATCAATTGCAATTGACGATCGCGGACATCGTGGCGGAGACCCATGACGTGCACCATCCGATCGCGGGCAGCCTGTACTATCACCAGCAGAAACGGGAGGCACGGCGCCGGGCGGGACATTTCACCGCGGAACGGATACCCAAGTTCCTGAACTACTTCGAGCACGCGCTCACCGGCAATCCCAGGGGGAGGGGGTATATGCTCGGTCGCACCTGCTCCTACGTTGATCTGTCGATGTTCCAGCTCATCGCCGGTCTGCGTTACGCCTTCCCGAAGACCACTAAGAGATTGGAACCAAGGTATCCCGGCCTGGTGGCGCTGCATGACAACGTCGCGGCTCGCCCGAACATCGCTGCCTATCTGGCCTCCGAGCGACGCGTACCGTTCAACGAAGACGACATCTTCCGGCATTATCCGGAGCTGGATAGATAGGCGCTCGAAACCGGAACGATGCAGCGTATCCCGTGAGCGGGAAATGTAAGGGGCCTAAGGAACCTCTGATTAAGTCAGAGGTTCCTGCGGCAGGGATGTACCGCCATCTTCGAAGGCGGCAAGCCGTTGAAGATGAAGCAAAGCAAAAACCACGCTTTTTGCTTTGCGTGCTCTGAGAAGTCCAGGATGGACTTATTCAGAGCTTCCTGTCCCGACCCAGCTCCAGGCAGGAAGTACGGGCGCCATAACCAAAGGGTACGGCCAGGGGTGCGCGCGCCGTCTGAATCGATTCGCGGCAGCGGTGCGCGTTTCCCGTCTGTACTGAGTGCGCTCACCCGGCCTATTATGCGCAAGAGGGGTCTGTGCATGGCTCGTACAACGCTAAGCAAGGTGGGGAAGTACGCGATTATCCGTGAGATCAATCGCGGCAGTATGGGCACGGTCTACCTCGGACATGATCCCTTCGCCGATCGTCGCGTCGCCATCAAGATCGCCCATGTGGAGCAGCTCAAGGACGAGGAATCCGGCGCGCAGTTTCGCAAAATGTTCTTCAACGAGGCCCATACCGCCGGGCTGCTCACCCATCCCAACATAGTTAGCATCCACGACGCCGGCGTCGACGGCCAGCACTGCTACATCGTGATGGAGTATGTCGAGGGGGGTGCAACCTTGAAGTCGGCCTGCAAACCCGAGGGTCTGCTCCCCATTGAACGGGTGGTGGAGGTCATCTTCAAGTGCGCCAAGGCCCTCGACTACGCGCATCGACAGGGCGTCATACACCGCGACATCAAACCCGGCAACATCCTGGTTACCAGCACACACGATGTGAAAATTGCTGACTTCAGCGTGGCCTATCTCAACAGGCTGGACAGCGATCACACCTTGGTGCTCGGCGTTGCGGGTTCGCCGCGGTACATGTCGCCGGAACAGATCAGCGACCAGACCCTCACTCCTCAGACAGACCTGTTCTCGCTGGGCGTCATCACCTACGAGATGCTCACCGGCAAGAATCCGTTTTATGCGGACAGCTTCCCGCGCCTCATTCAGAGGATCATGACCGAGGATCCGCCGCCGTTGCGGCAGTATCGTGAGGATATCCCGGAGATCCTCGAGAAAATCGTCCGCAAAGCACTCGCCAAACGGCCATCCGATCGTTATGCCTCCGCTGCCGACCTGGCGGCAGATCTCAGCAAGGCGTCTGACCGTACGTTGGAGCTGGCCGCTCAGGAGATTGACAGTGAGGTGCTGTTCAACAGCGTCAAGGGGCTCGCATTCTTCCAGGACTTCAACGGTTGGGAATCGGAACTGCGCGAGCTGGTGGAGGCGGGAAACTATATTGGTGCTGAGGCGGGCAAACAGATCATTGTCGAGGGAGAGCTCGATGACTCGTTTTACGTAATCCTCGAGGGGGAGGCGTCGGTGCGCAAGGGCAACAGGGAACTGAGCATGCTGAAGCAGGGCGATTGCATCGGTGAGATCGGCTATCTCATGCGCACCAAGCGCACAGCCTCTATCTATGCAAAGACGCCCCTGGTATTGCTGAAGCTGAACTCGACCGTCATGAGCCGGACGTCCAAGGACTGCCAGATACGGTTCCTGCGCGCGTTTCTGCGGACGGTCCTCATGCGTCTCACAGCCACGATCGAGCGACTCGCACAGTAGAGGCCGCGGACATGGCGTCAAAGAAGACCGAATCTGATCTGAGGAGGCTAGACAGCATCGTCGCCGAGGCGCGGCGCTACAGCGAGCAGCGCGAGCAGGGCTACCGCGAGCAGGCGCTCAAACTCTATCCGTGGGTCTGCGGTCGCTGCGGGCGCGAATTCACGCGCGCGAACCTGCACGAACTCACGGTCCACCACCGTGATCATAACCACGGCAACAACCCGCCCGACGGCAGTAACTGGGAGCTTCTCTGTCTCTATTGCCACGATAACGAACACATGCGCCACATCGATCAGGTCCGCTACGGCGAGACGACGCAGGGCGCGCGCGAGGAGGGTACCAGCACCTATCAGCCCTTCGCTGACCTCGCGTCGCTGCTGAAGCGAAAGGAATAGCTGCTCGGCAATGTACCGTGTTTCGAGCGGCTCGTGGCGGAAGACTTGACGTTGCGGTTGACTTCCGGGGAGCACACTGAGATCCGTCATCTGCCATTCGCGCCGCCATTTCTCAAGGCGGGCGATATGGCGATCGCTCGGATTGACAGACCCTGACCAACTGATCCCGGACATTCGTTTCAAGGCCTGACCGCAATAACACTGGGAGCCTCGCTCATGCGAACCAACCACGTTCTCGGCCTTGGATCCAAAGGGTTTCACCGGGTGCATTACACGGAGTGGGGCGACCCGGAGAACAGCCGGGTCCTTCTGTGCGTGCACGGGTTGACCCGCAACGGGCGGGACTTCGACTTTCTTGCCGAGCGCATGCAGGATGTCTATCGGATCGTGTGCCCGGATCTGCCGGGGCGAGGCCAGAGCGATTGGCTTTCCGACCCGACCGATTACGACTATCGGGTTTATGCCGCCGACATGGCCATCCTGATTGCGCGGCTCAACGTACCCCAGGTTGACTGGCTGGGCACGTCGATGGGCGGGCTTCTCGGAATGGTGGTCGCCGCCGCGCCCAACAGTCCTGTCCGGCGCTTCGTTCTGAACGACATCGGGCCTGCGATCCCGGAGGCGGCCATGACGCGGATCGGCGCCTACGTGGGCAAAGACGAGCGCTTCGCGGATCTGTGCGCCGCGGAAGAGTACGTGCGTGCGACGTACGGGCCGTTCGGCGCGCTGACGAATGCGCAATGGCAGCATCTTGCCCGCCACAGCGTCAAACAACTGCCCGACGGTCAATATGCGCTCCATTACGATCCGGCGATCGGTCAGGCTTTCCGGCGCATTGCAGGGGAGGCACTCAATCTCTGGGGAGTCTGGGACGCCATCCGTTGCCCGGTCCTGGTCCTGCGTGGGGAGCAGTCTGATGTTCTGTCGCCGGAGATGGCGCAGGAGATGAAGCGCCGTAACCCGCGGGCGGAAGTGGTGGAGGTCCGCGGCGCCGGTCACGCGCCTCCGCTCATGGCGGACGATCAGATCAAGCTCGTCCGCGACTGGCTGCTGAAGCCGTGAACGATTGAGAAGCAGCAGATCAGGCGCTAGTTTCCTTTGCTGCCTTTTCACATTCCTCCAGGAACTTCTTGCGTTCGTCCCCTTTTAAGCTCCTTCTCGTCGGCCTGCGTCGTGCAGTCCTTGGCCTTGATTACTTTTTCCTTGATGGTGATCGTGGCCACGTGGGTGTCCCTGGCTAGGCTGGCTGGGGCGTAAGACAGCGCCATTGCCACCGTGACAACACCTAGAGCGGTGAATAACCTCGGCATCATGGGTTTCTCCTAAACATGTGGAAGCTAAAGATTCTGTGTGGGCGACGGGCGGGCCGCCGTCGTAAACCATTAGGCCCCACGACCGGCTGACAGGTTCCGCTATCAGCGCACCCGGCCCTAGGCGTAGACGCCAAGCCATGGCAACCGCGGCAAGCAGCGACACTCGCTAAAGATTAACCGAGCCCGGTGCTCGCGCTGTGGGTGACCGTGGTGGCTTAAAAGGGCCGTCGCGGGTTTCAACGCCTCCTCGGAGGGTGTATCCGTAGGTCTGTCCAAGCCATCCCCAAAGCGACGAAAATAGGCGTCTCTCCTCCAATGGTCACTGTCATCGATGCATCCTTGGCTGGGAAGCGCCTGATTCATGCTCGGGCGGCAAGTGCTATTATTGGATGACATTCAGTACCAGTGACCACGAGGATTCGCTATGGACTACCGCAAGCGCATCACTGTCGAGCCCGGCAAGCGTGGAGGCAAGCCGTGCATTCGCGGATTGCGAATTACCGTGTACGACGTACTGCAGTGCCTGGCCTCCGGAATGACGGCAGAGGAGGTTATACAAGACTTCCCGGAGCTTGAACCCGCCGACATTCAAGCATGCCTCGCCTTCGCCGCCGATCGCGAGCGCAACATCGCCGAATTGCGTGTCGGATGAAGCTGTTGCTCGATGAGAATCTGTCGCGACGCCTGCTTCCCTTTCTGCTCTCCGCGTATCCAGACAGTACTCAAGTCGCGCTGGCAGGTCTTGAAAGAGCTTCGGACCGCGACGTCTGGGAATTCGCGCGTGCGAACGCCTTCGTAATCGTGTCACGCGACTCCGACTTCTATGAACTTAGCCAGCTCCACGGTGCGCCTCCACAGGTTATCTGGTTACGTACCGGCAGCGTACCGAATGCAGTTGTTGCCAGGCTGCTTGTTGACCATCAGGCGGAAATTGAGCGACTGCTGCTTGTAGAAGGTAGGGCGTGCGTTGAGCTTTATTAGGCGTCTTTCGAGGCGGAGAATGGAATCGTAATGAAGATCGACATCGACAAACTGACCGAAGCGGAACTCGTCGATCTGAACAACCGGATTGTCGAGCGCCTGCGATTCCTGAACCAGATGCGGGCGCATGCCCGGATGCTGGAGTTCAGGATCGGTGATCGAGTTTCATTTCAGCCGGAGGGCCGTCCCCTCGTAGTCGGCATGCTGAACCCGCTACAACAAGAAGACGGTCACGGTCATCACTGACAGCGGAGAACGTTGGAATGTCGCGCCCGGCCTCCTGCGCAAAGCGCCGGAAGATGCCGGCAATGCATCGGACCGGAACCCGAGCGTGATCGAACTTCGCAAGCCGTGAGAAACGTTGTGCGTCCCCGATTGTTCCGATGACTGATAAGAGCGAGTTTTCATTTTGATCCGTCACGGAGCTACCAATCAGGACGTCTCACGGTCAGCCGCGTCAAGTCGGAAAATCAATCTGTCACCTTATTAGTCCTGGGCCACAACTCTTGTTGCAGCAAGCATAGCCCGACAAGGACATGATTACAGATGTGGCCCACATGATTGGCTAGGTCATTAACACTCTCTTCTGTGTCGAGGAAGGCAGGGGTAATCGACTCGTTCCCGATCATGAGCGAATGTTCCAGCGTAGATCCGTGTATAAACATCGACCCCTTTTTGTAGAGCCCGTAGCTCCAACGCATACCCGCAGATTTCAGGCGCTTAGGGATACTTGCTTCATCTTGACCAAATAGGGCGAAGAATGAGGGGCTGCGGTGCCCATCACTAATTTGCTCCAGTTTCTCCAGCCACACACCCAGGTCAGGATCGTGTAGCCACGCCTCTATCCGTTCCAGCCTGTGCCGCCCTCGGTCCTGTTGTTGAAGTCGGCCCTTCTTCGCCTCACGCTCGTCAGCAACCATTCCCTCAGGAAGCGACCCAAACAGGCTTTCATACACCTCCCGCCCAAGGGGATCCTCAACGATGTCCCGAACGTCGCTTACGTCCCAGATCCCATCGAGGGCCTTCGGATCAACGAGCTCACGTACGAAATCTCTGTCATTCCACAAGCACCAAGCGCAGTACCCTCGGAGGCGGTCTTTTCGATTGGACTCGGTGATCGTATACACCTGCAAGAAAAGCTCGAACCCTATTCGATTGAGTATCTCCAAGAGATATTTCGAGTTGCGCAGGATCGATGCGCGAGCCCCCTCCAATAGCGAAAACACTTTTGTCCAAAGGTTGAGCCAGCCAAGCCTCTCGAACGTCACGTCGAAATCTGAGATCGGTTTTAGTAAGTATGCCGCCCTCTCTTGAATAGAGACGAGGAATTTCTCTTCCTTTTCCGCCTCCGCCACAGCGGCCGCCCAATCTTTATCCCAAAGGTGAGGGATGAAGAGTTTTAGGTTTCGGGGGTTCAATGCCTCCATGGAAGCCTCCGTTCTCACGATCTGTGCATGCAACATGAAGGGTTGCGCACGCCCGTCAGCTCGTCTGGAGCTATCGGTAGCAACTGTCATTGCGAAAGCTGGTATTTGCTCGAGATCGACCTTTGAACGAAGGCAGCATCGAACACGAACGGTGCATCTTCGGGCGGGTCGGTAAAGCAAACAATCACATTTGAAGTTCGAGGCTTAGAGATCAAATACGTGTGACCTCCATACGTTCTCGTTGTTGCCGTACCGTGCGTCGTTGCACTGTAGGTTCCATATTTTCCGTACTGGTTGTAGGTTCCCAAGGTGTTCGCTCTTACGGTCGTTTGTGTGTAAACGGGGGTCGTGAAGACACCCCTCATTTACCAAACGTGTGTAACGACAATAAAAAAGTATTTTTACCC
>JBQTIC010000083.1:0-13082 GCA_052388435.1 Chromatiales bacterium | reverse complement strand
CGCACATGTGACCAGCTATGAGACAGGTTCTAATCAAAGGAGATGTTCGGGATCGACCGCCGTGCGTGCGGCGCGTGCCCCGGACTTCGCTGCTTTCGCCGCCGCGCGCGGCGCTGCCGAGGGCGTGCTCAGGCTCAAGGAGCGCGTGCCGCGCGCAATCCCCGATACGCCGGTGCGCACCACCTCCATGATGAGAGCCGCGTCCAGGGCCTCGATAAAGGCATCGAGCTTCTGACTGGTGCCGGTGAGCTCCAGCACGTAGGTCGTGTCGGTCACATCGATGACGCGACCACGGAAGATGTCCACCAGCCGTTTTATTTCCTCGCGTCCGGTGTCGCGCGCAAGCACCTTGATGAGCATCAGTTCCCGCTCGATGTGCGGGCCGTCGTTCAGATCGATGAGCTTGATGACGTCGATGAGCTTGTTCAGCTGCTTGACGATCTGCTCGATGATCTCGTCGGAGCCGGCCGTCACCAGCGTCATGCGCGACACAGTAGGGTCCTCGGTCGGCGCCACCGTGAGCGACTCGATGTTGAAGGCGCGGGCGGAGAACAGACCTGCAACGCGGGAGAGGGCGCCTGCGTGATTCTCCAGCAGGATGGAGAGGATGTGCCGCATACTCAATGCATCAAGCCAGCTCGCGGTCAGCGGGTTCCGTCCCCGGCGCAAGGTGCATCTCGTGGTGGCCCTTGCCGGCGGCGATCATCGGGTAGACGTTCTCCGTCTGGTCGGTGATGAAGTCCATCAGCACCAGTTTGTCCTCCATCGCCAGTGCTTCCTTCAGGGCCGGGCGCACCTCGGAGGACTTCTCCACGCGCATGCCCACGTGCCCGAACGCCTCCGCCAGCTTGACGAAGTCAGGTAGCGCATCCATATAGGAGTGCGAGTAGCGGCGGTCGTAGAAAAACTCCTGCCACTGTCGCACCATGCCCATGTAGCGGTTGTTGAGATTGATGATTTTGATCGGCAGGCCATACTGCAGACAGGTAGACAGTTCCTGGATGCACATGACCAGGCTAGCCTCCCCCGTCACGCAGCAGACCAGAGCTTTCGGGAATCCCAGCTGCACGCCCATCGCCGCCGGCATGCCGAACCCCATGGTGCCGAGCCCGCCGGAATTAATCCATCGCCGCGGTTTGTCGAACTTATAGTACTGCGCCGCCCACATCTGATGCTGGCCGACGTCCGATGTAAGAAAAGTCTCACGATCCTTGCTCAGCACATAAAGCTCCTCAATCACAAGCTGCGGCTTAATCACCTTGCTCTTGCGGTCATAGCGCAGGCAATCGACGCTGGCCCATTCGTCGATCTGCTTCCACCAGGCATCCGTCTTGCGCGATACCGGCTTATGGTCCGATTCCCGAATGAGCTTGTTCATTTCCCTCAAGACCTCGCGGGCGGACCCGACGATAGGGATGTCCACGGGCACGTTCTTGGAGATCGACGACGGATCGACATCGATATGAATGATCTTGGCCTCGGGGCAGAACTTATCCAGATTGCCGGTCACGCGGTCATCGAAGCGGGCACCGATGGCGATAAGCACATCGCAGTGGTGCATGCCCATGTTGGCCTCGTAGGTACCGTGCATACCGAGCATGCCGACGAACTGCTTGTCGGTGGCGGGATAGCCGCCCAGACCCATGAGCGTGTTGGTGACCGGAAAGCCGAGCAGCCGCGCGAAGTGCGTTAACTCCTCCGCCGCGTCATCGAGGATGATGCCGCCGCCGGTGTAAATCATCGGCTTCCTCGCAGACAGGATAAGCTGGAGTGCCTTGCGGATCTGGCCGGGATGGCCCTTCGTCGTCGGCCGGTAGGATCGCAACTCGATGTTCTTGGGATAGTAATACTCCGTGCTGTCGGCGGTCACATCCTTCGGAATGTCGACGACCACGGGCCCCGGGCGGCCGCTCACAGCGATGTAGAACGCCTTCTTGATGGTGGGCGCCAGGTCCTCGACCTTCTCCACAAGGAAGTTATGCTTCACGCACGGACGCGTGATACCGATCGCGTCTACCTCCTGGAAAGCGTCGTTGCCGATGAGGTGTGTCGGCACCTGACCCGTGAACACGACCAGGGGGATTGAGTCCATGTAGGCGGTGGCGATCCCGGTGACGCAGTTGGTGGCCCCGGGACCGGAGGTAACCAGCACCACACCGGGCTTGCCCGTAGCCCGGGCATAGCCGTCGGCCGCATGCGTCGCGCCCTGCTCGTGGCGCACCAGGACGTGCTTGACCGCCTCCTGCTTGAAGATCTCGTCGTAGATATGCAGCACGGCGCCGCCCGGATAGCCGAAGATGTACTCGACACCTTCGTCCTTGAGCGCCTCGACAAAAATCTCTGCTCCCCGCAATCGTCTGCTCACAACCCTGCCCCGTGCTGGTAAATGTATCCCCAAGGAAAAGCTCAAGAAAAGCTACTGGTATTCAGTTACGAGGTCAAGCGCGGTGGGGCGGCGCGCTCTGCCTAAGCGATGGCAACGCGGGCGACGCGCCGCTTGCCTACCTGGATGAGATAGCAAGCGCCCGCCGTGAGCGCCACGGCCTTGTCTGCAACGCGCTCGCCATCGACACGCACAGCGCCCTGGGCGATCAGCCGCAGCGCCTCGGAGGTGCTGGAGGTCAAGCCTGCCTCCTTGAGTAGATGGGCGATGGGCAAACGACCGTCTTTGGACATGACTTTGACTTCCGGTACTTCATCGGGCAACCCGCCATCGCGGAAGCGGCGGAAGAACTCGCCCTTGGCCCGCTCGGCTGCCGCGAAAGTGTGGAAGCGCGCTACGATCTCGACGGCTAGATCTACCTTGGCATCGCGCGGATTGGCGCCCTCCTCGATCGCCCGTCTGCGGCCGTCTATCTCGTCGCTCGATCGGAAGCTCAACAACTCGAAGTAGCGCCACATCAGCGTATCGCTGATGGACATGAGCTTGCCGAACATCTCCGCCGCCGGTTCCGTAATGCCGATGTAGTTGCCGAGCGACTTGGACATCTTTTGCACGCCATCCAGCCCTTCGAGCAGCGGCATAGTGAGGACCACCTGCGGTTCTTGACCGTACTCTTCCTGCAGTTGCCGGCCAACGAGAAGATTAAACTTCTGATCGGTTCCGCCCAACTCGACATCAGCTTTGAGCGCCACCGAGTCGTAGCCCTGCACCAACGGATAGAGAAACTCGTGGATCGCGATCGGCTGTCCGTCGCTGTAGCGCTTCTGAAAATCATCCCGCTCGAGCATGCGCGCCACAGTGTGCTTTGCGGCAAGACCGATCAGATCGGCCGCCGACATCTTCCCCATCCACGCGGAGTTGAACGCCACCTCGGTGCGAGCGGGGTCGAGCACCTTGAAGATCTGCTCCCGGTAGGTACGCGCGTTGGCCTCGACCTCTGCGCGGGTGAGCGGCTTGCGTGTGACGTTCTTGCCGCTGGGGTCGCCGATCATGCCGGTGAAGTCGCCGATAAGGAAAACGGCCGTGTGGCCGATATCCTGAAACTGGCGCAGCTTGTTGAGGAGCACGGTATGCCCGAGATGCAGATCCGGGGCAGTCGGATCGAATCCCGCCTTCACGCGCAACGGCCTGTTGCGCTCCAGCTTCGCGACGAGATCTCTCTCCACCAGCACCTCAGCCGCGCCGCGCTGAATAACCTTGATCCACTCTTCGAGCATGGCGACATTGACGTGTTCTGTGAAGTTCAAAGCTTAACACGCGCTTTGAGCGCGCGAACATCGATGCTCGTAAACGTTGACGCGTCGCCGATCCGCCGCTATCTTTTCACAAGATAAAAAGAGGCTGGCCCAGTGCTCCAGACCCGAGAAATCATCTACGACTACAAGATTCGCATAGAGTGGGGGAACGAGAAGAAGCGTTCGCGGCGGCTGCGGTGGGCGCTGGCGATGGCGGCTCCTGTCATCGTCGCACTGCTCGGCGGGATGGCATCGCACCAGATCCGCAACCACGAATTCAGGTTGCCGCCCTGGGGGGCGCTGTTCGAGCGCGAGGCGCCAACCCCGGAGCGCCTCCTGCGCATCCCAGTGGCCTCCGTAACCATCAGCACTGAAGGGTCTCCATTTCTCGAAAGTGTCCCTCAGAGCCCGTCAGCCCCCGTATTCGCCCCCGCCTCGGACGTAAAAAAATATCCCCTTGATCCGCCCTCGCCGCTACGCCCGCCACTTGTCACGTTCAAGCAGCCTGGGCGCAGTGCCGGGCAGGCGCTGGAGGGATGGCGGACGGTCACAGTAAAGCGTGGCGACAACCTGGCGTTGATCTTCAACCGGCTCGGACTGAGTCGCTCCGATCTGGACCGGATCATCGGGCTGGGCGGCACCACCGCGGAGTTGGAACGGCTCAATCCCGATGACAATCTGCGCTTCCGCATCCGCGGCACGACCCTCGAGGAGATGGTGCACGAACTGGATCTGTGGCACACGCTTCGCGTCCGCAATCATGATGGCGCCTTTATCGCCGAAACGGTGGCCGAAGAGCTGGAGACCCGTATCGTGCATGGCACCGGCGTCATTGCCAGCTCGCTGTTCGAGGCCGGCCAGGCCGCCGGGCTCACCGATGCCAGCATCATGAATCTCGCGGAGATCTTCGGCTTCGACGTAGACCTGGTGCTCGATATCCGCGAAGGCGATCGCTTTACCGTCGTCTACGAGGAAATTTACAAGGACGGCGAAAAGGTCAAGGAGGGGAACATCCTCGCGGCGGAGTTCGTCAACCAAGGCAAGGCCTATCGCGCGGTGCGTTATCAGGAAGACGCGGAGCACGTCGACTACTACCGGCCCGACGGAGAGAGTTTACGCAAGGCGTTCATCCGCACGCCGGTGCAGTTCAGCCGCATCACCTCGCGCTTCAGCCTGCAGCGCAGGCATCCCGTCCTGAACAAGATCCGCGCCCACAAAGGCGTGGACTACGCCGCTCCGACGGGCACGCCAGTCCGCGCAACGGGCGACGGTCAGGTCACCTTAGCCGGCTGGCAGGAGGGCTACGGGCGAGTCGTTATGCTGCAGCATCCGGGAGGGTACACCACCGTCTACGGTCACCTCTCCCGCTTTGCCAAGGCGATCAGGCAGGGCGGCCGGGTGCAGCAGGGCGAGGTCATCGGCTATGTCGGCCGGTCTGGTCTGGCAACCGGACCGCACCTGCACTACGAATTCCGCGTCAACGGTGTGCATCGCGACCCGCTGAAGGCCGCGCTCCCGAATGCGCTCCCCGTCAGCAAAGAAAAACTTCCGGACTTCAAGGCTACGACGCAGACCGCGCTGGCCATGCTCAATCAGGCGACGGGCCTCGCGGATACGGAAGGCGCTCAGACCTCCCAGGCTCCCGTTGACAGTGCCAGCGCCACCGCGGAGGCGGGACCGACGGTCACCGCCGCCGTCGCCCGTTAGGGCGGCGCACATTTTTCCTCTTACGCGCTGCGGGTTTCTTCCGCCGTTGTGCCTATGCCCCTCTTTTTAGGCTTGATATCGGGAACCAGCATAGACGCCATCGATGCCGCCCTTGTGGACCTCGATGCCGTTCCGACACCGCGCCTGGTCGCGTACCGGGAAACGCCCTACCCTGTGCCCCTGAGTGCGGCGCTGCATGACGCCCGCCGGCGCGGGGACGACCTGCCCCTCGCCGAATTCGCCCGCCTTGATACTGAGGTGGGGCGCGCGTTCGCGTCAGCCGCGTTGCAGCTGCTGTCGCACAGCGGGACGGCCCCCGGACGGGTCGCCGCCATCGGCAGCCACGGCCAGACACTTCTGCACCGGCCAGCAGCAGATACCCCTTTCACGGTGCAGATCGGGGATCCAAACGTGATCGCCGCCATGACCGGTATCACCACCGTCGCTGACTTCCGCCGAGCTGACTTGGCGTTGGGCGGTCAGGGGGCGCCGCTGGCGCCGGCCTTCCACGCCCACCTTTTTACCCACCCCTCTCACCATCGTGCCGTTGTCAATATCGGCGGCATCGCCAACATCACGCTGCTTCCAGCCGGATCCAGCGGAGCGGTCACCGGCTTTGACACGGGCCCCGGCAACGCGCTTCTGGACGAGTGGGCGGAGCTGCACCTCGGCCAGCGGTATGACGCCAGCGGCGGGTGGGCAGGGTCGGGTAAACCGAATGCAACTCTGCTGGCACGTCTGTGTGCAGATCCGTACTTCAGTCAACCTCCACCGAAGAGTACCGGTCAGGAACACTTCAATCTTCGCTGGCTTAACGAGCGTGTGGTCGATCTTGAGCCGCGCCCGGCACCGGTCGACGTTCAGGCCACGCTGGTGGAGCTGACAGCGCAAACCATCGCGCAGGCAATCGTCGCTGCTGCAGAGCAAACCAGGGAGGTACTGGTCTGCGGTGGAGGCGTTTACAACGAGCAGTTGATGCGGGCGCTACGCGCCGCATTGCAAAACCGAACTGTAGTGACGACAGATGCCGGCGGGATCGCGCCGAACGCGGTGGAGGCGATGATGGTGGCCTGGCTGGCAAAGCAGCGCTTGGAGGGACGAACCGGTACCTTGCCCGCAGTCACCGGCGCCCGCCGCAGGGCCGTACTCGGCGCCATCTATGCGCCGCCTCCCTAGTCATCGTGTCACCGTCCGTCCCGCGGACCCTGGCAGGGATAAACTCATGCCGACAGTGTCAGTGGCCCGAAACCGCGGCACCGCCGCGAACACATGCCCTCGCGGCGCTGACACCAACCGGAGCCCTCCACATCGCGTTCAACTTATCACGAACAGCCCCGGGGGGGTTCGGCTTGCGCGCCATCGAAGCGCCGTTGGCGGAAACTGAAGCCTAAGCGGATCGCGAGTTAAACTGATTTGTTGCTGTCAACCTTCTCAGGCGTCCTCGCCACCTGCCAGGCATGCCAAGCCTTGGGTCTTCAGGGCGTCACCGCTTATACGCGTACGTATACCCGTACTTGCCATAGCCCTCACGGCTGCGAGATATGTCTATGTTGTTGAACACGACGCCGCAAAGATTGGCCCCCGCCTGTCTCAGCCGCTTGGCGGCCTCCTCTATCTCGCGTAAGGGGTGCTCGCCCGCCTTGACCACCAGCAATGTCACGCCCGCCAAGGAACCAATGATGGCGGGATCGGTCACCGCCAGGATCGGGGAACTGTCCACGATCACGTAGTCATACTGGCTCGACAGTGTTTCCAGGACGGACGCAAACCTCTCATGAAGTAACAGTTCCGATGGATTGGGCGGGAGGGTTCCGGTCGGAATAACATTAAGCCCGTCTGTGTTGGTCTTGCGGACCAGTTGCTCCGTTTCTATGTCGCCGGCAATGAAATCCGACAATCCTTGTTTCCGATCTATGCCAAAGAAGTCATTGATACAGCCTTTGCGCAAATCGCCGTCAATCAGCAGGACGCGCTTTCCCGCTGTCGCCAGGACGACGCCCAGGTTTGCGCTCACAAAGGATTTGCCGACCGCGGGAACGGAACCCGTGATCATGATTACATTGTTGTTCGCACCCGCAACGGCAAAATGAAGCAAGGTTCGCAAGCTTCGCAGGCTCTCAATGGCGAGATCTTCGGGATTGACAGACGCCAACACTGCTTGTGTCTGCTCTTTACGCAATGCCCTCCTCATCACCTTCTTCTGCTCGACGCTGCGCGGTACCGTGGCATAAATCGGCAAGCCAAGGCGCTGCTCGATAATGTCCGGATCCTCGATGCCGCTGTGTAGAGCCTTGCGGAAGAAGGCCAATCCGACCCCGAGCAGTATTCCCAGGATTACGGCTATCGTGAGCTCCTGCGCCGGTTTCGGCTTTATCGGTTTTCCTGCTGCTGCAGCACGATCAACGACGCTCGCGTTGCCAAGTAAGCCTTCTTTGGCCACCTTCAATTCCTGCACCTTATTCAGCAGCATGGTGTAAAGTCCCGTGTAGACTTCGACATCCCGCGACAGGCGCAGGATCTCCTGCTGCGTATCCGGCAGGCTTTTCACCTTCCCGTTGAGAGCACCAAGCTCTCTATTCAATGTTCCAATCTGGGCATCCAATGTCGCAATCTGCGGATGCTGGGTGGTGAATTTCTGCAACAGTTGCTGCCGGTCTCGTCGCAATTGAGAGAGCGTAGTCTCGCGGGCAACGATTTGCTGCAGCACTCCCTCGGTTTCCACGGTCAGGTTGGCCGTTCCTTGCTGGAGGCGGTAGGCGTTCAGCGCGTTCTCGGCGTTCTCCGTGTGCTCCTTGAGCGCCGGCAGTTGCGCTTCCATTACCTCAAGGGTTTTCTGAGCCTCTGCGGATTTGCTTTCCACGTTCTGGCGCAGATAGGCATCTACAATCGAATTGACTATCGCGGCGACCTTGCCTGGGTTGCTACCCTCAAGCGTTACCTGGATCAGTCCAGACTTGGTTGCTCCCCCCTCCTCTGTAACGCGCAAGCGATCGGACAGGTTATCAATGGCCGATAAGCTTGGTTCTCTAGCCAGTTGGAAATAGGTGCCAGGTCTGGCGACAAGCTCGGACACCAGTAACATCACAAGCTCGCCATTTCCCATTCGCGCCTGTCCAGCAGCGCCGACAGTCCCATCCAGCAGCTTCTGGCCGCTGTTGTCGAACAGCTCGTATCTGCTGTCTGCGCCTGCAACCAGGTCAAATATCTTGTCCTTGCCCTGGTAAGCTGCTGGAACATCGAAACGCTCGATCTTTATTCGCTCCCCGCCCCATCCGTACCTGCCCAAACCCAGCATGAACTTGGTAGCCCAGTTGTACTTTTTCAGGCGCTCTATCAGCTCGGCACCCCAAGTGTACTGGCTGAGGTCAAACCAAGCGGCTTCGACACTGGCGGTCGGCGCGTTGCTGCGTGCCATTGCCGAACCCACAATAGGGAAGTACAAGGGTTTCGCGGTGATGTCGAGTTGAAACTGCTCGACCACGGGGCGGAGTACCGAACGGGACCTGATGATCTCGACCTCTTCGGTCATCACCGCTTCGTCTCCGAACAAGACGGAGGTGGACGTGGTCGCAAAAGGCCCGATCCCCCTCACTGTTGCCTCTACCCGAAGCAGCGCGTCCGCGGTGTAGGTTGGCCCGGCGACCCACATGCTCGCCAATGCACCCAACACCACAAGCACAACCACTCCCATGATGGACCACTTCGCATCCATGATGGTGTCGAGCGAATCGCGGAGGCTGAATCCCTGCAAAGCGTAATACAGGTGGCTAGTGGCCCAACCCGTATCCGTTCTCGCAGGCGGGGTCAATGGCCTGCCCGAAGGCTTCCGTTCCCGCTTGGGTGCCCGTACTGCTGCTTCCGGGAGCCTAGGTTCCGTCCCAACCTGAGCCCGTCGCGCCGCCTCGTCTCGAGGCTCCCGGTCAGGCGCGCCGCGCGGCGCAGGATCCTGCTGATGCAAACGCCTCGAATCTTCTTCGGCGTAACGCTCGGCGACGCGTTCAATGATCCCGAGATCGGGGCGACGGTCGCGCCTGGACCGCTCTTCGGCCCCCAACTCTGGGTTGGCTGATGTCGGTCTATCCCTGCCCGGCGAGGCATCTGTCACGGGGTTTTCCGTCGAAGTGTCCGTAAGTGGATCGGTGTTGTCTCGTGTCGGATTCATGCTGTGGATTCACACTCTCTATGCTGGAGGCGCGCGAGCCTCCTTACACGGTTAACCATCTTACGGCCAACAAGGCGTCCCATCGCTTGCGCCTTGCCTTACCTGTATGTGCCAGCGGCTGCGCACTCCGGTTCATTGCGCCGCCCCTTCCGTGCCGACCTACATCTATCCCGAGATTGCCGGGGCTCGTGACCCCGTAGGAACCGTTGTCCTTACGTCCATTACTGAAAGGCGTCCAAGCTCGGCTCAAGCGTCTCGGAACTTCCCCGCGGCAACCCTGCACGGCCCGTCCTTATTCCGTGCTACCGCCCAGCCTATTGCGGACCGCTCAAGCGACCCAAATTCCTGGCTATGTTCGATGCCGGCAAGATCTGGTCGATCACGCGGCCAAAGCGGGCAAGCGGCGCAGTCTCGACATAGACAACATCGCGCGCTTGGAGCCGGAAATGATCGCCCAGGACCAAAGCATCGGGTGATCGCGCATTCAAGTAGTAAATCTCCGTCTCTTTCTCTGTGCCACGGATCACGTAGGTATGTGCTGGGTCTGAACTGACAGGCTGCACTCCTCCGACATCGGCTATCGCCTCGGTCAGTGTCATGCCACGTTTGTTCATGACGATCGAGGACGGATTCAGTACCTCCCCGATTACAAAGACCTTCTGCGTATTGCGATCCGGGACATGCAGGACATCGCCGTTCTTCAAGAGCACGTTCTGGGTCGTGTCTCCCCTGTCATACAGGCCCAACATATCGATGCCGTATGTCTTGCCATCGCGCGTGAGGGTAATGTTGGCCAAGTCGCCTGTCGCCGTCACATCGCCCGCCAGACCCAAGGCCTCCTGCACCGTTACCGGCGTGTCGGTTATCGGCTGCGGCCCGGGTCTGGCCACATCCCCCGTGACATAAACCTTCTGACTGCGGTACGCAGCGACCTTGACGTCCACCTGCGGCTTTTGAATGAACTCTTCCAGCCCGCGCGTGATCGTTTCCCGCACCTCCGCAGTGGTCTTGCCCGCGACGCTGACCTTCCCCACGTACGGATAGAAAATAGAGCCGTCCTCACTTACCAAGTATCCTGCCGCCTCGATGTTGAATTCGCCGGCTGGAGTCGTCAGTTCCGGATGATCCCATACGACAATCGTCAGGATGTCATGGACACCAATGCGATAGTCATGCCCAGACTTATTACCCGCGCTCGCCAGTTCCTTAAGGCCAGCCGTCTCACGCGCAGCGCTTTCGTTCTGGCGAATGGCGTCAGCAGATATGGGGATGATTTTGACGCCTGGCACCTCTGGCGGATCTGGCATGGGCGGGAGCGACCGCATGTGCATCCCAGGCTCTATCGCACAACCCGTGAGCAATCCCACTACGACGCAAATCGATATATGTCTCTTCATCTTCTAGCCTTACCCTTTCAGCTTCTGTACCCAGTCGGAGACCCCTTTGTTAATCGTCGAGACGGCTTTCTCGAATGCGGCGACGGAGCGCCCATAAGGATCCTGGACGTCGAAATCGCTCCATTCTCCAAGGCGAAATACCTTGCCTCGAGCAGTCGGATCCACAAGGTGCACATGCTTCTTCTGTTCGTTCTCCATCACCAACACCAGATCGGCCCAGCGAATCATTTCTCCGTTGAGCTGGCGGGCACGATGAGAGGACAGGTCGATGTCAAACTTGCGCACCGTCTTTTGCGCGGTAAGGTCGGCCGGATACCCAACCAACGCGTTTAGGCCAGCAGACTGCACCTCGGCGTTGCCATACCCGGCGACGCGCAGTCCCCTGGCAAGCATGGCCTGTGCTATCGGACTTCGACAGATGTTCCCAAGGCAGACCACAAGTATCTTGTCAAAAGCCGCAACGACGGCCTTGTTCTTCCGATTCCCATCCGTCCCCGCTAACGCCGTCCCTGGTGTCCGCCTGTGCCCAAAGAACAGTGACTGGTATAGCTCGGCATTCATCTCTGGGCTCGCGCCATCAGGACACTTAGAGATTATAGAATGCATGCCCCACCGATGCATACTCAGCCACCTTCAGGTGAATTCGCAGCAAATGCCTCCCGGTCAAATGGAAAGAGGGCGCGCGAAACCCGCACCGCTGGCCCCATGCGCCTGACTGTAAGGCAATGTCGACGAGCGGCGCGGGTAAATGGAATTCGGCTACAAAAGTGTGAAGCAATTCGCGGGCCACGAATCAAGTGCCACGGAAAGAACGATCTGGCTCGTAATTATCAGCGTCGCTCATCAAAGAGGTCGCCACCAAGGTGTCTGCACTGGGCGACATCCCTTATACTTTCAGCAGCCCACGACGCCATATAGCAGGAAAACTGTCAGTCGCACCCGGGACGGGCCCGCTTGGCGCCACAGCGTCTTTCCTGAATGACTGCGACCCCCGGTCGGACCGGCTGCCGCTTCATCGAAGACCCATTTGAGGAGGTCAATCATGAGGCCTGGTAAATGGCCTTTCGTGATCCTGGTAGCTGGCTTGTGTCTTGCCGTCGGCATATTCCTGACTGTCCAAATGCGCGCAGGGAAATCATTCGAGGGAAAGATCGTGCAGAAGAAACTGGTGATCCCACTCTCCATCTTTCCGCCGGATGAAGCCGAGAACAACCCTGAGATCGCACAGAAGTTGTTCGAGATACCGATCGATGTGCTGAGGAAAATGACAGCCGAGAAAGGCGAGCGCATTCTGGAGCACACGGTGACGATGTACGTCAAAGCGAATCGTTCCAGGGTGGACGCCGAACAAAATGGCCAGACGACATCGGTGATACGTGACATGGATTCGGGTAGCCTCATTACGTTGCAGCGGGCATCCAGGACGGCCACAGTTCGCGGCATCGATCGAGCGATGCCAGTTGGCGATCAAGCGTCTGCGCAGCCAGGGAAGAACGGTGACACGGTCCCCGAAGAGGAGCGGTTTTTGGTGCAGGCAGCGGGAACATCGAACGTAATTAATGGATACAGGTGCGAGCTATACCAAGGCGTAAACAGGGCAGGTGATTACATACAGCTATGGCTCACCAGGGATGTTTCGGACCTGCCTGAGGGTTTGATACCCGTATTTGCCCAGTTGCTGAATATCGCTCCAATAGAATCAGCAACAGTCAATGAGAGAGAATTCTTCGTGACCAACAGGGGTATTCCCGTACTGGTTCAAAGTATTACTCCGGCCGAACTGGAGATCCAACAAACTGTTGAAATATCGCGGCAGGACATTTCTGACGGTCTGTTTGAGATTCCGGAGGATTTCAAGGAGATCGACCTGTAGCGAACCGGACAATATCAAGAAACGGGCGTCGCGGGGAAATTCACGAGGAATCTGCAAGCTTCACCGCGACCGTTCGTCGATTGGCGAGCGAGCATCGGTTTTGTGGTGTGCGCTTGCTTTAGCGAGGTCTCCTACTGGGGCCTGATCTCCACGCCCACCATGGCCCAGTCCACGGCACCGCTGAGTGTTCCAGTGACCGGCACGGTGGCGGCCGCACTCACCGTCATGTCTTCCACCGCCAGCGAGGCCTCGGCGCCCGCCGCCC
>JBQTIC010000082.1:0-14205 GCA_052388435.1 Chromatiales bacterium | reverse complement strand
CGAGCGCCTCCAACCCGCAGCCCAGCGTATCAACGAGGCAGTGGCGCGCCGTCTTATAGGCAGGCTTGCGGGTGATCCTGTAGTTCATGACGTAGTCGACGATGTCGACCAGGACCTTGTCCGGTTCCGGACGGACGTTGGAAAAGCGGGGTCCCATTCTTGCTTGCTCGCGACAGTAAGTATGATAAGAGGAGGCCGTCATCCTGGGAGAAGCGAAGGATCCCTTCTGCGATGCGACAGCGCACCGGCGATGTTGTGGTTGCCGTCCTCCGGCATGGCGCATCCCAAGGCCGATACACCCGTGCGCAGTACGTCCATTGGCGGGGCGGAGGCGGGCAGACACTCGAGTACGGCCTTAACGGCAGTGGGCAAACGGCGCAGGGATCTGAGCTTCGTCTTGTAGGCATCGAGTTCGCTCAAGGTGGGCCGTTTGCCATGCGCCAGCAAGTGGGCGACTTCCTCGAACTCGCACTGCTCGGCAACATCCAGGATGTCATAGCCGCGATAGTGCAAGTCATTGCCGGTGCGGCCCACGGTGCACAGGGCGGTGTTACCCGCGATTACACCCGCGAGAGCCACGGATTTTTTCGGTTTCATCGGTACGCTTTCCTTTTAGTTTCTGGCCGCATCCATCATGTCGTCGCTTTGGGTATATTATCGACGCGTCGGTATGCGCGCGACTCTCTGCGGGGCGGAAGAGCCCCGCATGTCGAGGGCGGTGTACGGCTATGCTGAGGAATACCGACGTTCCATTGAGGACCCCAACAGCGGTTGGGCCGAGCAGGCAAAGAGATCGCCCTGTGCCACCGGGGACGATACTCGCGCGGGATGATCACGGGATCGACCGCTGGTTCGCCGATACTGAACAACGCCTGCTTGATGCCTGGACCGGCAGGTTGACTAGCAGACTCGGCGCAGCGGTTAACTGATCGCGGCGTGAATTGCGTCGCTTTCGCCGCGGTTGTCGGTCCAGCGCAGGGTGACCGTGTCGCCGGCCCTGGCGTCCCGGAATCTGAATGACAGATAGGGATTCTTGGCAATCCCGGTGCCCCAGTGGCAGGTCATTACCGGCTCGCCATTGTGCTCGCAGGTGAGCTCGGTGATGTGATGGGCGGGAATGCGTTCGCCGGTCGCCTCATCCTTGCGGCCGCCGGTCTCCATGGGATGGCGAATGAGCGCCCGCAGGGTACAAACCCCGTCCTCTAGCGCAGTACGGATCTTGATGCTGGACTGTTCGGCCATCGGCATCTCCTCAATCGCAGCCGCCGACGGTGACCTCGACGAACTTCTGCGCTGAATAAAGCCTGCCTTCCGACCTGACCACCACGGTCACATACTCGGATTCGGCGAGCTTGATGCGCGTGGCGAGGTAACCGTCGGCGGCCCTCGCACCGAAGTCGAAACGCGCGATGAGCGGCACCGGATTTTTCTCCGAGACCACGCTGATGGACTCGATAGCGGGCAGATCAGCGTTCACGGTCAGAGGCACCACCGCGCCGTTCTCCGCCAGCGCCGGCAGGTCGATGCGAACGCGCTCGCTGGGCTCGATGGCCGTTTCGCCGAAGAGTTCGCGCAGCGCCTGCTCGGCCGTCTTTGCCGCGAAGGCGTTCGCCGGCCACGCGGCGTACACGGGACGTGACAGCAGCCAGTTTCCGCCTAAGGCCACGCCGGCTATTCCCGCGAGCGAGGTCCGCAACAGCGCCCGGCGCCTGCGATCGATGTTTCCCCCTGAGCGCATTTGGGAACTAGAAGAGCTGTTTCTCCTTCTTCTCCTCGTCGAACTCCTTCTGGAACTGATCGAGACGCGCCTGCACGCGCTCGCTCTGGTAATAGGTGATGCCGGCCTCCTGCCTGGCGAGCTTTAGCTGTTCAATGGCCAATCCGAGTTCGCCGGTTCCATAGTAATACTCCGCTTGCGCGATGTGCGACTCGATCTTGTCCCCGGCCTCTCCTGCCGCCTCGGCGAGCAGCTGGTAGCTGCGTGTGTCGGCACTGTGCGTGGTCATGTAGTCGCGAAGCTGTGTGCGGGCCTCCTTGGGCCGGCCGCTGGCAAGCAACGCCTGCACGCGGCCGAGGACGGCTGGCCGGTGCTCAGGGTAGAGTTCGATCACGCGCTGGTAGTTCCGCAGAGCAGCCTCGTAGCCCCTCTCTGCAACGTTCAGACGCGCCATGGCCAGCAGGAAATGCGGGTTCTCGGGCGCCGTCTGCAGGAGGCGATCCAGTTGCAGGCGGGACTTGCCGTATTCCCCTGCACGAATCAGCGCGAGCGCATAGCCGTAGCGGGCAACGTTCTCGCTGCGGTATTGTCCGGCCCGCAGGCTGTCGGCGTAGAACTGCACGGCTTCGCGTGGGTCTTTGGTGGCTTGCACCTTCACCTTGGCCCGCAGCAGGTGGTAATCCTGACTCTCATCGTATTGGCGGCCCGCGAACTGGTCGGCCCGGTCGCGCGACTCCGCGATGCGATTGGTGGTGACCGGGTGCGTGCGCAGGAACTCCGGGATTGCCGCGGGGTCACTGTAGCGGTTGGCGGTCTGCATGCGCTCGAAGAAGTCCGGCATACCGTGCGGGTTGAACCCGGCCCGCGCCATGACCTGGATGCCGATCCGATCGGCCTCCTGTTCGTTGGCGCGGGTGAAGTTGAGCGCGTACTGCTGTTGACCTGCAGCGACGACGGCGGCGGCGGCTTGCCCCGCCTGCGGATTCACCGCGCCGAGGAGGATGGCACCGAGGACGCCCACAGCGGCGGGGATGCTCAGCTTGCTCGCCGCCTCGAACATGCGTGCGCTGTGGCGCTGGGTGACGTGCGAGACTTCGTGGGCGATCACGCCCGCCAGTTCGCTCTCGGTCTGCGTCTGCAGGATGAGGCCGGTATGCACGCCGATGAAGCCGCCGGGGACCGCGAAGGCATTAAGCACGGGACTGTCAACGACGAAGAAGTCGAAGGGGTTGGCCTGATTATCCGCCTGCCAGGCGAGCTTGAGCCCCAGCGACTGGATGTACTCCTCGAGCTCGGCATCATCGACAATCTGGCCCTTGCTGCGCAGCTCGCGGACGAAGGCTTCACCGAGGCGCCGCTCCTGCGCCGGCGAGATGATGCTGCCGGCGGAGTCGCCGAAGTCGGGCAGATCATCTGCGGCATGTGTCACGCCCAAAAACGGGGCGAGCACAAGTGGTATCAGGAAGAGCAGTCGACGCACGTTGCTACCGGAGGGATAAACTGTCGTGTAATGGTGGACCGGCAAGCTGCGCTCGAAGTTCCAGGGCGTGCAGGCTGGACGCTGACGTAAACGGGTTGCCTGGGCTAGTATCCTCAAGTGCCGGTACCATCCATTACAGGGGAAATTATAGAACACCATGAGTAAGCCCATGAGTAAGCGTAACGCCTTCTACGCCCAGTCCGGCGGCGTGACCGCCGTCATCAACGCCAGCGCCTGCGCCGTCATCGAAACGGCGCGCCGGTTCCGAAGCAGAATAGGAAAGGTTTACGCTGGCCGTGACGGGATCATCGGCGCGCTGACCGAGGACCTCATCGATACCAGCAGGGAATCCCCGGCCGCGATCCGGGCGCTGCGGCACACGCCCTCCGGGGCCTTCGGCTCCTGCCGCTACAAGTTCAAGGCGCTGGAGCAGAGCCGGGCCGAATACGCGCGGCTGATCGAAGTATTCAGGTCCCACGACATCGGCTACTTTTTCTACAACGGTGGCGGCGACTCCGCGGACACCTGCCTCAAAATCTCCCAGCTCTCCGAGACGATGGGCTATCCGATCATCTGTGTCCACGTGCCCAAGACTGTCGACAATGATCTGCCTGTCACCGACACCTGTCCCGGTTTCGGATCGGTGGCGAAGTACGTCGCCACCTCTATCCGCGAGGCGGGCTTCGATGTGGCTTCGATGGCCCGCACCTCGACCAGGGTGTTCGTGCTGGAAGTGATGGGACGCCACGCCGGCTGGATCACGGCGGCCTGCGGTCTCGCCGCCGAAAAAGATGGCGAGGCGCCGCAGATCCTGCTCCTTCCGGAGGTGGAATTCGACGAGGAGCGCTTCATCGCCAGAGTGGACGAGACGGTAGGAAAAAGCGGGTATTGCGCCATCGCCGTCTCGGAGGGGCTGCGCAACAAGGAGGGCAAGTTCCTTTCCGACTCGGGCCTGCGCGACGCCTTCGGCCACGCGCAATTGGGCGGCGTGGCGCCGGTCATCGCCAGTCTCGTGCGCGAGAAGCTCAAGCTGAAGTACCACTGGGCGGTGGCGGATTACTTGCAGCGCGCCGCGCGCCATATCGCCTCCAAAACGGATGTCCTGCAGGCCTACGCGGTCGGCAAGGCGGCGGTGGAGCTGGCCGTGAAGGGACGAAACGCAGTGATGCCGATCATCGTGCGCAAGTCGAGCAAGCCGTATCGGTGGGTCATCGGCGTGGCGGATCTCAAGGACATCGCCAACAAGGAAAAGCACATGCCACGCGACTTCATCTCCACCGACGGCTTCCACATCACGCAGAAGTGTCGTAACTATCTGTCCCCGCTCATCCAGGGAGAGGATTATCCGCCATACAAAAACGGCCTGCCGCAGTACGTGCGGCTGAAGAACATGCCCGTAAAAAAGAAGCTGGCCACGAATTTTGCGCTGAAGTGATATCGAAGTAGAATGCGCGGGCCTTAAGTGCCCCTCAAAGACGGGCGCCGGGTGCGGGTTGCAATCCAGAAGGGCGCGCACTGCGCCTTCCTTCAGCTAAAGCTCATCGGGGGATCTAGTCATGTCTGCAGCTATAGTTTTCGCGCTGCTCTGCGGTGCAGCGGCGATCGCATACGGCGTCTGGTCGGTGAAGTGGGTGCTGGCGCAGCCGCAGGGCAACGAGCGCATGCGCGAGATCGCCGCCGCTGTGCAGCAGGGTGCCTCGGCCTATCTCAACCGCCAGTACACGACCATCGGCGTGGTCGGCGTCGTGCTGTTCGCTCTCATCTGGTATTTCCTTGGCGCCAAGACTGCGTTCGGTTTCCTGATTGGAGCGCTCTGTTCCGGTGCCGCCGGTTTCATTGGTATGAACATCTCGGTGCGTTCGAACCTGCGCACCGCGGAGGCCGCAAGACAAGGGCTCAACCCGGCGCTTACCTTGGCCTTCCGTGGCGGTGCCATCACCGGCATGCTGGTCGTGGGCCTGGGGCTGCTCGGTGTGGCCGGCTACTACGCCGTGCTGGCGGCGATGACTCCGGATGGCCAGGCGGTCAGTCTCACACCGCTGGTGGGCCTGGGCTTCGGCGGCTCACTCATCTCCATCTTCGCACGGTTGGGTGGCGGCATCTTCACCAAGGGCGCGGATGTCGGCGCTGATCTCGTGGGCAAGGTAGAGGCCGGAATTCCCGAAGACGATCCGCGCAACCCTGCGGTGATCGCGGACAACGTGGGTGACAACGTCGGCGACTGCGCTGGCATGGCTGCTGACTTGTTCGAGACTTACGCGGTCACCGTGATCGCGACCATGTTGCTCGGTGGACTGCTGCTGAAGGATGCCGGCGCGAACGCTTTGGTTTATCCACTGGTGCTGGGTGGCGTGTCCATCATCGCCTCGGTCATCGGCACGTTCTTTGTGAAGGCCACCGAGGGCGCGAAGATCATGAACGCTCTCTACCGCGGCCTCATCGTCGCCGGCGTGCTCGCGGCCATTGCCTTCTATCCCGTCACTATGTGGCTCATGGGCGGCGTGCAGGGCGTGACCGTTAATGCGCTGTTTGGCTGCGCCCTGATTGGGCTGGCGCTCACCGCCGCGCTGGTCTGGATCACCGAGTACTACACCGGCACGCAGTTCTCGCCAGTCAAGCATATCGCTCAAGCCTCGACCACCGGCCATGCCACCAACATTATCGCGGGCTTGGGCGTATCCATGAAGGCCACAGCACTGCCGGTGCTGGCGGTCTGCGCCAGCATCTTCGGCGCCAATGAACTGGCCGGCCTCTACGGCGTTGCCATCGCTGCTACCTCGATGCTCTCCATGACGGGCATCATCGTCGCGCTGGACGCCTACGGCCCCATCACCGACAACGCCGGTGGCATCGCCGAGATGGCGAATCTGCCCAAGGAAGTGCGCGGCATCACAGATCCCTTGGACGCGGTGGGCAACACCACCAAGGCGGTCACCAAGGGCTACGCCATCGGCTCCGCCGGGCTCGCCGCACTGGTGCTGTTTGCGGACTTTACGCACAGCCTGAGCGAGGAGGGCAAGGCCGTGGTGTTCACCCTCGATGACCCGGCAGTGATCATCGGTCTCTTCATCGGCGGCCTGGTCCCGTATCTCTTCGGCGCCATGGCCATGGAAGCAGTCGGTCGCGCTGCCGGTTCGGTGGTGGTCGAGGTACGCCGGCAGTTCAAGGAGATTCCCGGAATCATGGAAGGCACGGCCAAGCCGGATTACTCGCGTGCCGTGGACATGCTTACGCGTGCGGCGATCAAGGAGATGATTGTGCCGTCACTGCTGCCGGTGCTGGTTCCGATTATCGTGGCGCTCGGGATCAGCGCGTTGATGGGGCCCGAGGCAGGGCCGAAGGCGCTGGGCGGCCTGCTGGTCGGTACCATCGTTACCGGCATCTTCGTCGCCATCTCGATGACAACCGGCGGCGGCGCCTGGGATAACGCCAAGAAGTACATCGAAGATGGTCACCACGGCGGCAAGAAGAGCGATGCGCACAAGGCTGCCGTCACCGGCGACACAGTGGGCGATCCCTACAAAGACACCGCCGGCCCGGCGGTGAACCCGCTCATCAAGATCATCAACATCGTCGCGCTGCTCATCGTCCCACTGATCTAGGAAAGACACGCCCAGGGCAGGCTTGGGGACGTCAGAGTTCAGACCGGCTGTAGTACGGTGTGGTGACTGAGCCGCTACACGTGGTGGCTGAACTGACCGCGCCGGGCGCCATCCAACAGGCGCAGAAAATCTTCGCCGCTCACGTGCACCAGGTCGGTGTGATCGCCCGCCTCGAAGTAGATGTCCTTGCAGTGCGCGAGGCTGTCATCGACCATCACCTCGATGCCGTAGGCGGTGCCTAGCGGCGGTACCGCACCCCGCTCACAGTCCTTGAAAATGTCGCCCAGCTCCGCCTCGTTAGCCAGACCCAGGCGCCGATCGAGCTGCTGGCGCAGCACGCCGAGGTCGACGCGGTGCGTGGAAGGCACGACGGCCATCAGGTAGCCCTTGTCGTCCTCCAGCATGACGCACTTCGCCAGCAGATCGCCGGGGACGTGCGCAGCGCCGGCAGTGCGCATGCTGTCGCTGGTATGGGTGTGGGCGATGATGTCGTAATGGATGCCCCGCTGGTGCAGGAATTCTTTCACGGAAGCCGCCATCGTCATGGTTAATCCTCCTGGCCCCGCGGTGGGCCGCTTTGTCGACAGGCACTCGTTCTCTTCAAAGCATAGTCAACAATTAGCCCGTGACGAGGCCCGGTCGTAGAGGGTGCGTGTCCAGGCAACGGCCCCCGGGATGATTATTGGGTCTTCCGAGGCGCGGCGCGGGCTAGTGATTGCCGCGGCGGGCCAGCGCCGTCTCCAGCATGGCACTGAGGTGACGGAAGTGGGACCCCGCCCAGTAGATGCGGTCGCACTGGCCGCAGGCACGGAAGTCGGCGTAGTACCGCACCGTGTCCTCGGGCACCCGGCCGGCGGCCTCATCCCGGCCCAAGGCGCGCAGGGGCGCGTTGCAGAGCAGGCAGCGCGTAAACGGCGCGATCGCGGCGTACAGATCCAGCCGCGTCAGGATCTCCTCGAGCTGCTCGAGCGGCCGGGTCGCCCGCACGTAGCAGCCGTGGGTGACGGCCCTGTGCATGAGCAGTCCCTTGTCCCGACTCAGCACGATGCGACGTTCCGTGGCCGCGATCGCCGCCACCTCCCGGTCGTGGTAATCGTTTCGGTAGAGGGTGTCGAAGCCGACGATACGAAGGTACTTCGCCAGCGCGCCGAGGTGCGAGTCCGCGATGAAGCGGGTGTCGCGCAACGGCCGGTCCCGGACCCGCAGCAGGGGGGTAACATCGAAAGCCTCGAACTGTGGGTAGATGCTGATCCGGTCGCCGTCCTGCACGACATAGGAGAATTCGACCGACTCTCCATTGACCAGTATCAGCTCGACCTCCGTGTGCGGGACGCCGAGCGCTTCGATGGCGTTTTTCACCGTCGCCCGCCGTGCGCAGCCGTAACGGAACGGCCCCTTGCGCTGCACCGGGTCGAGAAAGTCGTTCAACTCTTCGTAGAAGCGGAACTCGGCGACAGCCATGGAGTCAGGCGGCCACGGTGCGCGGCGCTGAAGTGAGTCCCGTCAGGGCCTGCACTTCATTGCTATCCCTGGCGCAGCAGACTGCCTGCGCCAGCTCACGGGCTTCATCGAGGCGGATCCGTTGCAGCGACTGGCTGAGATAGGGGATCAAAGGCGGCTCTACGGCAAACGCCCGATACCCGAGGCCGATGAGTAGCGGCAGGGTGCGCGGCAGTTTTGGCAGGAAGCCGCAAAGTTGCACACCTGCGAGCCCATCGCCGGCAAGCGTGGCTACATCGCGCAGGAAGCGGTACAGCGCCGGGGAGTACGGATCGAGCAGGTGGGAGATGGCTTCGCAGTCGCGGTCGGCACCGAAGAAGCATTCCATCAGGTCATTGCAGCCGATGGAGATGCAGTCAGCCAGCTTGAGCCACTCAGCCATGTCGAGACACGCAGACGGCGTCTCCAGCATTGGACTGACTTTCACAGGGCTCGACACCAATTTCTCGATCTCCCGGCACCAGTGGCTGAACTCAGCCGGGGCACTGATGAAGGGCAGCAGGATGGAGGGCTTCCACTCCTGCAGCAGCGCATCGATGGCCAGTACCTGGGCATGGAACACGCTGCGTACCGGTTCGGTGGCATAGAGCCTTACCCCTTGCAGCCCCAACAGGCTGCCCAGAGCGGGGAGATCGGGAAGCCAGGCCGGGCGTTTGTCGGCAGAGATGTCGAGCAGCCGGATGCACACGGCCAGCGGGCCCGCCGCCTCGCAGATAGCCCTGAACTCCAGCTCGAAAAACTCCACATCCGGCACGCGCTCGTGGCCAAGGCCCAGATACTCGGAGCGCACGACACCGATGGAAGTCGCCCCCAGGCGCCTCGCCTCCGTGGCGTCGTGCCTGCTCTCGACGCACGCGCGCAGTTCCAGTGGGTGCCCGTCAGCGGTGCGAAACACTTGCCCGGACAGAATCTCCCCAGCGACACCAAGCGCTGCGTCCTCGGCGATACCGCCTGACGGCGTACAGATGTAGCCGCGGCTGCCGTCAAGTAGCAGCTCTTCGCCATCCTCAATCTGATCCAGCTGATCCGGGGCGAGCACGATGGAGGGAATCCCCAGCGCCAACAGGTGCAGCACCGGATGCGACCACGGCGCGCCGCCGATGACTATGAGGCCGCGCGGGTGCCGCGCCGCCGCTACATCCATTTCCTGAGGAGAAAGCACAAGCAGATCCGCTGCCTGCGTCTGCTGGCAGTGCTTTCTAACCTTGCCCTGGGCGCATCCCGGCCCCAACGGCGCGCCCTGGATGCGTTTCATACAACAAGTCTAGCGCGGGGCAGACCAACCTGTGCGACAAAGTGGAGCGGTCGCAGGCGGTTATGCAATACCGCCCCAAGGGCGGGCGCTGGCAATCCACGTGTCGGACCCGGACCGACCCACCAACAGCCCGGTCTCCGACGCTGCCGCGGGCACGACCAGCAGGTTCACTACAATTGCCGTACGATTTGCAACTGAAGGAGATGCGATGCCGGAGAATGCAACCGAAATCACTGCCGGGGTGCTGCTGATCGGCAATGAACTGCTCTCCGGGCGTACCCAGGATGCCAATCTCGCCTTCATCGGCCGGCGACTCGAAGCGCTTGGCGTGCGGTTGGCCGAGGCACAGATCGTGCCGGACAGAGAGGAGGAAATCGTCGCCGCGGTGCTCGCTCGGCGCCACACCTATGTGTTCACTACCGGCGGAATAGGGCCGACCCACGACGACATCACGACCGCCGCCATCGCCCGCGCCTTCGGCCGTCCGCTGGAAGTCAACGCGGCGGCGGAGGCAAAGCTGAAGCGCTACTACGGCGGGGAGGAGTTGTCGGCGCCGCGGCTGAAGATGGCCACCGTACCCGCCGGCTGCCAGCTCATCGGCAACCCCATCAGCAGCGCGCCGGGTTTCCGCATAGAGAATGTCTTCGTGCTGGCCGGCGTGCCGCCCATCATGCGGGCAATGTTCGACGTGCTTCAGCACCAGTTGAGCGGGGGCGCACCGATCCTGTCGCGTTCGGTGACGGGACCTATCGGCGAGAGCCGGCTGGCCGAAGGTTTAACCGCGATCCAGGAACGCTACGCCGATCTGAGCATCGGCAGCTATCCGTTCGCGCAGCAGGGCCGTGTAGCGGTAAACATCGTACTGCGCGGCACCGACGCCGCACGGCTGGAACAGGCCGCGGAGGAGGTCGCGGCGCTTATGCTGGGGCTGGGTCTGGCACGGGCGAACATCCTGCGGCGTTAGGGAACCTCTGATTAACTCAGAGGTTCCTGCGGCACAGGGATGTGCCGCTATCTTCGACGGCTGCAAGCCGTTGAAGATGAAGCAAAGCAAAAACCACGCTTTTTGCTTTGCGTGCTCTGAGAAGTCCAGGATGGGCTTATTCAGAGCTTCCTTAGGCATCGCCTGTCTTCGCATTGCTACTGAACGCGCTGAAGGACCACGCCGGATTTGAAGAGATCGGCGTCGCGACGCGTTACGAACGCGGCAAGTTCGTCGGAATACGCGGTAATAATGGCATCGCTAAACTCGGAGCTTTCCTCGACGATGCCGGTGATCTCGCCCGCGCGGATGGCGCCCTTGACCGCATCCTCGTCGATGAGCGATATGTGCAGTTCCTTGCCGTTGACGATGAGGTATTTTACCAGCAGGTAGCCGCGCGCTGGTTGCGGCGTCCCGTCTTCGACAACGTTCAGATATCTTGTCCCATTGAACTCGGTGCCATGCGCCGAGTACTCCAAGACACTCTGGCGGCCGTCAGCATTGGTTTCGATCGTCTTCATACCCAGACGGTGCGCGTCGTCAGGCGTGATCTGCAGGTCCAGGCGCCCGCCGTCTTCCTCCACGGGTGCGCGCCAGTCGCCGAGCAGCGCCTGATCGATGACAGCGGCCTCGACCGGCGAAAGCGGGTGGCTGGTGTAGGTGAGACAGCCGCTCAGCAGCAACGTTGCTGGCGCCAGGACCACAAGCTTTGCAAAACTGGACATGCCAGGGCTCCGCAGAATGCCCGCTGTGAGGTTAGCAGAACTTGCCCCTGATCACAGCGGCACGGAAAGCGCTCGACCGGCCGGCAGCAGTCGAGCTTCAAGGATGCCTATGCCGCCGCCCTGAGGCTGTGCGACGGCAAGCACAGGCATGGCTTCTGGGTGGCGTGGGGAGTCAACACGCGGCGCAAGGTTGCCGTGTGGTGATCCTATGCGCATGGCGCACGCTAGGCGCCTAGGTTTTGGGCAGTGAAGCGATTATGCGATCGGCCACGCGGAAGGCGTTGGCGTAAATGGTGAAGGTGAAGGTCACGCTGCCGCCGGTCGGCATGAAGCTGCCGTCGCTGACGTAGAGGTTCTCCACGGCGTGCACGCGGCAGTCGGCATCGAGCACCGAGGTCTTCGGATCGGTGCCGAACCGGCAGCCGCCCGCCTGCAGGTTGGGCGTCGGTGCGCCGTTGAGGCGCGAATGCACGTCGCGCAAGCCCATCTTCTCCATGACCGGTATGGCGCGATCGGCGAGGTATTGCGACACCTTGTCGTCATGCGGGTGATGGCCGATGCGCGTGCGCGACACCGGCAGTCCCCACTTGTCCTTGACCGAGGCGTCGAGGGACACGAAACAATCATCGTTCGGAAGCCAGTCACAGAACAGCTCGAAGCGCAGGATGCGGCCCTGTGTGAACACTTGTTCCAGCCGCCGCTTGAGCGCCGTGCCCCATACGAGATCGCCGTCCGGATCGAAGCGCTCCGCGAGCGCACGGCCCAGGAAGTTCGGCGGGTTCAGCACGAAATCGATGCTGCCGCCCTTGGCGCGGCCGCCCAGCGCCGCATCATCGACGTAATACCAGTCCTGGAGGCCACGATTGACGAACGGTCCGATCTGCTTGAGCGCCGGGAGCACGCCGGGATCAACGTCGCTATAAAGGATCCTTCCCGCGCCGGTCGCCCCGGCGGAGAAGACGAGGTTCCTGCCGACCTGGCCGTGGTTGTTGCCGAGGCCGTGCGGATGCTTCGGGCCGGTCGAGAGCAGTAACAGGCGCGAGGTCTCGATGGCCTGACAGGCAACGACATACACTGTGGCGTCCACGCGCTGTGTGTTGCCCTCGCGGTCGAAATAGAGAACGCCGGTGACGCGGCCGTTATTGTCGCTCTCCAGTTTGTAGACATGTGCGTGCGGGCGGATCTCGCATCTCCCGGTTGCCACTGCGGGGTCGAGCAGCGCAGCACGGGCACCGCCCTTGGCGCCGCTGGAGCATCCGAAGCTGCCGCAGAAGCCGGAGTATTCGCAGCCGCGACGCCCCATCGCCGGCGCTGGCAGAATGGCGCGGGCGATCGGCAGCGAGGTCAGGCCCATTTCGCCGCAGGCCTTGTCGATCCAGCTCGCAAAGAGGTGCTCGGCCGTGGGCGGATAGGGAAAGTCGGACGTGGAGCGCGGTTCGGCGAACTTGTGCGGCACGACGCGGCCGGAGACGCCGACCTGCTTCTCTACCTTGGCGTAGTAGGGCTCCATGTCGTCGTAGGAGATCGGCCAGTCGGCGATGTGCGCGCCCTCGATCGGGCCAAAAGTGGAGAGCAGGCGGAAATCGTCGGGCTTCAAGCGGAAGAAGTGGCCGCTCATGAAATTCGAGGAGCCGCCGACGCAGTTGCCGTTCCAATAGTCGTGCCCGGAGTTCGGATCGGAGGTCGGCAGCGCCGACCAGCCGTCCTTCGCGGGTTCCTCGATGACCTGCGGCTCCTCCTGGTGGCTGGAGCGGAACGGGCGGCGCAGACAGCAGGCGAGTTCGTCCTTGAAGAAATCCTTTTCCGTGAACCACGGTCCCTTCTCGAGGACCACTACCGACAGTCCGGCGCGCGCGGCCTCGAAGGCGATGGGCCCGCCGCCGGCGCCGCTGCCGATGACGCAGATGTGGTAGTCCTTCATCGGTCGAGCAGCGTGAAATAGCGTTCCTCTTCAGACGGGCGGGGGAAGCCCGGCGTGTAGTCCAGCCACTTCCAGCCGATGGCATCCGGGTTGCCGCCGTACACCGGATCGCTCAGCAGCGCCTCAAGGATGTAGAAGAGCAGCAGCGACGCCCAGTTTCTGCCATCCTTGCCGCTCGCCATGTGCCGGAGGAGCTGCTCGCGCTCGACCTCGGTCAGCTCGCCGAACTGTTTGCCGTCGTACTCCCGGGCCGACTTGCCGCGCAACCACTCCGCGCCGGCAAACAGGAATTTCTTCTCCTCCGGGTCGGCGTCCGGCGCGTCAAGGGCATCGCGCAGATACGCAGTCGCGTTGATTTCCTTCGCACCTGGCGCTTGCGCCTCGGAGGGAAACAGATGCGCCTGCACCGCCGCGAGTGTCGGCCAGGCTGAGTCCCGTAGCGCATCGGTTAGCGTTGCGGGTGTACTGTCGCGAAAGTGCGTGGTACCCGCCAAGGGTGCGCTGCTCAGAAGCATGCCGGCAGCAGCGGCCAGCCCTTTCAGGAACTCGCGCCGGCGGAGCACCAGCCGCGCGCTCACCTCTCCGGCCTGCTCGGCACTGGGGAAACAGAACGTATCTGCGGTCACCGAGGGCATGCGGTTTAGATGGGTAGAGCAGCCGCTGATAGCTTTCAGTACCTTGGCCTTAGACCGCGATCCGGGAAAAGAGTCTCATCGCAGGCCACATAATATTGCGCCTCGCCTGGCGCGTGAACAACCAAGGTCTCATTCCGCGCTGACTCTATCTTCCGGAACCAGCGCTCACTGCCTCTGCGAGCGGGTGGAAGGCGTTTGCTGTTCAGGCACCTGGAAAAAGAAAACCCCGCCGGTGGGCGGGGTCTTCGTCTCAATCCTGGTTTAAGGAACCTCTGATTAAGTCAGAGGTTCCTGCGGCACAGGGATGTGCCGCTATCTTCGACGGCGGCAAGCCGTTGAAGATGAAGCAAAGCAAAAACCACGCTTTTTGCTTTGCGTGCTCTGAGAA
>JBQTIC010000081.1:0-39873 GCA_052388435.1 Chromatiales bacterium | reverse complement strand
GCGGCACAGGGATGTGCCGCTATCTTCGACGGCGGCAAGCCGTTGAAGATGAAGCAAAGCAAAAACCACGCTTTTTGCTTTGCGTGCTCTGAGAAGTCCAGGATGGGCTTATTCAGAGCTTCCTTAGAGTTATCCAAAGCGAAACAGCGCTGTTCACGTCTTCATCGACGCAACACATGCGTTCTATCTTTTCGCGAGTAGCTGGTGACGAGGTTCCTGTACACTGGACAGTGGTTTTGAGAGGACGGTACCACGACCCTCGAAGTCGTTACGCCAGGCACGATGAAACTCGCACGGCTGCCGCGCGTGTCCAGATCGCACTACGCACTGGCTCCTTACCGTCTATTACTTCTCGAAGATAAGCATCAGATACGCGAAGAACAACAATAGATGCACCGCGCCCAGCAGGACGTTGGTGCGGGCGCTGGCGAACGTCAGTGTGCTCACTCCCAAGGTCAACAGCAGCAGGGTCGTATCCACGGCATCAAGCCCGAATACCATCTTTTGCCCTGTGATGAATCCGATGGCAAGAACAGCCGGTATGGTAAGGCTGATGCTCGCCAGCACCGAGCCGAGCAGGATATTCACGGAACGCTGAAGCTGGTTTGCCAGCGCCGCGCGGGCCGCTCCCAGGCACTCCGGAGACAGGATGAGTACCGACACGAGAAATCCACCCGAGGCCGGCGGCGCATGTAAAGCATGAATGGCGTGATTAATCGGAACCGCGATCTGTTTCGAGAGGATGACCAGAGGCAGTACATACGCCAGCAACATCGCAGTGTGGTAGGCAACCGACCGGGCCTCATGGTTGGCTGGCATTTCGGCATTTTCGCCCTCTGCCGCGCTGGTCGGTGTGACGAAGTAATCGCGATGCCTCAACGTCTGGATTGCGAGAAACACGCCGTACAGCACGACCGACATGACGATGAGGAAGATCGCTTGCGTCGGTGAAAATGTCGGTCCGGGAGAGGATACGGTGAAACTCGGCAGCACCAGTCCGAGCACTGCGAGGGGCAGTATCACGGCCAGAAACGCGTTTGCACCTTGAAGATTGTAGGTCTGCTCGTGGTAACGCAGACCGCCGAGCAACAGCGACAGGCCGACCATACCATTCAGCACGATCATCACCACCGCGAACATCGCGTCGCGCGCCAGCGCGAGGTTGTCGGGCCCAGTGTACATGACGGCCGCGATCATCATGACTTCGATGCCGGTGATCGCGAGCGTCAGGATGAGCGTGCCGAACGGTTCGCCCAGTCTCACGCCGAGGCTTTCGGCATGGCGTACCACGGCAAAGGCCGACATCATCATCACTGTGAAAAGCCACAGCGAGATGAAGGAAAACCAGGGCGGGTCGGAGAGGTCGGCGAGCCAGCTCTTGCCAAAGTGGAGGAACAGCGCCGTCGTGGCAAAGTTCACCAGGAGCGGCCATTCCCTGCGCAGCACGGATAAAAGTTTCACCAACACGAACCTTGTCCCCTTCCCGCCGGTTTAGTCATGCGATCAATGAGCTTTATGTCGTCGAGATGCTGCCTGTCGCCCCGAGTAACCGGTCCGCGGCAAGCCGCGCGCGCGTGTTGAGGCGCGGGCCGGGTTCCTCTTTCAACAAGATATGTTTGCATTACGCAGCACCACTGCAAACGGCATGATTTGACCCCGCACATCCCGACGCTTGTTCGATGCGAGTGTCGTCAGAGGCGATGTTCACGCCAAGCGGATAATGCAGGATCCTATTATCGATAACAGGCTTTCGCATTCAGCGCGTGCCAGCGGTGGGCCGGAATGGCGACTGCACGATTGCTTAGAGGGGGGTGGCGGAGGCCGCGTGTGTATCGGCGACGCGGTCGCGAAGATAGACGGGCAGGGCGTATTCAGCATCGACGGCCTCGCCGCGGGCGAACACGCCAAGGGCGAGCGTGGCCACGTCCTGGGCGTGCGGATGGCAGTCGGGTAAAACCTGGCCGAGGCAGGAATGGAGGCGTGATTGGAGCCGTTCGCCGTAGGCGGCGAAGCCGCTCCCTGCGCCGGCCCAGTCATTGCCTTCCGGGAGGCTCACAGCCTCGGGCTTGCACACGCACTCAGGTACGAGCTCACGTGGGCCGCCAGTAATGTCGAAGGTATAGGCCCCATAGTAGACCTCGCTCATGCGTGCGTCGATGGCAGTGATGACGCGCGTGGCACTGTGCTCACGCCGTGTGGCAAGCGCAAGTGCCGCGAGGGTGGAGATACAGGCAATCTTGAGTGCGGTGCCAAGGCTCATCCCTTGGATGACACCGATGGCGATGCGCACGCCAGTGAAGGCGCCCGGTCCGCGGCCGACGGCGAGACCGTCAAGATCGCGGAGCGTTAAGCCCGCGTCCGCCAGCACGGCGTCGCACATGGGAAGAATGAGTTCCGCGTGCCGTTGGGAAGCGAGTTCGAAGCGTTCATGGATGCGCCCGTCGGCATGGAGTGCGGCCGAGCAGGCTTCCGTGGAGGTGTCGATGGCGAGCAGTTTCAAGACGGATCACTCTGGCGACCAGGCGGTACATTATTCCATAGCACCGGTCTGTGCGCTGCCAACGTATAATACGAAGCATGTTTCATCCGCTCCCGATGTACATCGGCCTGCGCTACACGCGCGCCAAGCGCCGCAACCATTTCATCTCCTTTATTTCGGCGACGTCGATTCTCGGTGTGGCGCTCGGCATCACCGCCCTCATTACGGTACTGTCGGTCATGAACGGCTTCGAGAAGGAACTGCGAAACAAAATTCTTGGTGTGTCGGCCCATGCGACCATCGCCAACAGTTTCGCGGTCATGGAGAACTGGCAGGAGTTGACAGCGCTGCTGGCGAGCCGCCCGCATGTTCTCGGCGCAGCGCCATTCATCCGCTCGGCCGCGATGGCCACGCACGACGGGCGCGTCAATGGTACGGTGGTCTATGGCATCGTCCCCGAGATGGAGTCGAGCGTAACCATACTCGGCGATCACGTGCTGGATGGCCGCAAACTGACCGACCTGAGTCGGGCCCCAGGCCGGATCATGCTCGGCAAGGCGCTGGCTAAGAAGCTCAAAGTCGGCGTCGGTGACCGCGTCACGCTGGTGGCGCCACAGCCCACCGAGGAGCCGGGTGGCGTTACGCCGGAATTGCGCAGTTACACGGTGGCGGGCTTGTTCGACGTCGGCATGTACGAGTACGACTCGGCGCTGGCGCTGCTGGATCTCCAGGACGCGCAGGACCTGTTCAAGGTGGGTGCCGCGGTGAGCGGCATACGCCTCAGGTTCGACGATGCCTACGCGAGCCAGGCGCTCGCCGATGAGATCGTGCGCGAGCTGGGTGCCGATTACATCGCAATCGACTGGACGCAGTTTCACGTCAACTTCTTCAAAGCGCTGAAGAGCCAGAAAGCGATGCTGTTCATCATCGTGACGATGATCGTCGCCGTGGCGGCGTTCAACATTGTCTCGACACTGGTCATGGTGGTGACTGATAAACGCTCCGACATCGCGATTTTGCGCACGCTGGGGCTGAAACCGCGCGCGGTGATGGGTGTGTTCATGGTGCAGGGCGTCATCATTGGCCTGGTCGGCACACTGGCGGGCGCCGCCGCAGGTGTCTACCTCTCAATGCACATCAAGGACATTGCTCGGTGGATCGAGACCAACACGGGCCTGGACCTGCTGCCGGCGGATGTGTATTTCCTGAGCGAGCTGCCCTACGACGTGTACCCCGGCGATGTCATTGTCGTGTGTCTGACCGCCTTCGTCTTAAGCCTGCTCGCGACAATCTACCCGGCGTGGCGCGCCGCGCGCACACAACCCGCCGAAGCCCTCCGCTACGAATAGGCTTACCCGGGCCTTCTCCAACGGGGGAGGGGGTCGATCGTTCTCGGCTATAATCCCCGGCCATGTTTCATCCACTGGCGCTGAGCATCGGGCTCCGCTACACGCGCGCCAAGCGGCGCAACCAGTTCATCTCCTTCATTTCCTTGAGTTCGATGCTGGGCGTGGCGGTCGGGGTCATGGCCCTCATTACCATCCTCTCGGTGATGAACGGCTTCGAGCGCGAGCTGCGCCACCGCATCCTGGGCATGGCTGCGCACGCCACCGTGCAGGCCGAGGACGGCACGCTCGCCGACTGGCGGTTGCTCATGGCGACACTGAAGGGGCAGCCGCACGTGCTGGGCGCCGCGCCCTTCGTGCGCACCGAGGCGATGGCCACCTACAACGGCTACGTCAACGGCGTTGAGGTGCGTGGTGTGCTGCCGGCGCAGGAGCCACAGGTCTCGTTTATCGGCGAGAAGATGCTCGCGGGCCGGCTCGATGCGCTGCGGCCCGGAGAGTTCGGTGTCATTCTGGGCATCGGGCTCGCGGACTCACTGCGCGCCGGCGTCGGCGACAAGGTGATGTTCATCTCGCCGCAGCCGGTCGCCACCGCCGCGGGCAACATCCCGCGCTCGAAGCGCTTCACCGTGGTCGGGATGTTCGAGGTCGGCGCGCAGGAATACGACACCACGCTTGCGATCATGCACATGGAGGACGCCGCACGCTTGTTCCGTCTCGGCAGTGGCGTGAGCGGCATCCGCCTCAGACTCGACGATATCTTTGCGGCGCCAGGCATCGCCGCCGGCATTCGCTCGGCTCTGAAGGACAAGTACGACGTGATCGACTGGACACGCGAGCACGTCACCTTTTTCCAGGCACTGAAGACCGAAAAGGTGATGATGTTCGTCATCCTCACGCTCATCGTCGCGGTGGCGGCGTTCAACATCGTCTCTACGCTGGTCATGGTCGTGACCGACAAGCAGGCCGACATCGCCATACTGCGCACGCTCGGCCTGACGCCGCGGGCGGTGATGGCGGTGTTCATCGTGCAGGGCGTGGTGATCGGCCTTATCGGCACGCTGGCTGGCAGCGCGCTCGGGGTGTGGCTGGCGACACATCTGCAGGAGATGTTCAGGTGGCTGGAGGAGAGTCTGGGTTTCAAGTTCCTCGACTGCCGCACTTACTACGTCTGCGAGGTGCCCTCATACATGAAGTGGTCGGACGTGACGGTGATCGCCGTCGTCACCTTCGTGCTGACGCTGGTGGCCACCATCTACCCGGCGCTGCGTGCGGCGGGCACACAGCCGGCGGAGGCGCTGCGCTATGAGTAACGGCAGTAACGGCGTGGTGCTGGCGTGCCAGGATCTGCACAAGATTTTTGTCGACGGCGATCTCCGCGTCGAGGTGCTGCGCGGAATCGATCTGGCAGTGCGTGCAGGGGAACGTGTCGCCATCACCGGCGCCTCGGGTTCCGGCAAGAGCACGCTGCTGCATCTGCTCGGCGGTCTGGACCTGCCCACGCGCGGACAGGTGCGCATCAACGGGCAGCTTATGAGCGCGCTGGGCGAGGCGGAGCGCGGCCTGTTGCGCAATCGCGCGCTGGGATTTGTCTATCAGTTTCATCACTTGCTGCCGGAGTTCACGGCGCTGGAGAACGTGAGCATGCCGCTCCTGATCGCCGGCTCGCGGCCGGCTGACGCCGCTGCCAGGGCGCGCGCCCTGCTGGACCGCGTGGGTTTGGGTGAACGGTTGCGGCACAAGCCGGGTGAGCTTTCAGGCGGCGAACGGCAGCGGGCAGCGGTAGCGCGGGCGCTTATCACCTCGCCGCAGTGCGTCCTCGCCGATGAGCCGACCGGCAACCTCGATCAGGGGACCGCGGGACAGGTCTTCGAGTTGATGCTCGAACTGAACCGCGCCGCCCACGCCAGCCTGGTCGTGGTCACGCACGACATGGATCTGGCCGCGCGGATGGATCGTATACTGCACCTGTCCGGCGGCAGGCTCGAGCCTTATGTCGCGCAGGCGCATGCTCCGAACTAGAGCCTATCCACGGACTATCACGTCGTGGCGACGGCGCCGATTTTCGCTGGACCGACCGGCCCACGGTCTCACTTAGCGCGGGTGCGGGAGCGGGTCGGGCCGCCGGAAACGATGGCGATGTTAGCGCATCGGGCGTTGCTCCCGTACTCGGGGCTGCGCCCGCTTCGGGGCGGCTGTATCCTTATAACCAGGAACGCACCACGCGAGCATCAATGAGATAGGCTCTCATCAGGGACGAACATGCGGTCAGGGACGACAGCCTTCTTTCTTGGAGTGCTCGGCGCGCAGCTGCTCGCAACGCTGCCCGATGCCCGTCTTTGCTGGCTGCTTCCCCTCATTCTGCTGCTCGCCGGGCGCGTCCCGGTTCTGCGTCTACCATTGCTTGCGGTCGCAGGTGCCCTGTGGGCGATCTGGCGCGCGCATCACATCCTCGCCGATGTGCTGCCGCCGGGGCTTGAGGGCACGACGATCACGGTGCAGGGCAAGGTCATCGGCCTGCCGGAGGCATTTCCCGGCCGCGTGCGCTTCAACTTCGCGACGGAGGCACTCACGCGCGACGGTCGCGAGTGGGCGGGCTGCGGCCGCGTGCGTCTGGACTGGCGCGGTGAACAAGTGCCCTTGGTGCACACCGGCGAGCTCTGGCGTCTCGAGGTGCGGCTGAAGCAGCCGCACGGGTTTCGCAATCCCGGCAGCTTCGACTACGAGGGTTGGCTGTTCCAACACCGCATCCGCGCCACTGGCTACGTGGTGGCGGAAGGTGAGCACGCCCGGCTCGCCGAGGCGGGCTGGTCGGTGGACGCATGGCGCGAACACATCCGGCAGAATCTGAATGATGCCATTGGCGGGCATTCACTCGCGGGCGTGGTCGCGGCGCTCGCCATCGGCGCGCGCGACGGCATCACCCAGGAACAGTGGCGCGTCTTTTTTCGCACCAACACCGGCCACCTCATCGCCATCTCCGGTCTGCATATCGGCCTGCTTGCCGGCGCGGGTTTTTTCGCCGGCCGCTGGTTGTGGTCACGCTGGCCGCGGGCGTTGCTGTGGGTGGCGGCGCCACGGGTGGCGGCAGCATCCGCCTCGATGGCGGCTCTGCTCTACAGTGCGCTGGCCGGTTTCGAGGTGCCGGCGCAGCGCACTCTCATCATGATCGGGGTAGTGATGCTCGGCTTGTGGTCGAACCGCCGCTACAGCGCGCTCGATAGTCTCCTGTTGGCGCTCACGCTGGTACTGATTATCGATCCGATCGCCGTGGTTTCGGTGGGGTTCTGGCTGTCATTCCTCGCTGTGGCGATCCTGCTCTACAGCACGGGCGGAGCGCTGCGCGAGCAAGGTCTATGGTGGCGTCTGGGCCGGGCGCATATCGCCATGGCAGTCGGCCTGGCGCCGGTACTGGCGTTCCTGTTTGGGCAGAACCCCATCGTCGGACCGGTGGGTAACCTCGTGGCGGTACCGTGGGTGAGCTTCGTCGTCGTGCCGCTCGTGCTGGTTGGCACCTTCCTGCTGCCGCTGCTGCCGGCACTCGGTCACTGGTTGCTGCAAGCGGCGCTGCTCGCGCTCGACTTGCTGTGGGCAATGCTTGCACCGCTGGCGGAGCTCGATTTCGCCAGCCTGCCGGTAGCGCACCCGGGGTGGATCTCACTCGGATGTGCGACGGTCGGCGCGGCGCTGCTGCTGATCCCGCGCGGACTGCCGGGACGGGCGATCGGTATCGTGTGGATGCTGCCGCTTGCGCTGCATTCGCCGCCGCGACCGCAAGTCGGGGAGCTTTGGCTCACCGTTCTTGATGTCGGCCAGGGTCTCGCCGCCGTCGTACGTACCAGGGACCACGCGTTGGTGTTCGACACCGGTCCGTCGTACAGCAACCGCTTCGACACCGGGACCGCGGTCATTGCGCCCTACCTCCGGCACGAAGGCATAGATCAGGTTGATCTGCTGATTGTCAGCCATGACGACAACGATCACATTGGCGGCGTGCGCAGCCTGCTCGCGCAGGTGCCGGTGCAGGCAGTGCGCAGTAGCGTGCCCGCCCGCATCGACCATCCGCGGGCCTTCGCCTGCGCTGAGGGCCAGTCCTGGGAATGGGATGGTGTGGGCTTCATGATCCTGAATCCACCGTCATCCGGCGCCTCTTCAGACAACAACGCCTCCTGCGTGCTGCAGGCGCGTGCGCCTGGCGGCGCCGTGCTGCTGCCGGGCGATATTGAGGCCGCCGTCGAGCATCGTCTCGTTCGTGAACACGGCGCGGCACTGCGCGCCGATATTCTGGTAGTCCCGCATCACGGCAGCAAGAGCTCCTCTACGCCGGCCTTCATCGACGCGGTCGCGCCGCGCTATGCGGTGCACCCGGTGGGCTATCGCAATCGCTTCAGGTTTCCGAATAAGGGCGTGGTGAGCCGCTATGATGAGGCCGGCGCGATCTCGCTGCGGAGCGACGCGCACGGGGCGGTGAGCTTTCATATCGGAAACGGCGTCGGCGAACCCATTTTGCACCGTCTGCAGCATCAGCGTTACTGGCACCAACGCTGAGAACGATCGCTCGGCGGGCGCTTGCCGTCAGACGTGAGAGGCTTTTCCTTGGCGCCATCCTTTGCTATGGTCTGCTTCGCACAGTTCAACCGGGGAGCGGAACGCGGTGTTTGAGATCATCAAGGCGGGTGGATGGGTGATGTGGCCCATCATTCTTTGCTCGACCGCGGCGCTGGCGATCATCGCGGAGCGCTTCTGGTCGCTGCAGCGCACGCGCGTCATCCCGCCGGGTCTGGTGGAACAGGTCTGGCAGTGGGGAAGAGCAGGTGTGCTCGATGCCAAGCGCATCCATGCCCTGCACCGTAGTTCGCCCCTCGGGCGCGTGCTCGCTGCCGGCCTCACCAACCGGCATTACGAGCGCGAGATCATGAAGGAGTCCATCGAGGAGGTCGGGCGACACGTCGCCCACGATCTGGGACGCTACCTCAATACGCTCGGCACGATTGCGGGTATATCACCGCTTCTCGGCCTGCTCGGCACCGTGTTCGGCATGATCACGATGTTCTCCGCCGTTAGCGCCCACGGCGCCGGCAATCCGCAGGAACTCGCCGCTGGCATTGGCCAGGCGCTTATCACCACGGCGGCAGGCCTGACCGTGGCGATCCCGGCGCTTTTCTTTCACCGCTATCTGCGCGGCAAGGTGGACTCGCTGGTGGTCGACATGGAGCAGGAGGCCATCAAGCTGGTGGAGGTCCTGCATGGCCAGCGCGCGCGAGAGCAGACACCGTTCGCGGAGTCGGAAGAAGTGGTGGTCGTCCAGGATCCCACGGCCGCCCGCGTCGCGGTCGCGGCGGCTGAGCGCCAGCGGCGCCGCACCGGGCAGCGCAAGGAAGCGCAGTGAATTTCCGCCGCGGCCAGGAGGACAGCGTCGAGATCAATGTCACCTCGCTGATCGACGTGGTGCTGCTCCTGCTGATCTTCTTCATGGTGTCAACCACCTTTCTCAACCCCGCGCACATCAACCTGACGCTGCCCTCCGCCAGCGCCAGCGCGGACAAGGAGAACCCGCCGAAGACGCTGGAGATTACCGTCGACAAGAACGGTCAGTATTTCGTCAACGGCAGGGCCCTGCTCAACACGCAGGAGGCGACGCTCAGGCAGGGATTGATCGAGGCGGCGGAGGGCATGAAAGATCCGCCGCTGCGCATCCACGCCGACGCGGGCACCACGCATCAGTCGGTGATCACTGTGCTGGACGTGGCGCGCCAGTTGGGATGGGTGCACATCTCATTTGCCACCGAAGTGCGGCAGGGTGAGGCCGCCGATGCGCCCGGCGAGTAAGCGCGCATATGGACAGGTTTAGAGCTCATCTCACGAATCCTCGCGCGCTGTGTTGCTGGCCCAGATGCGGATGCAGGGCGCGAGGCGCAGCCCACGGGCGGCTGCGACCCGGCGCGGACAACGGCAGGTGCGAGAGCAGCCGGCAGCGCCCCATTGGACACCGAGCGCAGCCGTTGCGCCCCTTCCCGATGGGGCAGCTCCGCCACGACGCCCCCGGGGCGCGCTACGCGGCCACGTGTCCGGGACGCCTTGGATTGCCAAGCGGCGTGGCTCGCGCTTAGAACGCCGCCGCGACCTGGGTAGCGCAGTGCCGAGTGCGGGAGCGGCGGCCAATGCGCCGACATCGCTATTCTTCCGATGGCCCGGCTCGGTCCCGCACCGGCCACTGCGCGAAACCGTGGACCGCTCGGTGCATCGAAAATCGGCGCCGTCGCACGCGTGACGATTACTGAGATGAGATCTAGCCTTGGCGAGCGACTCGAGGACCTCTGGTACGCGCATCATCCCCTGACGCTGCTCCTGCTCCCGCTGTCACTGGTTTACGCTGCCATCGCGGTGCTGCACCGTGGTATTTTTACCAGTGGCCTGCTCAAAGCGCTGCCGCTCCCGGTGCCGGTGATCGTGGTCGGTAACATCAGCATCGGCGGCACGGGCAAGACACCACTGGTCATCTGGCTGCACAGGTTCCTGAAGGCGCGACAGTTCCATCCGGGTATCGTCAGCCGCGGCTACCGGGGCCACGCCCGGCACTGGCCCCAGCAGGTGCGCCCCGACAGCGATCCCCTCGTAGTGGGAGACGAGCCGCTGGTGATCGCGCGCCATTGCGGCGGGCCGGTTGCCGTCGGACCGGACCGCCAGGCCTCCGCGGAGGCGCTGCTGCGGCACCATCATTGCGACGTCATCATCAGCGACGACGGGCTGCAGCACTACCGCCTGAAGCGCGACATCGAGATCGCCGTCATTGACGGGATCCGCCGTCACGGCAACGGCCTCTGTCTTCCCGCCGGACCGCTGCGTGAGCCGGTGTCACGCCTGAAGTACGTGGACATGCTCGTTACCAACGGCATTGCTGGCCGCGGCGAGTTTGCAATGAAATACGAGCCGCAGCCGCTGCGTCGGGTGCAGGGAGGCAGGGACAGCGCGACGCCGCGGGCCCATCAGGGACAGGAGGTGCATGCGGTGGCCGGCACTGGCCACCCGGAGACGTTTTTTAATATGCTGCGCGCACTGGGCTTTCGGGTGCACCGGCACCGGTTTCCCGATCATCACTGGTTCAGCAGGCAGGACATCACCTTCGGAGACGGGCTGCCGGTGATCATGACGGAAAAAGACGCGGTGAAGTGCGTGCGCTTCGCGGGTCCCGAACACTGGTATCTGCCGATCGAGGTCGAAATGCCAACGGTTTTCGAGCACCGCCTGCTCGAGTTGCTTAAGAGGAGCCCACATGGATAAGCGCCTGCTCGAAATCCTGGTGTGCCCGGTGACCAAGGGGCCGCTCATCTACGACAAAGAGAAGCAGGAACTCATCTCCAAGGCCGCACGTCTCGCCTATCCGATCCGCGACGGCATCCCGGTGATGCTGGAGGACGAGGCGCGGGCGCTCACCGATGAGGAGCTCGAGCAGTACCGGACCTAGCTCCGGAGGAGTTCGCCGCCAACTGCCCGTCGCCCACCGGCTGTGCGTTTCAAAGTCATCATCCCCGCCCGCTACGCAGCCTCGCGCCTGCCCGGCAAACCGCTCGCCGACCTCTGCGGCAGGCCGCTCATTCAGCGCGTCCATCAGCGTGCGCAAGAGAGCGCCGCGGCAAGCGTTATCATTGCCACCGATCACCCCGGCATAGAGTCGACTGCAAAGGGTTTTGGCGCACGCGTCGAGATGACTTCGCAGGGGCACGCCTCAGGAGTTGATCGCATTGCGGAAGTCGTGCGCAGGCTGGGCATACCCGATGACGAGATCATCGTCAATCTGCAGGGCGACGAACCGTTGATGCCCCCCAAAGTGATCAACCAGGTGGCGATGCTGCTGGCGTCGTCGGCCGATGCGTCCATCGCGACACTCTGCGAACGCATCACCGAAGCGCAAAATCTGTTCGATCCGAACATCGTAAAGGTGGTGATGGACGCGGCCGGCCGTGCGTTATACTTCAGTCGCGCGCCAATCCCCTGGCACCGCCAACACTTCCGCAGGGACGTATCCGCGCAATGGCCACTCGACCAGCCCTACTATCGGCATATCGGCCTATACGCCTACCGCGCCGGCTTTCTGCGGCGCTGTAGCACCCTGCCGCGCGCAGAGATCGAGCATACCGAGGCACTCGAGCAGTTGCGCGCGCTTCACCACGGCGTTTATATCCTGGTCGCAGAGGCATGCGCCCCGGCCGGATTCAGCGTTGATACGCCCGCCGACCTCGAGCGCGTGCGGCAATTGTTGGGCGCGGAGCTGATAAACACGTGAAGCTATACGGGTGCCCGGACACACGTTCCTCCCGGGCCGTCTGGGCCCTGGAGGAGGCTCGCGCGGATTACCAATATGTTTTCGTGGATCTCTTCAAGGGCGAAGGGAGGCGACACGCCTATCAGGCCGTCAATCCCGCCGGCAAAGTGCCGGTGCTGGTGGACGGCGCGCTCACCCTTACGGAGTCCGCCGCCATCGTCACCTACGTTGGCGAGCGCTATCCCGCGAGCGGCCTGGTCCCGCAAGATCCGATCGCGCGCGCGGACTACCTGCGCTGGTGCTTCTTCGTGATCGGCGAACTGGAGCAGCCTCTCTGGACACTGGCTAAGCACCGCTTTGCACTGCCGCCGGAACGACGGGTACCCGCAATAGAGGAGACGGCATGCTGGGAATTCGGGCGCGCGGCGGCGCTGGTCGAGCAGGCCCTGGCAGAGCGCAAGTTCATCCTCGGCAACCGCTTCAGCGGCGCCGACATCCTCATCGCCAATACCTTGTCGTGGACCAAGCGCTCTGGCGCAATCGCCCTGTCGCCGCGCCTTCAAGCGTACACAGAGGGGCTACTGGCGCGGGAGGCCGCGGTGCGCGCCCGTGAGCGCGAACAAACGGCTGCCCGTCAGTAGGAGGCGAAAGTCGCCGCATCTTTTCCTCGGCTGCTCTGGCTTCGCAGACGCCACACAGTGATAGCGGCCATGCCCAGCAGGATTAAGATGCCGAACCCGACCGCCGTCGGGACTACCGGTGCACCAGCCCGCGCTATCAGCGTGTAGAGGCCAATCATCACCAGCATGGCGAAATTATCGAAGAAGTTAAGCACGGCGACGGCATGGCCGGCGCCGATGCTGCGGTGTCCGCACTCCTGCAGCAGCGCGTTGATCGGTACCACGAACATGCCGCTCATGATGCCAATCAGCACCAGGATCACTGCGGCACCGCTCAACGACTGCAACGGCGCGAGCACGATGACGAGCACGCCGATGAGCAGGCCCGGAACGAGCACCCGGTTGATCGTACGCAGGGAGATGAGCCTGGCCGCAAGCGCCGCGCCGATCGCCACTCCCACCGCGACGACGGCATTCAGGTTGGCGGGCGTCCGGGTGTTGGTGATCGCCAGCGCCACCGGCACCCAGGCGACCAGCAGAAAGCGCAGCGTGCTACCGCTGCCCCAGAACAGGCTTGCCCCGAGCAGGCCGAAGCGGCTGTCCGGATTGGCCACGAACGTGCGCAGCGACGTGAGGAAGTCCCTGAGAATGGCAAGGACATCAAAATGCTCCATCGGGTGCTCCGGCGCCAGTGTCGGGATCCAGATGTTGGCGAGGATTGCGCAGAGGTAGCAGAAGGCGACGGCGACAAACGCCACCGTTACCGAATGGTCGGCCACCATGCCACCGGCCACGGCGCCGAGCAATATGGCGACAATGGTGGAGCCTTCGATCATTCCGTTGGCCTTGACGAGCTGGTCGACGCTAACGAGCTGGCTCAGGACCCCGTACTTTGCCGGCGAGTAGATCGCAGCGCCGAGACCCACCACACCGTATGCCGGCAGCGGATGCACCCCAACGATCACTGCCAGCGCGCCGGCGAGCTTGATCGCATTGGCGCTGAGCATGACGCGCCCCTTGGGCCACGCATCGGCAATCGGCCCCACCCAAGGCGCAAGCAGGACATAGGCCAGCACGAAAAAATCCTGCAACAGCGGCGTGACCCAGACGGGCGATCCCTGCGCTTTCAAGGCGGCAATAGCGGCGAAGAGCAGCGCGTTATCCGCGAGGGCGGAGAGGAACTGCGCCACCAGCACCGCCACCATACCGGTGGAGAAGAGGCCGCGGGCGTCGTTGCCCGCCGGTTTATTCATCGACGTTTGCAGTCGCTCGGGTGTGCCTGCCGGCAGCGCAGGGAAGGTTGGGTTGAGGCCGAAGAGGGTCGTGGATCCCGCCGGTTCATGGTTGGTGGTCTTTCTGTGTGCCCTGCGGCGCGTCTCCCGACGCGCACGCGAGATGGTGTTTGTTTTTGAAAATCGGGTCTATTGTCGTAATATCAGGCCAAAATTATACTCAGTCTCAGGCGCGTCCTGCGCCTCCCGCGCTGTCACACCGATTAGACCTCATCCTTGGAGGAGGTATGTGGCACATTAAGTTGCAGATGAGTCCGTGGGCCTGGCTGGTCATCGGGCTCATCACTGGCTGGATCATCGAGTGGCTGATCGACTGGTGGTACTGGCGGCGGCGCTACGAGCAGCGCAGCGCACGGCTGCAGTCCGAGGTCGATACCTACCGCTATCGCACCCACAATCATGAAAACGCCGCTGACAAGGCCCGCGCCGAGCTCGAGGGTGCCCAGGCCGCTAACGCGGAACTGAAGGGCAAGTTGGAGTCGGCCGAGCACGCGCATGCTGATCTGAAAGCCAGCTACGAAATACTCAAGGCGGAAAACGAGGAACTGCGCAACCGCGCGGAGGGCGCCGGACCGGCCAGCGTGGAGGTCGAGGAGGCGCGGGAGGCGCTTGACGCGGCACGGGCCGAGATAGCCTCGCTGCGCCAGCAGGCCATGGCACTCAACCCTGCAACAGCCGAGCTCGATCAGGCTCGCGCGGAGCTGGAAAGCCTGCGCCACCAGTTGGCCGAAGTGGGCAGCGCCGGCGCCGAGCTGGAGCTGGCACGCACCGAACTCAGCAGTGTGCGCCTTGAGCTTGCAGAGCTGCGCGGTGCGAGTCGCAGCATCGAGGCGGCGCGCAGCGACCTGCAGGAGATTGCCGAGCAGCTTCAACAGAGCAGGGAGGCTGTCGCGCAGGCTGAGCGGCTGCGGCGCGAGCTGGCTGAAGCGCGGTCGAAGCTGGAATCCGCAAGCGAGTCACAGCGGCGTACGGTCGCGGAGTATGAGCAGCTCAAGGCGGAACACGGGTCACTCCAATCGGCGCTCGAGATCGCCAGCGCGGACCTCGCCCGGCTGAAGGCCGGCCGGCGTGAGGCCGACAGCGGCCGCGCGGAGCAGTCGAAGCTCGATGCTTCAGAGGCGAGCGCAGCGCCGATCGTGCAGAAAGATCGCGATCCACTGAACGTTATCCGCGGCATCGGGCGTACCTACGAGCGCCGGCTGAATCGCGCTGGTGTCTATACCTTTGCGCAGCTCTCAAAGCTGACGCCGCATGCGGTGCGCGACATCATCAGCCCAAAGGACTGGCAGAAGATTGAGCCTGAAAGGTGGATCGCAGAGGCGGCTCAGCTCGCCGTCGCCACAATCGGACCCTTGCGCTGAGGGAACGGGGCGCTATGTACTACCCGCGGGCCTACGAGGATTTCCGGCGGTACGACCGGATAAAGCGGTGGGTGCTCGGGTTCCTGGTTTTCCTGCTGGTTCCGATCCTTTGGATTGGGCGCGAGCAGAGCATCGAGCGGCAGAGCGCCCCACAGGTGGCGCCCGCGGAGGCATTGCCCGCAGAGAACGTCGAGTTGGTCGAACAGCCCGTCGGACAGTCCGTTGCGATCGAGCCCGCCTCGGCACAGGCTGCCCCGGGTCTGGCGATGGTGTTGCCGCCGGATGGCTTCACGCTGCACGAGGACAGCATGGCGGTGAGTGGCAGCGCCGAACCTGGAACTCGAGTGGAGATCAGCGTCAATGGCCAGGCTGCCGGCCAGGTCAGTGTCGGCAGCGACGGCAGCTGGCAATACGATGTGGCGCTGCCTGCGCCGGGCGACTATAGCATCGGGGCACGCGTCATCGATGCCCAGGGCAACGAGGTGGCGAGCACGCCAGCCATCGCGGTGACTCGAATGCCGGCGATAAAGCCGATCGTCGCGCCGGCAATCGCAACGCCCACCGGCGCTGGGGCGCTCGCGGCCGGTGAGGTGACGTTCACCGGCACGGGGGAGCCGAACCGCGAAGTCGTTTTGGTCGTCGACGGCGAGGAGATTGGCCGCGCCGGCATTGAAGAGGACGGCAAGTGGAATCTGACGGTACGGCTCGAGGCGGCCGTTCATAATGTCCATGGCTACACGCTGGACGACCTTGGTAACGCCTTCACGTCCAACAGCGTTCGCCTGCGGCTGGAAAAGGCGGTCACAACACATGCGGCCGATGCGGATAGCGATGGGGTTGACGACTCCAGGGATCAGTGCTCCGACACGGCTGCCGATATCCCGGTCGGCGCTGACGGCTGTGCGCAGGCCGCCGCCGCAGCCGATGCGGACGGCGATGCCGTTCCGGACTCGGAGGACCGCTGCCCTGGCACGCCGAGCGACGTCGAGGTGGACCGGCGCGGTTGCCCGATCAGGGGCGAGACGTTGTTGACCCTGACCGGCATCCAGTTCGACAACGAGGATGCGGCCATACGAGCGGACTCCACGCCGATCCTCGATGAGGCCGTGAAAGTCTTGCGGGAAAACAGCAGAGTCAGCGTCGAGATCGAAGGGCACACCGATGACCGCGGCAACGAGGACTACAACCTGGAACTCTCGCACAAGCGCGCCGAGACGGTGCGCCAGTACCTGATTGACCGTGGCATTGCCGCGGAACGCCTCAAAGCCATCGGCCGGGGCGAGGCACAGCCAGTTGCTGCGAACGACAGTGTGGAGGGCCGCTCCCGGAACCGTCGTGTTGAGTTCGTGGTCCGCTAATCTTGTGTTTGCCGCGGGTGTGGGTACAAGCGGTCGCTGCGCGGGCGTAGGCGGCATGCGACAACTGTTGTAAGCTTCGCGGCACGTCCGTGTCTTGCCGACGTGTGCTGCCGCGCCGCCGATACAAGGTCGGCATAGATCTTACCTACGGGTAAATGAATCTGTTTGGGGAGGCGAAAGTATGGCCGATCGTGAGCAAGGTACGGTCAAGTGGTTCGACAATGCCAAGGGATACGGCTTCATCAAGCGCGAAAACGGTGAGGACGTTTTCGTGCACTTCCGGCAGATCCGTGGTGACGGCTTCCGCTCGCTTAAGGATGGTCAGCGGGTGGAATTCGCCGTGGTGCAGGGACAGAAGGGCCTGCAGGCGGAGGACGTGACCGTCATGCAGGGCGCGTAACCGCAACCCCGAGCAAGTCTCCCCATTGAGTCCGGCTAGTGGTCGAGCGCCTCGCGTTCGATTGCCTGGCAAGGTCTGCCGTTCGTCGACGACGCACCTCGCCCGTTGCAAACATCGCGTCGTGCGGGGCGGCCCGGCAACAGCCGCTGACTCAGCGGCCGCGGAAGGTGATGCGGCCCTTGCTAAGGTCGTAGGGGGTCAGTTCGACAGTGACGGTGTCACCAGTGAGTATGCGGATGTAGTGCTTGCGCATTTTCCCCGAGATGTGGGCGGTCACGACGTGTCCGTTTGCCAGCTGCACGCGAAACATCGTGTTGGGCAGGGTCTCGATGACCTTGCCTTCCATCTCTATGTGTTCTTCTTTGGGCATTCCAACCTTGCGGGCGATCCGCGACCTGTGAACCGGCGCGCATTTTGCCTGAAAGGGCTGAAGCCCGCAAAGGGTGTATCCGTGTTTGCCTCTGTGGCGTCGGCCGGCGATGACCGGTGCGTGCATCGGCGAGCGGACCGCAAGGCGACGGCCTCAGCCTGGCTGCATAGCGGGCGCGCGGCGGGTCCAGCTTCCTTCCCAGAAATATTCGAGCGGCTGGAAGTCGATTTTGTAGTTCATCTTGCGGCACGCTGCGATCCAGTAGCCGAGGTACAACCAGCGCAGTCCGTGCGTGCGCGCGGTTTCAATCTCGTAGAGCACCGCAAACTTGCCGAGGCTCCGTTCCTGGAGTTGCGGATCATAGAAGGTATAGACCGCCGACAGCGCATCGCCGAGCTGATCGACGACCGCAACCGCCACAAGCCGTCCGCGCAGGCGCATCTCGTAGAACAGCGTAGTGGTCCAGCTCGAGGTCAGAAATTCGAGGTACTGCTGGGGATTCGGATGGTCCATGCCGCCGCCAGGATGGCGTCCCGCGAGATACTGTCGATAGAGCTCGAAGTGCTCGGAACGATAGGCGGGGGGCGTTGCTAAGACTTCGAGGTCCGCATTCATTTCCCACGCCCGCCGCTGATGCCGCCTCGGGATGAACTCTTGCACGGAGAGGCGCACTGCGACGCAGGCGCGACAGGCATGGCAATGCGGGCGGTACAGGTGTTCGCCGCTGCGCCGGAACCCGTGGCCGGAGAGCAGCGCGTAGACCGTGTCGTTCTTGGGCATGCCCGGGTCGGCGAACAGGGTGACCGCCTGGCGTCCGGGCAGGTAACTGCAGCCGTGCGGAGGCGTGGTGTAGAAGTGCAGCGGTGTCGGGGTGGCAGCTCTGTTCATGTCACGGAATTGCTGGTGCGCGTCGCCATGCGTCGACCGACGGCGGTTCGGCACACCACTTTTCTAGCATGGCCGTGAAAGTTTTGCGAGGGATGTGTGTCGCACCCAGGCTTTCCAGGTGCGCGGTATGTACCTGGCAGTCGATGAGGCGGTAGCCCCAGGTCTGCAGCCAACTGCACGCGTAGACGAGGCCGACTTTGGAAGCATTGCTCATGCGGCTGAACATGGACTCCCCGAAGAATACGCGGCCGATGCTCACCCCGTATAGTCCGCCGACGAGTTCGCCGCCGTGGCGGCATTCGACGCTGTGCGCGCATCCGTGCGAGTGCAACTGGGTGTAGGCCTCGATCATCGGCGCCGTAAGCCAGGTACCGGAGCCATCGCGCCGTGACGCGGCGCAGCCCCGTACCACGCCGGGAAAGTCGTGATCCCAGGTCACCATGAAGGGCGCGCGGGCGAGCGTGCGCCGCAGACTGCGGGAGACTTTGATCCGGTCGGGAAAAAGGATCGTGCGCGGGTCCGGGCTCCACCACAGTATCGGCTGTCCGGCGCTGTACCAGGGGAAGAGGCCGAGCCGATAGGCCCTGAGCAGCCGTCCCACTGCCAGGTCGCCGCCGGCGGCGAGCAGTCCGTCGGGCTCAGCCAGGGCGAGTTCCACCGGCGGGAAGTCCTCGGCGTAAGTGCGTGTCCGGAACCAGAACAGCGGCACCGATCTCATGCCGGCAGACCCTGCTCGCGGCGGTAAGGTGCGTGCTCCGAAAGTTCACTGGCCAGCCGATCCACGGCCGCTCGCTCGCGGAGCAGAAAGTCGGCAACGGCGCGGCGGAAGGCGCTGTCGAGCAACCAGTGTACCGACCACGTCCGTACCGGCAGAAAGCCGCGGGCAATCTTGTGCTCACCCTGCGCGCCGGCATCGAGCCGCTCCAGGCCGTGCGCGATGCAGTACTCGATAGCGCGGTAGTAGCAGACCTCGAAGTGCAGATGGCGGAAAAAGCCGCTGCAGCCCCAGTGGCGGCCATAGAGCGTGCGTGTCCCGCGCAACGCGAACGCGCCTGCAACGTAGCGTCCACGATGGCGCGCGAGGATAAGCAGCACGGCGTCCGGCAGGTTCTGCCCGAGCGCCATGAAGAAAGGCAGGGTCAGTCGCGGCTCACCCCACTTGCGCCGAAAGGTGGAGCAATAGAACTCATGGTATTGTCGCCAGTGCCCCTCGCTCGCCTCCCGGCCGCTCAAGACCTCAATCTCGATGCCGGCCGCCCGCACGTCGCGGCGCTCGTGGCGGATTTGTTTGCGACGCTTGGCATCGAGCGCGGCGAGAAACTCCGTGAAGTCGCGATAGCCCTGGTTGTGCCAGTGATACTGGCAGCCGGTGCGCACGAGTCCGTTGCAGATCGCTGCAAGCTGCTGCGCCTCGTCCGCAGGCGGGAACAGACAGTGCAGTGATGACAGGCCCGCCTGAGCCATGATCTCGGTCGCGGCGCGAATAAGGGCGGCCGGCACCTCGCCGCGCGCCGCTTCTTGCGCGAGCAGGACGCGCGGACTCGTGACCGGCGTGAACGGCAGCGCGCTCACCAGTTTTGGGTAGTAGCGTCGCCCCGCGCGCTCGTAAGCCTCGGCCCATGACCAGTCGAAGACGAACTCGCCGTAGGAATTGTCTTTGACGTAGAGCGGCAGCGCACCGACCAGACGCTCCCCAACGCGAGCCAGGAGATGCGCCGGCGTCCAACCGTGGGGCGCAAGGCAATCGTGGGTCTCCAGCGCGGCGAGGAATTCGTGGCGCAGAAAGGGGTAGTCTGCACCGACCAGTCCGTTCCACTCTGCCGCTGTCACGGAGGCCAGCGCGGGCACGCACTCGATGGCCAACGGCGCTGACCGAAGGCGTTGTGTCTGCATGGCTGGCGGCGTATTCACTGCGGGGCCGTTGTCACGTTAGAGGATCCTGTTACGGGAATGTTTACACGGCATGTGGAGCGTTGCACATTAAAGTGTACCGGTCATACAGGGATTAGCAATGAAACGGCGGGAACTGTTGCGCACGGCGGTACAACTTCCGTCTGCGGCGTGGCTGGCGCGCGGGGCGGCCGAACCGTCCGCGCGGGCGGCGCGCACCGGCTTTGTCTTTGACGAGCGCTTCCTGCGCCCGGTCTTCGGTCCGGGTCACCCCGAGCAGCCGATGCGGGTGCGGGCCATACTGCAAGCGCTCGAGGCGAACGGTCTGCTGGCGCAGTTGCAGCCCATAGCACCCTTACCTGACGTGGAAACAGAGCTGCGATGGGTGCACACCGCAGCACACATCGAGGCGATCGGTAAACGCTACGGTGACATCGACGGCATCGCCAGGGCCGGGGTGGGGGCAGTACTCGCGGCCGTGCAGGCCGTGTGCCGGGGCGAAGTCAAGAATGCGTTTTCCTGTTCCCGCCCGCCCGGGCACCACGCCCGCAATACCGGCCGGGAGGAGGGCTTCTGCTTCTACAACAACATCGCGATTGGGGCAGTATATGCGCAGCGCGAGTTTGGTCTTGAACGAATTCTGATCGCGGACTGGGACTACCACCACGGAGACGGCACTGAGTCGTTCTTCTATGACGATCCTTCCGTGCTTTACTTTTCCACCCATGACTGGCACGCCTATCCCGGCACCGGCGACCCGGCCCGACGCGGGAAAGGGGCGAAACTCGGGCTCAACATCAACGTGCCGCTTGCGTGCGGCGCCACAGATGCCGATATCATTGCAGCATTCGAATCAACGCTGGTGCCGGCGGCCGATGCGTTCAGGCCGCAGCTCGTGCTCATCTCGGCAGGCTTTGACAGCCGCGCCGATGATTTGCTCGGCTGCTTCAGCGTCAGCGACGCCGGCTTTGTCCGCCTTACTGAAATTCTCGTGGCCGTCGCCCGGCGCCATTGTCGAGGCCGCCTCGTGTCGATGCTGGAGGGTGGCTATAACGTCACCGGTCTGGCCAGCGCGGTCACCGCCCATCTCCGCGCTTTGCTGTCCACCTGAGCGGCGCGCGGAGGAATGGCCAGGGCCGCGCTTTATGTCTACACTGTAGCTGACCGACCAGTCAGTCAGACGGCATGATTCCCACTGCGTGATGCAGCAATCCACGTCGGAAGTACCGGTTGCAGAGCCGCCGAGCAGGGGTGCCCGCTCGATCCTCAAGGCCGCGGAGAGGTTGTTCTGTGAACGCGGCTATGATGGGGTATCGGTACAGGACATCGCCGCGGCGGCGGGAGGTAGCCGTGCGAACATCTTTCATCATTTCGGATCGAAGGAAGGACTTTATCTGGCGGTAATGCAGGAGACCTGCCGGCGCGCTACGCCGCTGCAGGACAATCTGCTTGATCGCCGGCAGGCCTTTCCGCGGCGGTTGCAGCGGTTCGCGCATGCGCACCTGTTGTTTCTCTTCGAACACGCCGGCGCTGCCCGGCTGGTGCTGCGCGAACTGCTCAAAGGCGACGATCGCCGCGGCAAGGAACTGGTCGACCGGCACGTGCTGGGGGAAAACCTGCAGCGCTGGATCGCGCTCCTCAAGGACGCGCAGCGCCGCGGCGAGATCGGCGGCAGCATCGATCCCGCCGTCGTCGCAGTCATGCTTCTCGGCGCCAACGTCTTGCTGTTCCAGACGCGCGAGCTGCTGCGTCACCTGCCGGGTATTGCGTTTGCGGATGACCCGCGGTATTTCGCCGAACAGACGGCCCGCATCTTCTCCCTGGGTCTGCATAGCGGCCGCCGGCGCCGCCGTGTGGCCAAGGGCAAACCAGCACGCGCCAGGAAGGGACAATGAGCGCGACGAGTACTGCACACGGGCGGCTCACTTACTTTGCGGTGCGGGTCCTCGCGCTGGTGGCAGGCATGCTTGCTCTCGCCGATGCGCAACAGGCCAGGACGGGCGGCACGGACGATGGTGCGCAACCGCCGCTGGTGCCGGTCGAGGTAACGACAGTCAAGGTTGCCGATGCCCGTGAGGAGATCCGGGTGGTCGGCACGCTCATCGCTGATGAGTCAGTGACGCTCCGGCCTGAGGTGGCTGGGCGCATCCAATCGGTGGAGTTCAAGGAAGGCCAGCGCGTCGAACAGGGACAGGTCCTGTTCAGGCTTGACCCCGCGGAGTTCCAGGCGCAGGTGGCCAGCACCGAGGCGGCCGCCAAGCTCGGGGAGCTGAAGTTCGCCCGCGCGAAAGATCTGCTCGCGCGCAAGGTCATGAGCCAGCAGGAATACGACGAAGCGCAGGAGGTGCTCAAGGTGGCTCGTGCCCGCCTTGAGCTCGAACGCGTCCGGCTGGATAAGACAGTCATCAAGGCCCCGTTTGGGGGCATCCTCGGGCTGCGCGAAGTGAGCCCCGGGGCGTATGTGCAGACCGGCCAGGATCTCGTGGGCCTGGCGGCGATCGACCCGATCAAGGTCGAGTTCAGTGTCCCTGAGCGCCATGCTGCCGCCGTCGGTGTCGGCCAGCCGCTTACCGTTACAGTAGAGACATTCCCGGACCGCGCGTTCAGCGGCGAGATCTATGCCATCGATCCCAGCCTGGATGACGCGGCGCGCTCACTGCGGGTGCGCGGGCGCCTGCCCAACCCGGCCGGCCAACTGCGGCCAGGGATGTTCGCGCGCGTCGCGCTGCCGGTGTCCGAGCGCAAGGACGCGATCTGGGTGCCAGAGGAAGCCCTGGTTCCGCTGGGCAATGACAGATTTGTCTACCGCGTTGAGAACGGCAAGGCGCTGCTCACCAAGATCGAGATCGGCGGCCGCCGTGTCGGCGAGGTCGAGATCCGCAATGGTCTAAAAGCCGGTGACAGCATCGTCACCGCCGGACAGGCGCGGCTGCAGGACCAGGCCGCCGTGCGCATTGTCAATCAACCCTCCTAGCTTCGCATGGTTCTTTCCGAAATCTCCATCCGCCGGCCGGTCTTTGCGACCGTCATGAGCCTCGTGCTGATCCTGCTCGGGATCATGTCCTTCCAGCGCCTGCCCGTGCGCGAGTACCCCAACATCGACCCGCCCATCATCTCCGTCAACACCGTCTACAGCGGCGCGAGCGCCGCGGTCATCGAGAGTCAGGTGACGCGGCCGCTGGAAAACTCGCTCGCCGGTATCGAAGGGGTCAAGGTGATGAAGTCGGCAAGCCGCGAGGAGGTGAGTCGCATCACCATTGAGTTCGAGCTGTCGCGCCACCCTGATGGCGCGACCGCTGACGTGCGCGACCGCGTCTCGCGGGTGCGTGGGCAGCTTCCCGACGACGTCGAGGAGCCCGTTATCAGCAAGGTAGAGGCCGATGCGCAGGCAATCATATGGCTCGCCTTTTTCAGCGACCGGCACGATCAGCTCGAGATCACCGACTTCGCCGACCGGCAGGTAAAGGACAAGCTGCAGACACTGCCGGGTGTGGCCAACGTGATCATCGGCGGCGAACGGCGTTACGCCATGCGGCTGTGGCTGGATCGCGAGCGCATGGCCGCCTATGGCATCACGGTGCAGGATATCGAGGACGCGCTGCGAAGCCGCAACGTCGAGATCCCCGCCGGCCGCATCGAGAGCCGCATGCGCGAGTTCACCGTGCTGTCCGAAACGGACCTGCGGACCGCCGAACAGTTCAATGCGCTCATCATCCGCGAGATCAACAGTGCATCGGTGCGGCTCATCGATGTCGGCCGTGCGGAGCTGGGTCCGCTGGATGAACGCAACGAGGTGCGGGTGAACGGCAAGCCGGCCGTCGGCTTGGGAATAGTCAAGCAGTCGACTGCCAACACACTCGAGGTGGCGCGCGCCGTCAAGGCGGAGCTGCCCGCGATTATCAAATCGCTGCCCGACGGGATGAGCATCCAGGTCGCCTTCGACGGTTCGCGCTTCATCGAGAAGTCGATCGAGGAAGTGTTCAAGACGCTCGGCCAGGCGCTGCTCTTGGTGGTGCTGGTGACCTTCCTGTTCCTGCGCTCCCTGCGCGCCACCCTCATCCCCTTCGTCACCATCCCGGTGTCGCTCATCGGCGCGTTCATCTTCCTCGATGCGCTTGGGTTCACCATCAACGTGCTGACGCTGCTTGCGCTGGTGCTGGCGATAGGCCTGGTGGTCGACGACGCCATTGTCATGCTGGAGAACATCCACCGGCGCATCGAGCGGGGCATGCAGCCTTTGCAGGCAGCCTTCGAGGGCAGCCGGGAGATCGCCTTCGCGGTCATTGCCATGACGCTCACGCTGGCGACAGTGTTTCTGCCGCTCGCCTTTCTGCAGGGCAAGACCGGGCGGCTGTTCACCGAGTTTGCCCTCGCGGTGTCCGCCGCGGTGCTGGTGTCTGGATTCGTGGCGCTGACGCTGACGCCGATGATGTGCTCGCGCATCCTGCGACATCATGAGCGGCCCGGCCCCTTTTACCGTGCCGGCGAATGGGTGCTCCGCGCGCTGGTCGGCGTCTACCGCTCACTGCTCGGCGGCGCGCTCAGGGTTCGCTGGCTGGTAATCCTGATCGGGATTGCCATCGGGGGAGTGAGCTACTATCTCTTTAGCGGACTCAAGTCGGAGCTTTCTCCCATCGAGGATCGCAGCTTTGTCATCGGGTCGCTCATTAGCCCCGAGGGGGCGACCATGGCCTACACGACCCGTTACGCTCGCCAGGTAGAGGCGTTTCTCAGGGACGTCCCGGAGGTCAGGACCTCATTCATGGTGGTCGCCCCCGGTCTGGACAGGCCCAATCCGGTCACGCTGGCCATTGCCTTCGTCATTCTCAAGCCCTGGGAAGAGCGAGAGCGCAAGCAGCAGGCCATCGCGGCCGAATTGATGTCCAGGCTGCAGGACCTGCCCGGGGTGCTCGCCTTCGCGCACAATCCCCCCTCGCTCGGTCAGAGCTTCCGCTCGCAGCCCCTGCAGTTCGTGATCCAGGCGGGCTCCTACGCGACACTGGAGCAGCTTCAGGAGAAGATGCTGGCGCGGCTGCGGGAGTATCCCGGGCTGACCAACCTCGACGGGGATCTTAAGCTCAACAAGCCACAGCTCAGCGTCAACGTCGATCGCGATAAGGCGGCCGACGTGGGCGTCGAGGTGGACGCCATCGGCCGCACGCTGGAGAGCCTGCTGGGCGGACGGCAGGTGACGCGTTTCAAGCGCGAGGGCGAGCAGTACGATGTCATCGTCCGGCTTGCCGACGAGGCGCGGGCAACGCCCGGGGATCTCACCGATATCTATGTACGGGGCCGCGACGACCGGCTGGTGCAACTCGACAACCTGGTGCGGGTGACGGAAACCGTATCCGCCAAGGAGCTCAATCACTTTAATCGCCTGCGTGCAACGACACTCAGCGCCGGTGTGGCTCCGGGATACTCGCTGAGCGAGATCCTCGAGCACGTTGAGAACGTGGCTGCGGAGGTATTGCCGGCAACGGCACGCACCGAGCTCGACGGGCAGTCGCGGGAATTCCGGGAGAGCGCCGCGGCGCTGTATCTGACCTTTGGACTGGCGCTGATCTTTATCTACCTGGTGCTGGCCGCGCAGTTCGAGAGTTTCATCGATCCCTTTGTGATCCTTTTAACAGTGCCGCTCGCGGTGTGCGGGGCGCTGGCGGCGCTGAAATGGAACGACGGTACGTTGAACGTGTACAGTCAGATTGGGCTGGTGATGCTTGTCGGTCTCATCACCAAGAACGGCATCCTCATCGTGGAGTTCGCCAACCAGCTCCAGGACAGGGGCCGTCCGTTGCGTGAAGCGGTCATCGAAGCGGCGTCGCTGCGGTTGCGACCCATTCTGATGACGACGTTCGCCATGGTTCTTGGCGCTTTGCCTCTGGCGCTGGCGACGGGTGCTGGGGCGGAGAGCCGGCAGCAGATCGGTTGGGTAATCGTCGGCGGACTGAGCTTCGGCACGGTGCTCACGCTTTTCGTCATTCCGGCGGTTTACTCTCTCATCGGCCGGCGCCGGGCGGTGCGCGGGCCCGAACTGGAGTCGGAACGGGAGAGACGGGACACGCCGCTCCGCGTCGGTCAACCGTGAAAAACAAACGCCGCGCGGCCCCGTGAGGGTGGCACGGCGTTCAGCAGCTTCAGGCGGAGATTAGTTGTTGCTGACGATCTTCCAGCTGCCGTCGGCCTGGCGGCAGGCAGTGCCGTAACCGTTCTGCTGCTGGCCATCCACTTCCACCGCCTGCGTAAACTCTCTGCAGTTGGTGCCGTCCGCCTCCTGGTAAGTACGCGTCGGCGTGATGGAACCGGAGTGACCGGAGTCCGGATTGACCCAGGTCGAGGTGGTTCCGGTCTGCTGCGTTTCAAAGGCGTTTTGGGCGGTGTCGGCGTGGTACTGCTGGTCCTGGCAGTCGAGATTGGCGCCCAGCCGGTTGCCGAGCAGTCCGCCAGCGAGCACGCCGGCGCCGATCGCGATCTTGTTGCCGGTGCCGTCGCCGAGCTGAGAGCCGATTAAACCGCCCACAGCCGCGCCGAGCAGTGTTCCGACAATCTCGCCGCCGCCGGTCTGACCGGTCTGACACTCGGCCCGCACGGCGGGCGGCGCGACCATCACGGCCACGGCGACAAGAGTGAGTGCAAGGGTGTTGCGCATCAACATTAAGAACCCCTCGTTTCCCGGAATACCATTGCGGCGAACCACGTGCCGCTGCCTCTGCCAGACTCTAGCCACTTGCGCGGATTCCGACAAGGAGCACTGCGCATTACTGCCGGCGGGATGTACATACCAATGCGTAGCGCAGCATGGCGGCAAGGGTCTAAACGTGGGCTTAATGAAGCCTCCAGACCGGTAGCGGACCCGCCATGCCAGCGGACAAAGGCTGTGATAACATCAGCCGCGATATGGCGGAAAAACACACCTACAAGGTGATCTTTCACAACCAGGGCAAGATCTACGAGGTTTATGCCCGCGCGGTGCACCAGAGCGGTCTCTACGGATTCGTGGAAGTGGAGAAATTGCTGTTCGGCCAACGAGCATCGGTGGTCCTGGATCCTTCCGAGGAGCACCTGAAGAACGAATTCGAGGGGGTGGCGCGCACGTATCTGCCCATCCACTCCATCATCCGCATCGACGAGGTGGAGAGGGAAGGGCATGGCAAGATCACCCAGCTGAGCGGGGCGGCGGCCAATGTGACGCCATTCCCGATCTACACCCAGGGCGATTCGAAGAAGTAGCGCCATGCGGGCGGCGTCCGGTCGCGCCGGCCTCCAGGTTCAACCGGGGTACTCCCCCAACAATACCTGCCCCGAGGCCGGAGTTGGCCGCCTCACTCTGCAGTTTCAGGGGTCGCGTTGGACGGAGTGACCAGGGGTTGAAAAAATATTCACGGTCATGGTGTTATATAAACTTTCAAAGACTGGAGATTAATATCGTTGGCGCAGGCAATCCGTAAACGGCAGGCTGAGACGCCTTTTTCGCTGCATCTGGGCCGCCGCTTACGCGAGGTGGCGTTCATCCTCCTCGTCATCCTCGCCGTCATCCTGCTGGTGGCGCTGGCGACGTATCATCCCCAGGACGCGGGCTGGTCGCACACCGGGGTAGGCGCCCGGGTTGCCAACGAGGGCGGAATCGTGGGCGCCTACGTGGCCGACATCCTGCTCTACGCCTTTGGCTTCTCCGCCTACCTGCTGCCGCCGATCATCGCCTTTGCCGGCTGGCGCGTTTACCGCAACGAGGCGACGGGCGGGCCGTTTGATTATTTCCACTTCACGACTTGGTGTGTCGGCCTGATGTTGACCGTGCTCATGGGGAGCGCGCTCGTGTGGCTGCGCCTGCACGCAACGGTCGAGTTACCCCATGCTGCCGGTGGCGTAGCCGGTGACGTGGTTGGTAAGGGACTGACCTCGGTTTTCGGTCAAATCGGCGGTTCGCTACTGATGTTCGCGCTCCTGCTCGTGGGCATCACGCTGTATACGGGCCTCTCCTGGCTATGGTTGATGGACACGGTGGGGCGCTGCACGCTGGCGGGGCTGGAGGCGGTGCAGGCAGGCCTGGAGAATCTTTCTGATCATCTGGCAGGACGACGCGCCAAGCAGGAGCGCGAGGCGTTGGTGAAGGTCGAGAAGCAGAAGGCCGTCAGCCGTGCCAAGCCGCGTATCGAGCCGACCATCTCCACCTTCGAGATCAGTACCCGGGCGGTCAAGGAGCGGCAGGAAGCGCTGTTTGAGAAGCCGCCCAGCCCGGCGGAGTTGCCGCCGCTCGGTCTGCTCGACCGGCCGCCGCCGCCCAAAGGCGGCTATTCGGAGGAAACGCTCGAGGCGATGTCGCGGCAGGTGGAGCTAAAGCTCAAGGACTTCGGCATTGAGGCGCAGGTCGTCGCCGTGCATCCGGGGCCGGTCATCACCCGCTTCGAACTGCAGCCCGCGGCGGGCGTGAAAGTCAGCCGCATCACCAACCTCTCCAAGGACCTGGCGCGGTCCCTTTCCACGGTCAGCGTGCGCGTGGTCGAGGTGATCCCGGGCAAGTCCACCGTAGGACTCGAGATCCCCAATACGCAGCGCGAATTGGTTTCCCTGGGCGAGATGTTGAGTTCGCGCGAGTACGAGGCGAGCAGCTCGCCGCTCACGCTGGCGCTGGGCAAGGACATCGCCGGCAAGCCGGTGGTGGTGGACCTTGCGCGCATGCCCCATCTGCTGGTGGCGGGCACTACCGGCTCCGGCAAGTCAGTGGCATTGAACGCAATGATCCTGAGCCTGCTCTACAAGGCCACGCCGGCGGACATACGGCTCATCATGATCGACCCGAAGATGCTCGAGCTGTCCGTCTACGAGGGCATACCGGCGCTGCTCACGCCGGTGGTGACCAATATGAAAGAGGCTGCCAACGCCTTGCGCTGGGCCATCAAAGAGATGGAGCGGCGCTATCGCCTGATGGCAGCGCTCGGCGTGCGAAACATCGGCGGCTACAACCGCAAGGTGCGCGACGCCATCGAGGCGGGCAGGCCGATCGCAGACCCCCTCGCGAAGGCTGAGGGTGCGGCGCAGGAGGAGGCGCCGACGCTGCAGACGCTACCCTACATCGTCATCATCGTCGACGAGCTCGCCGACATGATGATGACGGTCGGCAAAAAGGTGGAGGAGCTCATTGCGCGCCTGGCCCAGAAGGCGCGGGCCGCCGGCATCCACCTCATCCTGGCGACGCAGCGGCCGTCGGTGGACGTTATTACTGGTCTCATCAAGGCCAATATTCCCAGCCGGATCGCCTTTCAAGTGTCCTCGCGCGTGGATTCCCGCACGATTCTCGACCAGATGGGGGCGGAAAACCTGCTCGGTCACGGTGACATGCTGTATCTGCCGCCGGGTGTGGGTCTGTCCACGCGCGTGCACGGGGCGTTCGTCTCCGATCAGGAAGTCCACCACGTCGCTGCGCACCTCAAGCGTTCCGGCGCGCCGGAGTACCTCGATGCGATCATAAGCGGCGCGATCGACGAGGAGACAGGCGCCGCAGGCGAAGAGTTCGGCGGAACCGGCGAGGAGGCGGATGTCTTATATGACGAGGCGGTAAGGTTCGTGACGGAGACCAGACGCGCATCGGTGTCCGCCGTTCAGCGGCGGTTGAAGATCGGCTACAACCGGGCCGCGCGCATGGTGGAGGAGATGGAACGCACCGGCATCGTCGGCGCGCTGCAGTCCAATGGCACGCGCGATGTGCTGGCTCCTCCGCCGCCGAAAGATTGATCTCCTTACTGGGGCGAACAAGATGCGGATTGAGACACGAACGGCCATCATGATGGGTGCGATGATTGCGCTATTTGCGCCGCACGCGGAGGCGGGCACGGCGCGTGAGGCGCTCGATGCCTACCTGGCCGATTTTCGGACACTGCAGGCGCAGTTCGAACAGATCGTGATCAACGAGAACGGCAAAACGCTTGAGACCTCGCAGGGCAGGGTCTATTTGCAGCGGCCGGGCAAGTTCCATTGGGACTACGAGCAGCCCTACGTCCAGGCCATCATCGGCGATGGCGAGAAGATCTGGATCTACGATCAGGATCTTGAGCAGGTGACCATCCGGCCGATGCAGAATGCGCTCGGCAGCACGCCCTCCGTAATCCTCGGCAGTGATACGCGCATCAACGAGAAGTTCGAGGTGCGCGAAGACGGCGAGAAGGACGGTGCCTCATGGTTGACACTGCTGCCCCGCGACGCGAAGAACGAGTACGCGCGCGTCCGGCTGGGGTTCGAGGGCAAGGATCTGCGTTGGATGGAACTCTTCGATAACTTCGGACAAACGACGCGGCTGCACTTCAGCGGCGAGCAGCGCAATGTGCCGATCGATCCCGCGCTGTTCACGTTCATCCCGCCCCCCGGGGTGGACGTCAACGACCTCACCCGCCGCGCCGCCAATCCTTAGATCACCGCCGATGGCCGTGAGCTCTGCCACAGATTTCCGCCCGCTGGCGGATCGCCTGCGGCCGGCGCGCATCGATGAGGTTATCGGTCAGGAACACCTGCTCGCGCCGGGCAAGCCGCTGCGACGCGCGATCGAGGCGGGCCAGTTGCACTCGATGGTGTTCTGGGGCCCGCCCGGCAGCGGCAAGACGACTATAGCGCGGCTCATCGCACAGCACTGTCGCGCGGAGTTCTTGACCCTGTCCGCCGTGCTGTCCGGCGTAAAGGAAATTCGCAGCGCCATCGATGCCGCAAAGACGATCCGTGCCGGCGAAGAGCGGCGGACGGTGCTCTTTGTCGATGAAGTTCATCGCTTCAACAAGTCGCAGCAGGATGCTTTCCTCCCGCACATCGAGGACGGGACCGTTACCTTCATCGGTGCGACCACTGAGAACCCGTCCTTCGAACTGAACAGTGCACTGCTGTCACGCGTGCGCGTCTACGTGCTGAAGGCGCTGACGCCTGCACACCTTCAGCGGGTCATCAACAGGGCGCTGAAGGAGGCCGGCGCAGAGATGGAGGAGGGGCTGCGGCTGCGACTCGCCGCCGCCGCCGACGGCGATGCTCGCCGTGCGCTGAACCTGCTCGAGATCGCGCTCGACCTTGCCGATGGCCGCGCCATCGATGCTGAACTGCTTGGCGAAGTCCTGGCAGGGGGAAGTGTGCGCCGCTTTGACAAGGGTGGCGAGGCGTTCTACGACCAGATCTCGGCCTTGCACAAATCGGTGCGCGGGTCCTCGCCCGACGCGGCGCTCTACTGGTTTGCGCGCATGATTGACGGGGGGTGCGACCCGCGCTACATCGCGCGACGCGTGGTGCGCATCGCGAGCGAGGATGTGGGCAACGCCGATCCGCGTGCGCTACAAGTCGCGCTGGACGCGTGGGACACCTACGATCGGCTCGGCAGTCCCGAAGGGGAGCTGGCGATCGCGCAGGCTGTCGTCTATCTCGCCTGCTCCGCGAAGAGCAATGCAGTGTACAACGCGTACACCACCGCCGTGGAAGACGTGCAGAAGCACGGATCGCTGGAAGTCCCCCTGCACCTGCGCAATGCGCCGACGGCACTGATGCAGAACCTCGGCTATGGCCGCGGTTATCGCTACGCGCACGACGAGCCGGATGCCTACGCGGCCGGTGAGAACTATCTGCCGGAAAAACTGAAGGGAAGACGCTACTACCAGCCAGCCGAGCGCGGCCTTGAGGCGAAGATCGCCGAACGGCTGCGCCAGTTGCGGGCACTCGACGGAGACGCCGAGGGCAACGGCTGACAGCGACACGTCGCCTAGGCGGAGCACAGGCTGTCTGCGTCGCTCCGTTGTCTGCATGACGAGGGCACGGTGCGGGAAGTGACCGTGTTCCGGGGTGTGACAGGCTTCGGCAAGTCGGGGAAGATGCACTCCGCCAGCCTCATCGACATGTCGCTCGACCTGCCGGTCGTCGTGGAGTTTTTCGACGACCCGGAAAAGGTGCGCAGTATCCTTACGCGATTGAACACGATGGTCGAGCCGGACCACATCGTGAGCTGGTCTGCACAGATAACGGATTAGAAAGACGAGAAGGACGATGATTGACCCACTGTTGTTACGCACGCGCATCGAGGAAGTCCGTGCAGGACTTGCGCGGCGTGGGATGGAACTCGATGCCGCGGCCTACAACGCCATAGAGGCGGAGCGCAAGTACTGGCAGACACAGACGCAGGATCTCCAGGCGCAGCGCAACGCTAAGTCGAAGATGATCGGCCAGGCCAAGGCCAGGGGCGAAGATGCCACCTCATTGATGGCGGAGGTGAACGGCCTGAGCGACAGGCTCAAGCAATGCGAGGCGGCCCTGACGGCGGTACAGAGCCGGCTGCAGGACTTCGCGCTGGGCATACCGAATGTCCCGCACGCGAGCGTGCCGGACGGCCGCGGCCCCGAGGACAACGTGGAGGTGCGCCGCTGGGGCGAGCCGCCGCAGTTCGCTTTCACGCCAAAGGATCACGTCGATCTGGGCGCGGCGCTCAGGATGATGGACTTCGAGACGGCGGCGACGATCGCCAGCGCACGCTTTGTCGTCCTTGCAGGTACGCTGGCGCGGATGCAACGGGCGCTGATCCAGTTCATGCTCGACCTGCACACCCGCGAGCACGGCTACACGGAGGTCTATGTCCCATTCCTTGTGAACCCGACGAGTATGCAGGGCACCGGTCAGTTGCCGAGGTTCAAGGCGGATCTCTTCCACGTCACCGAACAAGACTTCTACCTCATCCCGACCGCGGAAGTGCCGGTGACCAACCTGGCGCGTGAACGCATCTACGCCGCGGAGGAGTTACCAAAGCGATTCGTCTGCCACACGCCCTGCTTTCGCAGCGAGGCAGGCTCCTACGGCAAGGACACCCGCGGCATGATCCGCCAGCACCAGTTTGAGAAGGTCGAGCTGGTGCAACTGGCAGAGCCTGCGAAGTCGTATGACGCACTGGAACAGCTCACCGCGCACGCGGAGGAGGTGCTCAAGCGTCTTGAGCTGCCGTACCGAGTCGTGGCGCTTTGCACGGGCGACATGGGCTTTTCCTCGGCGAAGACCTATGACATCGAGGTCTGGCTGCCGAGCCAGAACACCTACCGGGAGATCTCATCCTGCAGCAACTTCGAGAGCTTCCAGGCGCGGCGCATGATGGCGCGCTATCGCCATCCGCAGACCGGCAAGCCGGAGCTGCTGCACACGCTCAACGGCTCTGGGGTGGCGGTGGGGCGCGCTCTCATCGCCATCATGGAGAACTATCAGAAGGAGGATGGCTCCATTCGCGTTCCGCAGGCGCTGCAATCCTACATGGGGGGTCTGACGGACGTGCGTCAGCATGGTCAGGCCTGATCGTGGCCTTTGCGGGGGGGATACTTGCATACGCGTCGAATAGGTTCCCTCTCCATGCCTTCCCCCATCAAAGGGCAGGACGTATTCCAACATCCTGTCTGGAAATTCCTGAGCAGGTTCCCTCCAAAAGGCTGTTGACACTTCTCTGAAGAGCGCGTAGCAGCGGCAGCTAGACCTTCAAAACTCCCAGCACCTCATCGAGCATCTTCTTGGCGTCGCCGAACAGCATGCGGTTGTTGTCCTTGTAGAAAAGCGGGTTGTCCACCCCCGCATAGCCGGAAGCCATGCTGCGCTTCATGACGACGGAAGTCCTCGCCTTCCACACCTCGAGCACCGGCATGCCGGCGATGGGGCTGTGAGGGTCCTCCTCGGCGGCGGGGTTAACGATGTCATTGGCGCCGATGACCATCGCGACGTCCGTCTCCGGAAAGTCCTCGTTGATTTCATCCATCTCGAGAACGATGTCATAAGGGACCTTGGCCTCCGCGAGAAGCACGTTCATGTGGCCGGGCATACGTCCCGCCACGGGATGAATGGCAAAGCGGACGTTTATACCCTTCTCGCGTAGCAGTTTGGTGATCTCATAGACCGTGTGCTGGGCCTGCGCCACCGCCATGCCATAGCCGGGAACGATGACCACATTCGTTGATTCCTGTAACAGCCTCGCCGTGTCCGCGGCGCTGATGGGGGTCACTTCGCCTGCCGGCTGCGCACTGGCCATTGCCGGCGCCCCCCCCGCGGTGCCGAAGCCGCCGGCAATGACGCTCAGGAAACGGCGATTCATGGCCTCGCACATGATGTAGGACAGGATCGCGCCGCTGGAGCCGACCAGCGCCCCGACTACGATTAAGAGATCATTGGAGAGCATGAAGCCCGTGGCGGAGGCTGCCCAGCCGGAGTAGCTGTTGAGCATGGACACGACGACCGGCATGTCGGCGCCGCCGATGGCCATGACCATGTGCACACCGAAAGCCAACGCGATGGCGGTCATCAGGATCAGCGGCAACAGTCCTGTTCCGGGACTCCCCGCAGCGAGAAACATTTTACCGAGAACGATAACGCCGATGAGGCCGGCGAGATTGAGCCAGTGCCGCGCGGGCAGCAGCACGGGTCTGCCGCTGATTTTCGCGGACAGCTTGCCGAAGGCAATCACTGAGCCGGAGAAGGTCACCGCGCCGATCAACACACCGATGTAGATCTCCAGCTCGTGGATGGTCTTCTCGGCGCCGCTGAAATGCGCCGTCGGATCGATATAGTTCGCGAAACCCACGAATACCGCGGCCAGACCCACCAGGCTGTGCATCAGCGCAACCAGCTCCGGCATCTGAGTCATCCTGACCGTGCGCGCGGCGTAGATGCCGATGCTGCCGCCGACAAGCATGGCGAGAATGATCCAAACAATGCCACCGCCCGTTACTCTCGGACCGAAGACGGTTGCCAGAATGGCCAGTGTCATGCCGATGATGCCGTAGAGATTCCCGTGGCGCGCTTTCTCGGGGTGGCTCAGGCCCCCCAAGCTCAAGATGAAGAGGATGGTTGCGCCGAGGTAAGAGACCGTCACCAGCTCTGCTGTCATGACACTGCCTTTCTGTCTATTTTCTGAACATGGCCAGCATGCGCTGGGTGACCCAGAAACCGCCGAACATGTTGACGGCGGTCATCGCGATGGCAAGCCCCGCCAGCACGGTGATAAACAGCCCTGGGGATGAGATTTGTATGAGCGCGCCAATGGCAATGATGCTGCTGATGGCGTTGGTGACGCTCATGAGCGGGGTGTGCAGGGCGGGCGTAACGTTCCAGATGACCATGTAGCCGACGAAGCAGGCCAGCACAAAGACCGTGAAGTGGGACAGGAAGGGTGGCGGTGCATGCGCGCCGATCCATAAGAAGAGGAGGGCGCAGATGGCAGACAGAAGGCTGACCTTGACGAGCGGCGGCATGACCTTCTTCTCCGGCATCTTCGCAGCTTCCACCGCGGCGGCGGCGGGTGCAGGGGCGGGTGGCGCCGCGGACAGTTTCGGCTCCGGTGGCGGCCAGGTGGTCGAGCCTCCCTTGATAATCGTGGTACCGCGGATCACCTCGTCCTCCATGTCCACATGCAGCATGCCGTCCTTGCTCGGGCAGAGTTCCTCCAGCAGACGCAGGAGGTTGGTCGCGTACAGAGTGCTGGATTGCTTGGAAAGTCGGCTGGGCAGATCCGTATAGCCGATAAGGGTCACGCCATGCTTGACGGCGACTTTGCCCGGCTCGGTGAGCTCGCAGTTACCGCCCTGTTCCGCGGCCAGATCGACGATGACGCTGCCGGGTTTCATCGATTCCACCATGCCTGAGGTGATGAGTTTCGGCGCCGGTTTACCGGGAACCAGCGCGGTGGTGACAATGATGTCCACATCCATGGCCTGGCGCGCGAACACCTCGCGCTGGGCTTTCTGGTAACCCTCGCTCATGACCTTGGCGTAACCGCCGCTGCCGGAGCCTTCCTCCTCGTAGTTCACTTCGACGAACTCCCCGCCCATCGATTTCACCTGATCCTTTACCTCCGGGCGGGTATCGTTGGCGCGGACGATGGCGCCGAGTCCGGAGGCCGTGCCGATGGCCGCCAGACCGGCCACGCCGGCGCCGATGACGAACACCTTGGCGGGCGGCACCTTGCCGGCGGCGGTCACCTGGCCGGTGAAGAAGCGGCCAAAGTGATGGGCCGCCTCGATGATGGCCCGATAGCCGGCGATGTTGGCCATCGAACTCAGTGCGTCGAGCTTCTGCGCCCTGGAGATGCGCGGCACGCTGTCCATGGCCAGCACGGTGGCCCTCTTCGCCGCCAGTTGCTTCAGCAGATCGGGGTTTTGTGCTGGCCAGATAAAGCTCACCAGCGCGGTCCCTTCACGCATGAGATGGACTTCCTCCGGCGTGGGGCTGCGCACCTTCATGACGATGTCGGACTGCGCCCAAAGGGTTTCAGCGTCCGGCACGATTTCGACCCCCACTTCCCGGTAAGCATCGTCAGAGAAGTTTGCGTACTCGCCGGCCCCCGACTGGAACGCGACGGAGAAGCCGAGCTTTATGATTTTCTCCGCGACTTCCGGTGTCGTTGCGACACGCCGCTCCAAGGGCACTATCTCTCTGGGCACACCTATCTTCATTGTTCTGCGCCTCCCGGCTATGAATATTTCGTCGTCTTACTTTGAGCCGTTGCGGATGATAACTGCAATCGTGTCCGTGGCTAAATAGACGATGTCCCGTCGCCGCAGTGGCCACCACCTATCCGCGCGAATCATTTGCTGCTCCCTCCCATACGCGGCACGCTGTCGACCGGCGGAGGCTAGTTCGTCTCTGGCGATACGGGCGGTAAATTACTCTTCCGGGCACCATCAGAAAGGCGATGCGGCCGGTACGCGCCAGTTCACATAAATACATTGCGCAAACGGCAGTTAGTAGACTAAGCTGGAATCAAGGGGAGGATTCGGCTAAAAGGACTTGAGCCGAGGCCAATTCTAGAATTCTAAGTCGCCGGCGGATGATACGTCTGCATCCGCGGGCCCCAACGCCCGGTGACGAAATTCGTATGCTCGCGGAAGCGAACCAGTACAAGAATATTTTCCGGCAACTGATCCCGTTCAACCGTTTCGGGCCTGCCCAGCAGGACCAGGCCTTCTCCGATGTCGAGGTGCTTGAATTTGACGACAGCCAGGTCATCTTCGCGCAAGGCAGTCGTGACGGCTACACTTATTACCTGCTCGACGGCACGCTTGACCTGTGTGCCGAGAACAAGGTAGTTAAGCGGGTCGTCAGCGGCACGGACGCCAGTCTCAATCCCATAGGCCATATTCAGCCACGCCGTGTGTCGGCCCGAACGGGAGGACACGTGACGGTGTTGCGGCTGCGGCGGGGCGTTCTCGAAGAACTGTTGAGCGCACGCCAGGCCCCGGCCGGCGGTCACGCGGCGACGGAGCAACGCACCGAAGCCGGCGGCGAAAGCGCCACGGACGCCGCTCCGGGAAAGATCGCCGCTGCACTGAAGCCGCAGCTCTTTGCGAAGTTGCCGCCCTCCAGTCTGCCCGGCCTCTTTGCGGCCATGGAGTTGGTGAAGTTCAAGGCCGGGGACAACGTGATCCGGCAAGGTGATGTCGGCGATTACTACTACATCATCAAGGAAGGGAGCTGCGAGGTTCGCCGCACCACCTCCGTGAGCGCCCACGGCATTAAGCTCGCGGAGCTGAAACCCGGGGATGCGTTCGGCGAAGACGCACTGATCTCCAACATGCGCCGTAACGCCACGGTCCGCATGATGACCGACGGCGAACTCATCCGCATTGGCAAGGAGGATTTCGTCCAGTTCATCAGGAAGGCGCTGCTGAAGAATGTCTCCTTCGAGCAAGGCATGGCGCTGGTGAGGGACGGCGCCTTCTGGATCGACGTCCGGTTCCCGGAAGAATGCCGCAACGGCGCGCTCGCGGGCAGCGTTAACATCCCGCTCAATATCCTGCGCATCCACGCCACCCGGCTGGATGCCCGCAAGAGGTACATTGTCTACTGCGACGACGGCAGCCGCAGCGCCGTAGCGGCCTTTATTCTCCGCGAGCGAGGCTTCGATGCGAGTTGCGTGGAAGGAGGCTGCGCGGGCGAACTGGCGGCATTGTTTGCCATCGAAGGCGGCCCGCCCAAGAACCCGGACTTGACGGCAACCGCGGTCCCCAAGCAGTCGACAGAGGAGGAGGGTGTCCAGGAGACGGTGCCGCTCACGGGTCACCACCAGGGCAAAGATCTGTTGAAGGAGCTGCAAGCGCTTGAACTGGCCGGCAGCGGTGGACAAACAGTCGTTGTCGCGGACTCACCGCCCATACCATCCGCGACGACGGTCGCGCCGCCGTCCCTGCTGCACTCAGACGGCCTGACGCCACCGCTCGTCGAGCCGCCCGCGCCGCTACTGTCGGACGCCGCCGCACCCGCGGCGCCCGCCGAACTGACGGCGCGTACCGATGATTACGAGTCGCGCGCACGGGAGGCGGCCGAGCGCATGCGCTCGCAGGACGCTGCCCTGCAGTACGCCCATGCGAAGTTGCGTGAATACGAGGCCGATGCCGAGAAGGCGCGCAGGGATTCCGCGCACCTGCAGGAGGCGCTGGTAGCCGCCGAGGCAAAGATCGCCGACCAGGAATCTGCATTGCGCCAGTACACGGAGCAGATAAAAGATTACGAAGACACTTTGGGGCAAAGCGGTGCACTCGCGAGGGAACGCGATCAGCTCCAGCAGTCGTATCGTGACCGCGTCGAGGAGCTGGAACACGTTCTCGCCGCGCGGACGGAAGCCGAGCACCTGCTCAGCGCGGAGCGCCAGAAGCTGGTTGGTGAACTGGCCGAGCAGCGGCGGCTGCTTGAGGAAACCCGCCGGCAGCTACGCGAGACACCGGGACAGGAGCAGCAGCTGCAGGCGGCCACCCAGACGCAGCTCGCCGAGCTGCGGAAGATCCTGGGCGCCGAGTTCGCCCGCAATGCCGCCCTGGTCGAACTTGCCCGCCAGGAGCGCGCCTCTGCCGAGGCGGCGCGCCGGCGCCTCGTCAAGCAGACCGAGGCGGTCATTGCTGAATACAGGGCACGGAACGAGAAGGTCCGCGCACAGGAGGAGGCGCGGTTGCGCGAGGAGCGTCGCCTGCTCGAGATGGAGCGCGATTTTCTCAAGTCGGCAACGGAGGCTGCTTTTAAGGCGCGTGAGCAGGCCGAGGCCATGGTGCGCCGCGCCGAGGAACAGGCGGCCCGCGTGCGTGCCCTCATGACCAAGGAGATCGATTCCATTGAGGCGGATGTGGCGGCGGACATGAAGCGCGTACGCCAATCCGCCGCTCTCGCCACGGAGACCCCACGCAGCCCCCAATCGGCGCCCGGAGCTAGGGACATCGAGCAGTCGCAACTGCGCGAAGAGATCGAGCACCGGGTGAACAACATGCTCACAGACAAGGCAGTTGCGCCCGCGGCCTCCGCGAAGATCCTGGACCTCCAGCGCCAGGATATCGAGCGCATCCAAAAGCGCACCGAGGAGGCGCGTGACAGGCAGACCGGCCAGGTCGATCTCATCATCAAGAAGTCAACCGACAGCGACGAACCTCCGGCGAGCTAGCGCGCACGCCGCGCTGGCTACCGGCCGCAATCTATGCCGCTATGTTTTTGCCTGCACAAGGCGGTTTTTCGTCACCTCTAGTGTGGCGTCCCACAAACATCTTCGTCATTCCGGCCAGGGCCGCGCGTGAGCCTTTAGCCCCAGCGAAAGCTTGGGGGGACGCGAGCCGGTATCCCCTTTCCCCGCCTGCGGGGGAAGGTAGGA
>JBQTIC010000080.1:0-6088 GCA_052388435.1 Chromatiales bacterium | reverse complement strand
TCTTGCGTCTGATGGGCGACGAGAGTCGCGTACGCCTTGACATCGCCGACAAGCCCGAGTTCGACGCCTGGCGCTGGGTCTATTACTGGCGGCCGCTGCGCGAAGTGGTGGCGTTCAAGCGGGGCGTCTACCGCCAGGCCCTGCGTGAACTGGCGCCGATCGTCCTGAAGCGTAGCGCAAGGCAGGCGGGCTGAGCGTTACGGCCGGCCTGGCGCCTGTGCCGCAGGCCACCGCACCATCGGTGCGGGCAGCAACCTTCGCACAGCACAGCTCCCTTGTTACCCAGCCGGAGGAGGCTCGGCACATCGGCAGCTTGAGCTGCTGAGGAATCTCTGCATGAGGCAAGGATTCCGCCGTGCTCAGAGAAGTCCAGGATGGACTTATTCAGAGCTTCCCGTAAGAGGTCTGGCGGACGCGCCGACAGGTTCACAGAATTTCCGACCACCGGGGTGAAACCGCAAAAGCCGCATGGATCAATCCCACATGCGAATAGGCCTGCGGGAAATTCCCCCACATCCGCTGGTCCGCCACATCGCAATCTTCGGACATCAATCCCAGCGGTGACATGGCCTGGTGAATGCGGTTCAGCAACGCCATGGCTTCGTTGGAGCGCGCAGTCGCGGTCAAGGCCTCGATCAGCCAGAACGTGCAGATGACGAATGCAACGGACGGGACGCCCAGTCCATCGTCATTACGGTAGCGTAACAACCAGCCGTTCCGGCAGAGATCCTTGCTGATGGCGTCCACCGTCGAATTCAGGCGCGGGTCACCGGACGGCAGGAAGCGCAGGGACGCCATCTGCAACAGTGCCGCATCCAGCTCGCTACCGCCGTAGGTGGAGACAAAGCTGCGGTGCGATTCATTCCACGCGCGTGACAGAATCTCAGCGCGGATCCGGTTTGCGGCGGACTCGAATTCGCGCGCATGATCGGGGCGGTGGCGCTGCGCGACGCACGCCATGCGGTCGGCACCGACCCAGCACATCAGGCTCGAAAACGTCTGCGGCTCCCAGGTCTTGCGGTATTCCCAGATGCCCGCATCAGGCGTGCCGGCGACGGCGATGGCCTTGCGCGCGAGGCGTTCCAGCAGTTCCAGCGTAGCGGGCGAGCGCTCCTGGCTGAAGCGGTCATCCATGAACACCGGCGCCAGAGCCAGCACCATCTCGCCAAACACATCATGCTGCTGATGAAGCGCGGCGGCGTTGCCAATCCGCACCGGACCGTCACCATTGAATCCCGCCCAGTGCCCAATGACCTGTTCGTCGAGATCGCTGCTGCCATCGACGCGGTAGAGCGGACGCAGATCAAGCTCCGGTGCATTGGCTGCGATGTTGATCAGATACTGGATAAAGTGCTCGCGCTCCTCGAAATGGCCGAGCAGACGCAGGGCACCGAGCACGTAGTAGGCGTCGCGCAGCCAGCAGTAACGGTAGTCCCACGTGCGTCCGCTGCCCGGCGCCTCCGGGATGGAAGTAGTCATGGCGGCCACGATGGCGCCGGTGTCCTCGAAGCAATGCAGCTTCAAGGTGAGTGCGGAGCGGATCACTTCGCGCTGGCGAAGCGGCGGGATGTTGCAGTGTTTCACCCAGCGTTGCCAGTAACGCAAGGTTTCCGACAGGAACCGCTCGCATAGCGCTGGCAGCTCTTCCTCCACCGGTGGCCCCCAACTCAGTACCAGATGGCGACGCTCGCCCAGGGCGAAGGGCAGACCGCGGAGATATGTCGGCGCGATGTCCGAGGTCAGGCGCAATGGAGCAGGGTGGCCTTCGAAACGGAGATGGTTGGACCCATGCAGCACCTGTGGCGCACGCATCGACCAACCGAGTCGGGGCTCGCAGCGAACGCGCACGGTGGGAGTGCCGCGCAGCGGCTCGACGATTCGCACGAGCTGCGTCGGCCGGAACAGCCGCTCGTGCTGCACAAAGCGCGGCGCAAAGTCTAGAATGCGGAACGCGCCGCCGGGTGAATCGAACGCCGTCTCAAGGACATTGGTGTTCTCACAGTAGCGCTGCGAGCCCGGCTGGCCGTCGGCGGGTTCAATGGAAAATTCGCCGCCAGCGGGATCGAGCAGCCTGCCAAACACCGGCTCCGAATCGAACCGCGGCAGGCAGCACCAGACCACGCTCCCGGTGCGCTCAATGAGCGCCGAGAATTGGCAGTTGCCGATCAGGCCGAGGTCTTCGAGGCGCATGGCGCGAAACTAGCAGATCCACGCCGGCTACGGAAACGGTTGCTCGAGGCCAGAACGGGAGCAATGAAAGCGACTCTTCGTTTCGTCATCCTCTGGCTCGCCGCGCTGACGGTGCTGATTGCCGTTGCCTGGCTGGCCGCCATGCACACCACGCGCGGCTGGTTTGAACGCGACGTGGCGCTGCGCGCGGATCTGGCCGTCAGCGGCGCGCGACGCGCGCTGGTCGCCGACCTGCGCGAGAACGATGTGCGCGGACTTCGCGACCTCCTCGCGGACATTGCCCATGACGAACGTATTCTCGCGGTTGCGCTGTGCACACCCGATTCCAAGCAGATCGCCGCGACCCCGGAGTTTCCGGAGCACCTCTCCTGCGTTGAGATGGGCGGCCATGTCCGACCTGCTGCGAGCGCAGCGACCCAGGAGTGGGCCGTCTGGCGCGCCGTCACGGAACTTCCCGGCGGCGAAGTGCATGTGAGCGCCATTCCGCTGGTTGAAGACGAGGGAGTGCTCGGGTTTGTGGTTCTGGTCCATGACCTCAGCTTTGTCCTGCGGAGAGAGGGCAGCACGCAGCGTTTCCTCCTGATCGCTTTCATTACGCTCGCCACGCTGGCGTCCGTCGTCACGCTGGTCACTGTTCGTCTGCTTTGGCGCGGCTGGAGTGATACGTTGCGCCAGATGGCGCAGGGCCGGACCGACACGCGCCGTCCGGAGTTCATGCCGCTGATGAAGGATTTGCGCGACCTGCTCGACCGTCTTGCGAAGGAAGAGCACTCCGAACTGCAGGGCGGCCTGTGGAACCCGCAGCGGCTCAAGCTGACACTCCAGCGTCATCTTCACGGTGAGCGATTGATCGTCGTGGCCAACCGCGAGCCCTACATCCACGACCGCGTCGCGGGCGGGAGCATCCGCATCCTGCATCCGGCAAGCGGCCTGGTCAGCGCGCTGGAACCAGTGGTGCGAGCCTGTTCGGGGGTCTGGGTCGCGCACGGCGCGGGTTCCGCCGACCGTGACACGGTAGACGCCCGCGACCATCTGCGCGTGCCCCCGGGCGAAGAATCCTACGTCCTGCGACGTCTATGGCTCACGCCAGAGGAGGAAAAGGGTTACTACTACGGATTCGCCAATGAGGGTTTGTGGCCCCTGTGCCATGTCGTGCACGCGCGGCCAATGTTCCGCGCCGCGGATTGGCAGCACTACCAGTTGGTCAACCAGAAGTTCGCCGATGCGGTCTGCCAGGAGGTGGACACCGATGCCCCGGTAATTCTGGTTCAGGACTACCATTTCGCGCTGGTGCCGAAAATGCTGCGGGAGCGCCTGCCGCATGCGACGATTCTGACCTTCTGGCACATTCCCTGGCCAAACGCGGAGCAGTTCAGCATCTGCCCCTGGCATGTGGAACTGCTGGAGGGTCTCCTGGGCAGCGGTATTTTGGGCTTCCATACGCAGTTTCATTGCAACAATTTTCTGGAGGCGGCGGACCGTTTCCTGGAATCACGGCTCGACCGCGAGGACTTCGCGGTGATCCAGAACCAGCGCCGCACGCTGGTGCGCGCCTATCCGATCTCCGTGGAGTGGCCTCATCGTTGGGCCGATGCAGCGCCAGCCGTCGCCCAGTGCCGTGCCGATCTTCTGGCGGAACTGAAGCTGCCCGGCGATGCGCGGCTCGGCGTCGGAGTGGATCGTCTCGATTACACCAAGGGCATCGAGGAGCGCTTCCGAGCGATCGAGCGCCTGCTGGAGTGCGAGCCTGAGTGGCGCAGACGCTTCACCTTCCTGCAGATCGCCTCACCGAGCCGGACGCTCATCGAGCGTTACCGCCAGCTCAACAGCGATGTCGAGGAGCTGGCGGAGCGCATCAACGCACGCTTCGCGAGCAAGGACTGGAAGCCCATTGTGTTGCGGCGCCAGCATACTGAGCCGCCCGATGTTTTCCGACTTTATCGCGCCGCCGATGTTTGTTATGTCAGCAGCCTGCATGACGGCATGAATCTGGTCGCCAAGGAATACCTGGCAGCCCGCGACGACGAGCGCGGCGTGCTGGTGCTGTCCAAGTTCACCGGCGCGGCACGCGAGCTGGCCGAGGCTCTGATCGTCAATCCCTACGACATCGAAGAGGCGAGTTCCGCGCTTTCGGCCGCCCTGCGCATGCCTGTGGAGGAGCAGCGCATGCGCATGCGCGCCATGCGCCGGCTGGTCTCGGAACTGAACGTCTACCGCTGGGCGGGACGCATGCTGCTGGACGCCAGCCGCTTGCGGCGGCGCGAGCAGCTGATCGGACTGCTGTCGGAGCCACAGGCTCAGAGGTCTTTGCGGACGCAATGAAGCGCATTCTCGATCCCGAACACCGGGCGGTGCTCAAACACTTCGCGAGGCGCGATACGCTGATGGCCTTCGACTACGACGGCACGCTCGCGCCGATCGTGGCGGATCCCCTGCAAGCGCAGATGCGCCCGGCGACGCGGCAATACCTGAAAGAGGTGGCGCTGCGCTATCCCGCCGTCGTCATCACCGGTCGCTCACGGGTGGATGTTAAGCGCTTTCTGAGCGACATCCCGTTGCGGGAGGTGGTCGGCAATCACGGGTTTGAAGCCCATGCTGCCGCGCCGGCCCACATCGTCCGACGAGTCGCCGAGTGGCGTGTGCAGCTGGACGAGAGGCTGGGGACGCTGGCGGGCGTGGTTGTCGAGGACAAGCGTTACTCGCTGGCGATCCATTATCGGCGGTGCAACGATGCCGAAGCTGTGGCAGCCGTGCGCCATGCCGCTATGAGCTTGGAAGGCGCACGGCTCATTGGTGGCAAACTGGTGCTCAATGTCGTCCCTGCGGAGGCGCCCAACAAGGGCGATGCGTTGCTCCGCCTATGCACGCGGCTGGCCTCTGCGCGTGCCGTCTTTGTGGGGGACGATGATACGGATGAGGACGTTTTCACTTTGAGCCGGCCTGACACCGTGCTCGGCATCCGGGTCGGCGAAACCGAGGAGTCCGCCGCCGAATACAGCTTGCGCGGACAGTCCGAAATTGACGCACTGCTGGTGGTTCTTTGCGCGCAAGCGAGCGCCATTGGCTGAGCGACGTTAGCTTATTGCCGAAGCCTGCAGATGCGGACGACGACGCGCCGGCCGGGCTGCCCGGGCGCTTCGTCCTGCACCGGCCTTACTTCCTGGTCAGGGTCAAGTAGCTCGTCATGAGATTCCGATAGTTCGGAATGTGATTGGAGAACAGCGTGCCCAGGCCCTCGATGTCGTTGCGCCAGTCGCGATGCAGCTCGCAGGCCATGCCAAACCAGTTGATCATCTGCACCCCGGCGGCCTGCATTCGCAACCAGGCGCTGTGACGGGTGACCTCATTGAAGGTACCCGAGGCATCCGTGATCACGAACACGTCGTATCCCTCCTCGATGGCCGAAAGCGCAGGGAAGGACGGCGCTCCGTCCACTCCGCCCGTATAACGTCCCCCGCTCATCGCCAGTTCGGTGGCGATCAGGTGCTGCACGCTGAGCATTTCGGCGATGGGCGCTGCAATGAATCGGTTGGTGGCGATGATGATGAGGAGCACGTGGCCTTGCGGCCGCGCCGCAGGCGGGTATGCCGATTGCCCGATGCCACGGAATTGTGAAAAAATCGCGACACTATGACGTTTTTCAATGCCACCGACCTTATCGACGCGGACGGCTTCCGCCACAATGTCGGCATTATTCTAATGAACACTGAGCGCCGCGTGTTCTGGGGGCGGCGCACTGGCATGGACGCCTGGCAGTTTCCGCAAGGTGGGATCCGGCAGGAGGAGACCCCGGAAATGGCCATGTTCCGCGAGCTGCGTGAAGAGATCGGCCTGTCTCCGGAGGACGTCGAGGTCATGGCGAGCACGCGTGACTGGTTGTTTTATCGACTGCCCAAAC
>JBQTIC010000079.1:0-8624 GCA_052388435.1 Chromatiales bacterium | reverse complement strand
GGCGCAGAGGTGTACAACGCGTTCTTGATGTGCGAGCACGCCGCCAACGAGACAGTCTCCCGACAAGCGCAGATCCTCACCGAGTCCGACGGCCGGGTATCTCTCCACTGCGGAGTTCTTCAGCGCCGCGAGAAACCGCGTCGCGCTGCCAGTGGTGGATGCCGGCTGCTGGTCAGCCTCTTGCGCCAGGTCGATAGCGTCCAGCGCATAGCTCTGCACGAGCTTGGGCAGGAGTTTCGCGAGGGTCGCCGGGTGATCAAAGAGATCTACCCCTTTACTGTCGCCGTTGATGGCGAAGACTGCACCGGCCTGATGGGCCAAAGGCTTCATGGCCTTTTCGTAACTCTCAAGGTTCGACTCATACTTCCCGAAGACGTCCGCCAGAGCCGAGGTCTGCGACAGCGCTTCCATGCGCGATGACTTCTCGGCGATGCAATCCCACACCTCGCCCTGGTTGGCGGCGCGCCGGGCGCTGGTGCGCAGCGACTCACTCACGCTCGCCGCTTTGGCTGCACGCATCTCTGCAAACACCGTGCGTTTGGAGGCCACGAAGCGCGGGGAGTTGTGATGCCAGCGTCCGGCCTCGACACAGGCGACTGGAATGGTGAGCGTGCTCTGCGCCGGTACCAGTATGCTGAGGTTGATGACCCGGTCCTGCTTGGCGCCCACCAGCTCTTCGCCGTCCAGAAGCAACACGGGTTTGTCCGCACCGTTCTTAAGCTTCAACTCCGGCACATGGCCGGCCTCGGAGATCTCGGTGACCTCCACTTGACCGAGATTCAAGGCCTCATCGAGGGTGAGATAATCGGGTTCTCCGGCTGCTTCTTTGAGCAGCGGGTACATCGTGAGACTCAGGTGCCGGACGGGTTCACCCAAGGTGATCCCCTCCAGCGCTTTGGCGACTATGGTCATGGCCTTTATCCCCTGTTTCCGCGGTGCGACAGGCAGGGGTATACAGCACCGGCATGACGGGCGTCCTGTTCGGCAAGCTTGCCGGTGATATCAAGCCGAAGGTGGAGAATAAACCTCCGGGTGGCTCACCCAGTGCGCCCGTCGGTAGCGGGTCAGTCTGAGCCAAACTCACCCAACTAGACATGCCGTCTTTGGAAAAATGGCGGTACGTCCGTGTACCGCACTAGCAGGCCGCCGTAAGCGACTCCCGTCAGAGCGCCACTCACTGCGATAGTCCGCTATTCCCAACGCTCAAGCTCGAGCAGATACTCGCCGCGCTTCAGATAGGGGCTGTCCGAGGTTTCGACACGCCGCGACTTTACCAGGCCGACGCCAGGCGCGTACCAGTCGCTGTGATCGGCCTGTACCGTACCGAAGTTGGCGCCCTGATTGACGCGCACGATCGCACTGCCCGCGGCGTGGACCCGCACGCATCGTTCAAACAGCCCGGCGGGGACGTCGACCTCATCGTCGGTGCTCTCAATGCGGTAACGCAGCACCACCGGCGTTCGCCGGTCCCGAATCCGCTCGCCCGCCTCGTAGAAGACACTTTCTGCGAGCACGAGTTGACTGGTGAGCTGCCATGACGTGCCGGTCTCGACAGGTTCGCGGAGAATGAAATGCTCGTCATTGTCGCTGCGGATCGCGCCGTGTACGCCGCGCGCCGTTGCAATGCGCTTGATGCCGTCTTTGCTGCGGGCATAGTAGCGGCGGGCGCCGCCAGGATATTCAAAGACGCTCACTTTCTGACCGTCGTGCTCGACCACACCGGTGTTGCGAACAAGTTCCTTTGTGCGCGTGGTCTCGTCGAGAACATGGAGGGTCGCCCGATATTGCCAGCGGTGACCCTCGTCCAGAGGAAAGTATTCGCGCGGCGAGGAGTCGCACCCTGCGCCGGCGAACAGCGGGGCAAGAAGCAGAAGACGGCTCGAAGCGATGACGGCGGAGAGGAAAATGCCAGCCGAGGGGCTGCATCGCGTGTTCACCACGCCCGCATCGTAGCATATCGTCATAGGTACCACGTGACCTCACGGCCTGAGCGCGGGAGAGCACGGTTGGCGATGGTCAAGGATCGCAAATGGCCTCTGCCGGCATGGGGCGATAATCTGCGCAGCATGCGAGACGGGCGCACGCGGCGTCGATACAGTCGTCAGAACTGCGCAAACGATCAAGGCGCCTCGGCACATCGTCGCGATAGCATTGAGCCTCTCGCCGTTGACGGCGAGAGAGCACATTCAAAGGAGAGGCCGCGCACAAGGCGGGGTTGGAACGATGGAATAGCCGCTATGGACCGTATGCACGCTGCTCCCGAAACAACGGCCAACCACGTGCCGGCCTTCGCGCCTCATTGGGCCTTCTTCCTGGACGTGGACGGCACGTTACTCGAGCTGGCGGCACATCCGGACGAGGTGGCGATCGGCCCGCTGCTCATACCAACGCTGCAGGCGCTCCAGGAGCGCGCGCGTTCACCCGTTGCCCTGGTGAGCGGGCGCTCGCTAGCGGATCTGGATCGCCTCTTTGAACCGCTGCGGCTCGCCGCGGCGGGGCAGCATGGGGCCGAGCGCCGCGACGCGCAGGGACGCGTGCATCGTGCCGAAGCGCGCGACGCTGGCCTGGAAGACGCCAAAATGACACTGCTGGAGTTCTCCCGCCGCTACCCGGGCATCGCGATCGAGGACAAGGGGCTTACACTCGCCATACACTATCGCAGGGTCCCATCGCTGGCGGCGGAAGTCGAGCGCGTGGTTAGCCTGATTGCGGAGACCCTCGGGTCTGATTACAGCATACAGTCTGGCAAAATGGTCCACGAGATCCGTCCTGGCCAGCGTCACAAGGGGCGGGCCATTGCGGAGTTCCTCACCGAACCGCCGTTCGCCGGCCGGTTGCCCGTGTTCATCGGCGACGATGTGACCGATGAGCACGGCTTTGAGCTCATCAACGGGTTGGGTGGTCATTCCATCAAGGCGGGGCCCGGCCCTTCGGTCGCCACGTGGCGGCTGGCTTCCGTTGCCGATGTCATCGCGTGGCTGCAGCGCTATGTCGAGGCCTGTGAACACTGACGCGTGAGCGACATCGACTACAGCGTCATCGACGGGTGAGCGGTGATGGGGCGTGAGCGCAGACAGCCTCCTCTCGCATTGTTGGCCGATGTGGGCGGCACCTACACCCGCCTCGCCGTGGCGCTGCCCTCCGGCGAGCTGGCGGGCGTCGAGATTCACGCGAACGCTGATTACCCGGACATCGAGTCGCTGCTGCGGCGCTACCTGGAGACGGTGCCGCCCGAGATCCGGCCGCGCCACGCGGCGCTGGCTGTCGCCTGCCCAGTGACCGGTGAGGTGGTGCGCCTGACCAATCTCCACTGGTCTTTCGCGGCGGGTGGTCTGCGCGAGCGCTTCGACTTCCACACCGTGCGCGTGGTGAACGACTTCAGCGCGATCGCGTTTGCCATCCCTGGTCTGACCGCGGAGGAGCGCGTGCAAATCGGCGGCGGCAGTTCGCAGCCGGGCGCACCCATTGCCGTCCTCGGCCCCGGAACGGGGTTGGGCGTATCCGGTCTGCTGCCCACCGCCAACCGCTGGACGGCGATCGCGGGGGAAGGCGGACATGCGACACTGGCGGCGGGCACTGACGCCGAGGAACGCCTGCTGGCCTGTTTCCGGCGCCGCTACGAACATGTCTCCGCCGAGCGCGTGCTGTGCGGCAACGGTCTCGTCGACCTCTATCGCTGCCTCGCGCCCACGCCGCTGACGACGAATCTCACGCCCGAAGAGATCACCGCCCGGGCGCTCGGCGGGAACGATGAAATCGCCGCTGCGGTCCTCGAAACGTTCTTCGGCTTACTTGGGGGTTTCGCCGGCAATCTAGCTCTAACTCTGGGCGCGCTTGGCGGTGTCTATCTGGCCGGCGGCATCCTTCCGCAGCTAGTTACGCGGCTCCCGCATTCTCCGTTCCGTGAACGCTTTGCCGCCAAGGGGCGCTTCCGCAGCTACCTGGAGGCTATCCCGACCTACGTCATCGTGGCTGCCAACCCGGCCTTCAGCGGGCTGCTGAGGTGTCTGCGCGACTGAAGGCCGGCGCGGCAGGGGTGCTGCGCTGATGCGGCTGTGGGCCTCGGTTTTCCCACTGTCTAGTGGCCTTGAGGAACGACTCCACCCACCAGAAGACGTCTCGCCGCTGGATCTCGTGGCGCATGCGGCGCATGCGTCGCCGCCGCTCCTCCGGGTCCATGCGATAGGCGCGATAGATGGCCTCAGCGACCCCCTCGACGTCGAAGGGGTTCACCAGCAATGCGCCGCCGCGCAACTGCGCTGCGGCGCCGGCGAATTCACTGAGGATGAGAACGCAGTCCTCCTCGATGCTGCACGTACAATACTCCTTCGCCACCAGGTTCATGCCATCCTTGAGCGGCGTGACCAGGCCGATCTCCGCGGCGCGATAGTAGGCGAGGAGATCGAGCGGCTCGAGACTGCGGAACACATAGTGGATCGGCACCCAGCCACCCGGCTGCGTGAACTCGCCATTGATGCGGCTGACCATCTGCTCGATGTGCTGGCGCAGATCGAAGTACATGCGTATGTGCTCGCGGCTCGGCACCACGACCTGGATGAGTGTCACGCAGTTGTGCAGGTCGGGATGGCGCACGAGTGCCTCGCGGAACGCGGTGAGACGCAACAGGATCCCCTTGGTGTAGTCCAGCCGGTCGACGCCCAGTATCAACTGGCGATTGGGCAAGTAGTCGTGCAACTCGGCCGCGCGCTGCCGCACCTCTTCGCTCGCCGCGGAGCGGGCAAATTCCCCGCAGTCGATGCCGATGGGAAAGTGGCCTACGCCGATTCGCCGATCGCCCACGCGCACGTTCAATACCTGTCCCTTCCCGCCGACGCTTACGTCCCTCAGGAGCGTGCGCAGGCACGTAATGAAGTTGCGCCGATCGCGCAGAGTCTGGAAGCCGATGAGGTCGTAGTCGAGCAGCGAGCGCAGCAGCGCCTGCCGCCACGGGAGCATCAGGAAAAGGTCCAGGGGCGGGAAGGGAATGTGCAGAAAGAAGGCCGTGGGCAGCCGCCGGCCCAGCCGCCGCAGTTCGTTGGCGACGTTGATCAGATGGTAGTCATGCACCCAGACGAAGTCCGCGTCGTCCGCCTGGTCGGAAACGACCCTGGCGAACTTGCGGCTGACCTGCAGATATGACTGCCAGTAGGAGGGCTCGAAGTTGCAGAATGACGGCAGGTCGTGAAACAGCGGCCAGATGATCTCGTTGGAAAAGCCCATGTAGAATTTCTGGACTTCATCCTCGCTCAAGCCAACCGGCACGAGCTGAAAGCCAATGTCGCGGGCGGCGTCGGCCAGCGCATCGCCGCAACACGTCTCGCCATCGGCCGTGCCGGTCCAGCCGACCCATACGCCGCCATGATCGCGCAGGACCGGCAGCAAGGCAGTGACCAGCCCGCCTGCAGCGGGCTTCACTACCCGGCGACCCTCTTCGGTACGCGTGACCACGAACGGCAGCCGGTTGGAAACGATGATGAGTTTCTGGCTGGATTCCGGCGTGTTCATGGTATTGCGTAGAAACTCTCTGGTCATTCTCCTCAGTTCCACGGCCATGTGTTTCCGTACGGACCTGGCGCAGCCGCGCCGCATCTGGGTGCTCGACATCGGACTGCAGAAACCTCACGCACGGGACGAGCAAACGCGCCCGGCGAGGGTCTCGCACCGGCGCTCGGTCACAAGGCTCGGTACTCGCTGCGGGCATCAGGACGCGCCCCGTTTCCTGCGTGAATTGTCCCGTCGCGGGAACAATCGTGCTGTGATAGACGTTGCGAAACGGCAGGCGACGTCTCAGTGACCAGTCAAGCGAGACCACGCCGGGCGCGTGACCTCATAACGAAAGTCCGATACCCGCGTGTGTGCGCGAGCATTGATGGAGCCAACGAACTGCCGTAACCGTACAACCTGAGGACGGGAATTGCAACCGATCGGCTTACGCTCCGGCTCGAGATTGCCACTGCGCTCTGACGCGAGCGTTGCGTTACACTTGGTCCGGGAGAGAACCGGGCGATGCGATGCAGATCCCTGGACCTCTTCGCAAAGCTGCGGTTTGCTGCACAGGTAAGGGAGCCACGTGAATCTGGCTTCGGTTGGCCGCACCGGGGACGGCCAAGGGAATTAAGACTGCGTCGAGCAGGACAGAGAATACATCGTGGATTCGGCAGCAGGGTTGAGAGCCGCATTCAGACCAACACGAAGACGGAGGCGTAATCATGAAACACAGATACCTGGTTGTTGGTTCCGGAGGACCTGGATTTGCTTCTCCCGAGGAAGCTGTTGAGGTTTTGCAAAAGGGCATCCTTCCCACTTTTGATGCGCTCTTGCAGCTTGAGGCACGCAAGAAAATTCTCGCGGGTGGACTTCCTGTCGGGGACCGCGCCTTTGTGTTCATTCTGGAGGCCGCCTCCAGCGAAGAGGCAGACCAGATACTGCGCGACATACCCGCGTGGGGCATGCTGAAGTGGAAGGTGACACCACTTCAGAGCTTCAAGGGACGAGCACAGAAGGAACGTAGTATCGTCAGGGAACTCAGGAGACGATCTCGCTGAACGTTAGCGATAATACGGGCTGCTAAGCAGACGCTTCACCGGACGACTCCTTGCTGCGCGGTGCGCCGCCGCTGAGCTTCGCAGTCGACGGCACACGAGCCCGCGCTGCGGTGCGAGGATTTCATGGTCGCCCGGCGTGAAGGAGGGATAAGAGAGCCAGCGGTACTTCTTCGAAATCGAGTGTGCCCCATCGCCTTGACCGTGGCGATGGCATCGAAGAGGAGTAACGGCGGTACGCACGGATCGTGAAATCGTGGGTGGCTCGCCATTGGCTTGGGCCCCGGAGACTACGGCACCCACTCACTACGTCGCACAAAGGCTACGTTGATTTACGAGCGAACGAAGAATCTCCGAGCCGTACCGCTGCTACTTCGGCACACAAAGCTGGAGAGCACGGTCATGTCCCAGATCTCCGCGTTTCCTCGCGGCATATTTCTTCGGTCCCCGCGATGCGCTTTCGCGGTGTCGCGCTCAAGGTCTGGAACTTGTGCTGCTCCCCGTTTGTCAGACGATCTTTTACGTAAGTGCCGTGGGCTAATTGTTTATGCTTACGTTCAAAGCTTGACTTCAACATGAGTAACGTGGGTTAGAGGCCTCCGCCAAGGCGCCTGCGAAGCTGCTCGGCCCGCGTCAAGTCCCGCTGGCTCGTGTCGGGCGCCCTGATCGTGAAAAACTCACGCATGCGCACGAACGCACCGCCGTCTTCCCGGGGCTCCTCCGGGGGCGGCGCCCTTGCGGCGTCAACCGCGGCGAGCCTGGCCTCCAGCGTGGCCCGCGCTTCGGTGACATTTTCGGCACCCGGCGTTACCGCCTCCGCCTTGGCCAAGTAGGCCCGTGCGCGCTGCAATCGATTCGCCTCCAGGTCGCGATAGAACAGGCGGACATATTTTTCGGCGACCGCCGATACGCCCTGTCTGGCTCGGGGGTTAACGGGATCAAGCGCCAGTACGCGCTGATACTTCTCATAGGCATTGTCGTGAGCAGGACTTGTGAGGCGCAAGGCGGTCAGATCCTCGTCCGCGGCGGCCAGCAGTTCCTCGATCGAGTCGGGGGCAGTGGTTGCTTCAGCTTGAGGAATGCTCGTGGGAATTGGCTGAACACTGGAAGGCGGCACCAAGGCCTCGGCGGTGACAACACCCCCAGGCATTCCTACGGGCGCGCCGATCGGTGGCAGTGACCCGGTCGTGGCGGATCCGTCGCTGTTCATGGGGACGGCGGCCGTTGTCTGAAAGGCGGACTCCGGCGCGGCTGCGCGGTTTCCCGTCAACTCGGCCGGCGCCTCGGGCGGGGGAGCGCCGCTCGCCAGGTCGGGCGCCGATAGCGACGTTCCATCGGAGGTCGTATCGGGCTTGGGGTCGCCGATCAGCAGCGCAGTGCCCAATAGCCCAGCCAAAACGCCTAGCAAACTTCCGCCTGTCAGGAGGCCAAGGTGTCGCCGGTGTTCGGTCGCGGTTGTTACCTTTTGGGAAATCGGGGGCTCACGAGGCGGCAGCAGCACGGTTGGCGCCGTGTCCGTCCCGGCGGGTTCTGCGACGAGAACATCCGGCGGCGCCGTTAGTCCCAGCTCGGCCCGCCAGGCTGCCACGGTTTCGGGCCGTTCGGCGGCGTGGAATTGCAGCGCGTGGTCAATGGCGCGCAACAGGCTTTGGGAGTAACTACCCTCTGCGGCCCGCGCGCTTGGCACATAGTAGTCACGCTGATCCTGAGTCAGTGACTCACTGCGGTCGACTGCGGCAAGCGGGGGCGCGCCCGTGACGGCCTTGTACAGGGTGGCGCCGAGCCCGTAAATGTCCGTCCACGGCCCCTGACGGTCGCTGTTGCTTGTGTACTGCTCGATGGGCGCGTAGCCAGGCGAAGCGAAGGTGGTCAGCGTGAGCGCGTGCTCCTGGACCGCAGCGCGCGCCGCCCCGAAGTCGAGCAGTATCGGGCTCCCATCGTTGCCGATGAAGATATTCCCGGGCTTAATGTCACGGTGGATAAAACCGGCCTGATGGATGGCCTCCAAGGCGCCCAGGATCGGCGAGAGAAGGCGGAGGATCTCCTCTTCGGTAAGCGTCCTGCGCCGTTGGAGCAGCTTCT
>JBQTIC010000078.1:0-6303 GCA_052388435.1 Chromatiales bacterium | reverse complement strand
GACAACAGCTCGCCGAAGCCCTTGAAGGGATAGTGCCGCCGCAGTCGGCTGTGGCATACCTCGATTATCCGCTATACAGAAACGTCGGGGATCTGATGATCTACCTTGCGACCGAGCGCTGGATGATCGAGAGCGGGTTTCAAGTGCTGGGACGCTGGCATAAGGACAATTTCGATTATCCGGAACTGCAAGCGGAAGTGGTGATACTTCTTCAGGGAGGTGGAAACTTTGGGGATCTGTACGGGCACGAGCATTTCCGGGAGCGGGTCGTGCGGCGCTATCCCGACAATCGCATTGTATTTCTGCCTCAGACCATGCACTTCACGCAGCCGCAACTACTGGACGCGGCTTTGCGGGTACTGAACGGCCATCCGGATGTGCATCTTTTGCTGCGAGATCACAGAAGCTTCGAACGGGCGGCGTCGATATTCCACCATGCCGCCTGCCGTCTTGTGCCGGATATGGCTGTCTTCTTGCATCCTGTCCGGGAGGCATTAGCGATTGCAAACGGCAGGGTTGGTACAGCGCGCACGATTTACCTGCTGCGCAGAGACGGAGAACGAGGCGCTAGCGACGACGCAATAAGAATACCTGATGAGTGCTGGCTGGGCGACTGGATCGAGCTCATGGGCCACCATCGGATATCGCTGGGCACATGGCAAGCGGTTGGGTTGCTGCTGAGAGGAACGATAGCTCCTGCCTGGTTTGCGGAGCGCTGGTGCTCCGCGACATGGAAGGCGGTGGCTTACTGCGCAGGCAAAGTGAGTGCGAGCAGGCGGATGGTCACTTCAAGGTTGCACGGACACATTCTCGCCTCGTTGCTCGGCGTGCCCAGCACCCTGCTTGATAACTCCTACGGGAAGAACTCCACGTATTTCGATACCTGGCATCAGGGGCTGAAAATAGCGGAACTGCGGCGCGCGCCCGGGTAGTGCTAGCGGAACCGTTCCAGCACCGTCGTGGCGTGGCGTCCACGCAAGACACCGGCTCGAGTCGCCGGATTGGCCGATTGTTCCCGGAGCATGCAATGGGCATCATGACCGATGTTATGGCCGGCGCGAGAGAGAGGCAGGAGAGGAAGTATCCCAGCCTGACGGTGGTGGTGTGCACACGCAACCGCGGCGACAGCGTCAGCCGCGCCGTCGATTCGATTCTGGGGGGGGACTACGCCGATTTCGAATTGATCGTCGTCGATCAGAGCACGGATGACCTCACCGAGGTCTCGATGCAGAGATACATGAGCGACGCGCGCGTCAGATACCAGCGTACCTCCACAACGGGAGTCTCGGTGGCGCGCAACACCGCCATTGCCAGCGCCGCAGGTGACACCATCGCCATCACTGACGATGACTGTGAGGCCCGACCAACATGGCTTCGGGAGCTTTCGGATGCGTTTGCCGTCGATTCCGGCATAGGCATCGTGTTTGGAAATCTATTGCCGGCGCCGCACGACCCCGCGATGGGATTCGTGCCGTCTTACTTGCGCAGCGACTCGGTCCTTGCTCGTGGCATCGCCCAGAAGCATCACGTGGATGGTGTGGGGGCTTGCATGGCCTTCAAGCGCAGTGTCTGGCTTGCGCTGGGAGGCTTCGATGAAATGCTGGGTGCTGGAGCACCCTTCAAGGCGGGAGAGGAGATCGACTTTGCCATCCGCGCGCTCCTTGCGGGTTATTGCATATATGAGACCCCCACCGTCGCCGTTGTCCATCATGGCTTTCGCACCTGGGAGCAGGCCAAAGGACTGATCGAAGGCTACATGCACGGCCTGGGAGCGGCGCTGATGAAGCAGCTCAAGTGCCGGCAGTACGCGATCCTGGGGGTAATGGGTCGGCTGGCGTGGCGGTGGGCATTCGAGCGGCCAGCGGCCGATTACGGTCACCGTCCACCGCGTCTGTTGAGGTTGCTGGCATTCCTGCGCGGCGCTGCAGCCGCTGCCTCAACTCCAGTCAATCGAACTACGGGGCACTATGTGACTCCTAGCGCCTGACCGCACAGGATGGGTGATCAGCGGGTGATGGTGAAGAGGAGTGTGCGCCTGTGACGCTGCCGAATTTTCTGATCGTTGGCGCGCCGAAGGCCGGAACCACCTCGCTCTATCACTATCTGAAGCAGCATCCGCAGGTCTACATGAGTCCGGTCAAGGAACCGCACTATCTGTCATTTGGCGAGATGGATCTGACGGGCCGGTTTGTCCATAAGCCACGGGGGATGGTGCTCACGGCTGGGGAGTACGAGAGGCTTTTCGATCGGGTGCGTGACGAAACGGCTATCGGAGAGGCTTCCACTACCTACCTTGCGTCAAGACGCGCCGCAGATCGCATCGCCGCCCGACTGCCTGGTGCGCGGCTGATCGCGGTGCTGCGTCAGCCGGCCGACCGGGCATACTCCTCTTACCTCATGTATCGCCAGCTATTTGCCGAGAAGGCGGAAACCTTTGAGGCCGCTCTCGAAGCCGAGCAGTACGCCATTGATCATAACAAACACCCGTATCTCCATTACCGGGACATCGGCTATTACTCCCAGCAACTGAACTATTACTACCAGCTATTCCCGAAGCAACAGGTGCAGGTGTGTGTCTACGAAGACTTGCTTGACCGGCCGCTCGACACAATAAAGCAGATCTTTGCGTTCCTCGAGGTAGACGACACATTCGTGCCGGACATGTCGCTCAAATACAACGTCTCAGGCCTGCCGCGCAACACGGTGGCGACCAGGCTGCTCAAGCTGCTGCATCCTGTACGGCACCGTATCGTACGGGCACTGCCGGCACGGCTGGTCAGCGGCGTCGGCCAGACGCTTTTGAAAGCGCCGGGACTTAACCCGGAAACGCGCGCTGCGCTCACCGCTCATTTCCGCGAAGACATCCTGAGGCTTCAGGACCTCATTGACCGGGACCTGTCGTATTGGCTGAGATAGTGCGCGCCAGCGGTCGAACCTGTTCGCTGAGCACCCAGCGGGGGGCTGCGATGATTTGCACCATTTCGGCTTTGAGCAGCCATGGCGTTAGCCCGCGCGATCGCTGAGGAGTGGTTTACGGTGGCCGAAGCTACACGGAGGCGGAAGTAACTCACGTCGATCTTGCGCGGGTAAGGCTTATGCTCGTCGATGCATTGAAAACCGTACGTCTGATTCGGGAAGGTCTGGCTGCGAGCCGCTGGCCGGTTGAACGGATCTCGCGACTGCAGGAGGATCGCCTGCGCACTCTGCTTGTGCATGCCTATCGAAACGTGCCTCTTTACCACGTCCTTTACGATGAGGCCGGGTTTCAACCTGATGAGTTTCGGTCGTTGGCAGACCTGGACAAGATACCGATTCTGACCAAAGAACGCCTCAAGGCCGCGTCTCCGGAGGAGGTCGTCGCGCGGGGTATTGATCCCGCTCGGTGCACCGTCGTCAAGACCAGCGGATCCACTGGAGTACCGATGCGTATCTACATCGGACCGCGCGACCGGGGATGGGGACGAGGGGTCCAGCTCCGTATCCTGTTTGAGCACGGCTATCGCTGGACCGACCGGATCATGGAGATCCGTATGACCCTCGGTCGCGATTCGATTGTGCGGCGCCTTGGCATCGCTCGCAGGGACTGGGTGTCGATTCTCGAGCCGCCGGAGTTCTGGGCGCGGCGTCTCGCTGGGAGCCGGCCTGAAATCATCGTCGCGGGCGCGGGCACGCTCCAGGCCCTGGCCGAGGCCGTAGAAGCCCTTGGTGTGGAGCCCACGCGACCGCGCATCATCATCGCCGATGGCGAAACGCTGGGGCCGGCCACGCGGAATCTGGTGCGCCGTGTGATCGGGACGGACCCCATCGACGTGTACGGGTTGGTCGAACTTTCTTATTTCGCGTGGGAATGCGAAAGGCGATGCGGCTTTCATGTGAGCGCTGACAGCCATATCGTCGAGATTGCGGCGCCGCCCGGTAGACCGGGACCGATCGTAGCCACCGCATTAGGCAGGCTGGCAATGCCCATCATTCGCTATGACACCGGAGATCTGGGAGAGCTCGACTCAGGCGTGTGCCCGTGCGGTCGCAGTCTTCCGCTGCTGCGGCGAATCCATGGGCGTGCGGTAGATTCCGTGAGCCTGCCAGGTGGCGGCCGATTGTTCTGGCCTTTCTTTCACGAGATACTCGGCAAGTACCAGGCGCTTCGCCAATGGCGGGTAGTGCAGGACGACGAGCGGCGCCTGCGAATGCAGTTGGCGATGCCTTTAGATGATGCGGAACTGCTCGCGCGAATCGAAGCCGATCTGCGCAGCGCGCTGCCCGTCAAGGTCGATCTGCAGATCGAGCGCATGGACCGGATCCCGATGGTGCCCGGTAGACGCGCATGGTTCTGTCGAGGCTGAGTGCCGACCGCGATTGCAAGCCAGTGGGGCGAGAGTTGCCGGTGTGAGTAAGACCGCCTCGGCGAGAGGTTCTGGCCTGCATACGCCGCCAAGCGAATCGGTCTGCTGGGGAATCCTGAACAGAAGTCGGCGCCGCCGCGATCATGTCATCGTAGTGTCCTGGCAAAATAGGAGAGTGACGCGGGCGCCACCAGGGAGGCCGGAAGCCAGCCGTAGCGATACAGGAGGACGCTAGCCCCCCTCAGACGGCTGAACAGACTGGGACGCAGAGCTCCGCGGCGGATCTGCTCGAAGCGTTGCAAGGCCAGGGGCACGGCGATCTCGCGTGGCAACACCTGCCGCCTCCCTGCCTCGTCGAGGAGGGCGGCAATGCGTGGTCCGACATGCTGCGGTATGAAGGTCTCAGTCTGGCTCTTGCTCAACGCCGCGTATTCCATCGCTCCCCCAAGCACGCCGCCGCAGTTCGTCACGAAATCAGGCAGACACAGCACACCGCGCTCAAAGAGCAGGCGTTCGGCCTCAGGGGTCACCGGGTTGTTGGCGCCCGGGCAGATCACGCGGGCCTTAATGCGGGCGGCGTTGCTGGAATGAATGCTGTCATGCCGCGCGCAGGGACAAAGGACATCGACGGGCAATTCAGGCAACGCCTCGCGCTCAATCCTGTCCGCTTCCGGATAGAGATCGACGGCGCCGTCGCCATGTTCGGCGACGCATTGATTGAGCTGGACCACGTTTAAACCCTTCGGGTTGTAGATCGCTCCCAGCCGCGTTGAGATCGCCACCACGCGAACGTTTGCCTTGTCCAGTACCGTCGCGAGCGAGCGTCCGACCTTGCCGTATCCTTCTATGGCAATACTGAGCTTCGACAGTGGTATCCTCAGGTGACGCGCCGCCTGCTCCATCCCGACCAGCACAGTCAGAGCCGTAAAATAGCCTGAATCCGTTGCCCTCAAATCGCGCCGCGCAGGCCGCATTCCGATGGCGACGAGCATCTGCCGAATATCCGCGGGCGTCGTGCCCATATCGGCGCCAGGAATATAGATGCGACGAGACAGGAGCGGTGCGATCGTCCGGCCGAATTCCAACAGGCGCTGCTGCCGTTCTTCGGGGGATGTTTCCGGATCGGCCCGAACGCCAGCCTTGGCTCCGCCGAGTGGCAGTCCAACAAAACCATGCTTGAGCGTCATGGCGCGGGCCAATCCGCGCATTTCGGCCTCGTCCACGTCGGGCAACATGCGCAACCCGCCGCAGGCTCGTCCGCCGACCGTGGAATCGATGACGACGAAGCCCAGTACGCGTGAATCCGCAGTGACTGTGCAAACCAACTGCATGTTGTCCTGTTGCCACACCATGCGGCGGCCCGCTCCAGGGCCAGTGACGATGCGTTGATCACCCATATGAAGACCCGGCGATCTGTTGCTAGCGGTCTAATCTGTATTTCGCGGCTGGCGCGCGATCAGAAAACGGCGATCGAATGTCCACCCCGACATAATGTCGCGACTACACGTGGAAGTGGGACTGAGTGTCTTGCGCGCAATACACGGTAGCCGATTCACGGTACGGCAGTCCAATCTACGCTATAAAATGCAATCGGCTTCACGCCGTGAGCGAAGCGCAGGATCTTTCCTTACAGTGACCGGCGTATCATATTGACAGTCTGTGCAGAGCGAACATCCCGATACACGCATCGACCATGGCCTGCGCGCTAAGGAACCTCTGATTAAGTCAGAGGTTCCTGCGGCACAGGGATGTGCCGCCATCTTCGACGGCGGCAAGCCGTTGAAGATGAAGCATAGAAAAAACCAAGCTTTTTGCTTTGCGTGCTCTGAGAATTCCAGGATGGGCTTATTCAGAGCTTCCCTAATGGCGCAAAGAACCGATACACGCCAAGCCACAAGCGCGAAGTGCGGCGCGGAACCATCCATAATGGGTTCGTCTATCGGCGTAGTGCTGCTCTGGC
>JBQTIC010000077.1:0-4201 GCA_052388435.1 Chromatiales bacterium | reverse complement strand
AACGCTTCCACCGCTTCACGGTCCCGTTTGCTCAGACTCAATTCGGTTTGGCGCATCGTATCCCCTTCTCGGGTTATGGTAATGCGCCATGATAATGTTTCGTAATTAACGTGTCACGCTACTAGTGCCTCTCTACCTTCATAGCCGGGACGAGCAGGAAAGTGTGCTATCTGCACACGGTAATGAGCCGTGCTCACGTAACCGTATTCGTTCCAGTCAAAGAAACCAATAAATGCAAGTTTGGTCAAATCCTGAAACTGACCGCGTGCAAATCCATACTGCCAAGCCCATTGGGTCAGTAAATCGCAGAGGGTTGGCGTTCGCATAGAGGTACGTATTCAAGCCGCCGGCGAGGCCGATCGGATCGGACTGGATGTAGCGTCCGATGCTCGGGTCGTAGTCGCGGAAGTAGTTGTAGTGCAGCCCCGTCTCGGCGTCATAGTACTGCCCCGGGAAGCGCAAGGGATTGACCACCGCCTCGGTGGTCAGCGTGGCCTGCCCGAAGGGCTCGTAGTCGGCGGCCCATACCACGGTCTGGTTGGCGTCGGTCCCGCTCACGGTGGTGGTGAGGTTGAAGGAGTAGCTGGCGCTGTCGGTGCCGCCGGCGCAGGCGCCGTTGGCCCCCAGGGTGTTGCCGGCGAGGAGGTTGCCGAGGGCGCTCACCCCGGCGTAGCGGGAGACCGCGATCACCGCGTTGCTGGGGGCGGAGGCCAGGGTGGCCGTCACCGCCCCGCTGCCGCTGCCCTGCCCCTGCCCCTGCCACAGCTCCACGCGGGTATTGCCGCGCCCGGCACACTGGGCCTTGATGAGACTCCAGCTGAGCCCCAGGCCGGCGACCGCGCTGACCGCCACTATTCTCAGTTGTCACCGACCCCTTATTCGGACCGAGAGGCCACCGTCCTACGTATCGACCAGGTCCGAAGAGTTCATCCCGGGTTGCGCTGCGCTCCACCCAGGCTACGCTTGCTCTGTCCGGCGACACCGCCGAGGTCTTGGGCCAGGCGGTTCAGTTCATTGAAGAGGCGAGCGCGGGTCTGCGTGAGCGTCCCCGCCGGATCGTAGGCGTTCTCGGCGGTGCGGTTTCCCATCGCATCGAGCGTGTAGAGGATGCGGTTACCGAGGCCGTCCTCAATCTCGGTGAGCCGGTGGGCAGCGTCGTAGGTGTACGAGGCGTCGGATCCGACCCCATTGAATTCTCCAGTTTTTGCGCGCCCGCACTAAGACCGGGGAGCACCAACGTGGTTGTTTGTTGACCATCCGGGTCGATGAATCGTAGAGGATTGGCATTGGCATAGAGATAGGTATTCAAGCCGCCTTCAAATCTTCCCGCCGAGCGCGAACTTCAGGTTCGTGCCCATGACGATGGCGAGAAAGATTCCGATAATGGCCAAGCCTACAATCCACAAAATCTTCGGGCCAGTAACCCCTCCATTTACCGACCTGCCCGAAGAAAAATGGTTGCTAACAAGCAAAACGATGTAGATGCAGGTGACTGCGCCAAATAGCAACTTGGCAGCGCTCATGGCGGTCAGTTGCACTTCGACTATCACAGCCAACGCTGTGAGTAGCCAATACCCGATGAGTATGAACAGGTCCACCATCCACTTCCGAACGTGCGTCATACGCTCCTCGCTAATACGTCTTGCAACCTAAGCCGCGAATGCATCGCCGTTCACCACGAAGCGGGCCAGATCGACCAGGATACTCCGGCACAGGCAAGCCCTGCCCTCCGATGCAGTCTTTCGCAGCGTTGTGGCAATCGTTTGCTCCCGGGAACCAAAGACCATTGTTAGCGTTCTCATCGCAGCAACGCATAACACCATCTTCAAGTCCGTCGCTTCCGGGAACCTTGGTGCATGTCAATTGAGTTCGGTGATGGGTAGTGACCTGCGTCGGCTTTTTGTTGCCACTTGGCCGGTGAGTTGGATGGAAATCGTATCGTGTTCTGCGCGCACCCGTGCAGGCGGCTGGTACCCCGGGGCGCTATGCGGCCGCCGGTGATCGTAAAACTGGCCAATGAGAACCCGCGCCTCGCGCAGATCCAGAAACCACTCCCGGTTCAGGCATTCATCGCGCAGCTTGCCATTGAAGCCTCTCCACAGAGCCGTTGTGCCAGGGCTTGTACGGCGGAATGAACGCCGCACCGATTCTCTGATCACGCAACCAGCGCATGACCGCCGAGCGGTGAATTCCGCGCCCTGGCCGGGGGGATGAATTGCGGCTTGCCGTACCACCGCATCAATCGCGATAGCACCAGGATGACATCGCCGGAGGTCAGCGAACGGGCCACCTCGATGGCCAGGCACTCGCGGGTATGCTCATCGAGTACACACAACAAGCGTATGGTTCGGTGATTGGCCAGCCGGTCGTGGACAAAATCGTAGCTCCCCACGCTGTTCCGCCGCCACGCGCCCGACACACGCATGTCGCTACCGCAGCGGCGCCGGCGCGGACGCTAAGTCCGCAGGCTTTCGCTCAAGCCTCAAACGAGGCTACTTGGCTGTCTACTAAAGCGGGGGAGATCCACGCGGTCGCAGTTCCAGGCTGGCAGGCCCATGGACGCCATTCACGATGCTGCGGCGGTTCACGTCCATCGTTGCCGTAAATGCGGGCATCGTTGGATGAAGCGTCGCGCCAGCGGGTTATGATGGTACAGGTTGCTCCGTTGCCTCACTGCCTATACGGGCCTTCTGTTTGCGCAGAGACATGACCGAGACTTTGAAGTCTCTTACTTTCGAAGACCACAGCCGCGGCGCGGCCGGGCTGCGGTATGTCTACCCCGTCGTTTCGCGGCGGGCGGGCGGCGTATCGGTGGGCGTCAATCTGAATACCAACAATGCCTGCAACTGGCGCTGCGTGTACTGTCAGGTGCCAGATCTGCTGCGTGGCGATGCACCGCCAGTGGATCTCACTCTGCTGCGGCGGGAGCTGACGGGCTTTCTGACGGAATTGCAGGAAGGCACCTTCATGCGCGATCGCGTGCCGGAGGAGGCGCGCAGGATTGTCGATGTGGCGCTCTCAGGCAACGGCGAGCCCACGACAGCCCGGGAGTTCCCCCTGGTGATCGCCGTGATCGAGGAGGTGTTGCGCGAGCAGGACCTGCTCGGGCGCTTGGTGCTGCGCCTTATCACCAACGGCAGCCGCATCGGTCGGGCGCCGGTCGCCGAAAGCCTGCGGCGTATGGCTGAGTGCAGCGGCGAGGTGTGGTTCAAGCTGGACGCCGGCAGCCCGTCGGTGCTCGCGCGCATCAATGGTGTGTCATTATCCGCGCAGACCGTCACGCGCAATCTGCGCCGGTGCGCCGAGCTGTGTCCCACCTGGGTGCAGACCTGCGCGTTTGCCTGGAATGACCGCGTGCCGCTCAAAGACGACCTGCAACGCTACCTCAGCGTGCTGCGGGACGCGGGCGTTGAGAAATTGCGCGGAGTCCACCTCTACGGCCTTGCACGCCCGTCGATGCAGACTGAAGCACCCGAACTTCGCCGACTGTCCGCCGCGGAACTCGAGGAACTGGCTGACACCGTCCGCGCGCTTGGCCTCATCGTCCAGGTCAACCCCTGACCTCGGCCGTTCTCCATGCGATTGCGGGATTACTGCCCTGCAGCCTTGCCCTTGATCGCCGCTTTCAGAACCGCCACAGCATCGCGTCAAAAGGAACCATTGCATCCTGGGACGAGCTGGGCGATGCGCAATCTTCAGCTCCTGAATATTGCTGACGAGGATTTTCTCGACAGCGACGTGTCAGCCGATGCGCCTGAGCAGCACGTAGAGGGCGCCGGTGCCGCCGTCGACAGCGCGCGTGGAGCAGAAGGCGAGCACGGTATCCAGTTGCCGCAGCCAGTGATTGACCTTGCCTTTAAGCACCGGCTCCTGGCCGCGCGACCTCAGACCCTTGCCGTGGACGATGCGTACGCAGCGGCGCCCTGCGCCACGGGCGTCATGCAGGAACTTCAACAGGGTTTCCTTCGCCTCAGCGACGGTGAGACCGTGCAGATCGAGTTCGCCCTCGATGGCGAACTGCCCGCGTCGCAGGCGCCGGAATACCGTGTGCCGCACGCCGGGACGAAAGTAAAGCAGTTCCTCCCCGGTTTCGATTTCGGCGTTGTCGAAATGGCCGGAGGCCATCTCGCGCAGCACTTCGCGCTCATCGAGCAGGCGCTGCACAGGGATGGGATCGGGACGCGGCTTGCCCATCTCCGCC
>JBQTIC010000076.1:0-24140 GCA_052388435.1 Chromatiales bacterium | reverse complement strand
GAGCGGGTGAGATTCACGCCGCCCGGATTAGGTTCTTCGCGGTACAGCCCCGGCTCGCCCGCCGGGTCGGTCCCCACGAAATACCGCACCAGCGTGCCGCGCGACACCACCGCGTCGGTCCCATAGGTCCCGCTCAGGGCGGCGGCGTGGCTGAGCGCGGTGCCGGTGGCGGGGCTCGCCCGGAACACATCGACGGCGCTGCAACTGGCGATGGCGACCACGTCGTTCGTCGCGATAGTCTGGCCGCTGCCGCCGAGCACCAGAACCGCGGCGGCGGCGTTACAGGACACCACTGCTCCGGTTTCGTCAAGGCAGTAGTTGCTGGCGGTGTTGTTGACCGCGACATCGTCGGTGGCGGCGCCCATTGCCGCCGTGACTTCCCATTTCGATCCGCCGGCGTGGCGGATGGTAATGGCATCGCTGCCGGCGACGGGACTGATAGCCTCGTTGTCCACGGTCAACGGCATGGGGTCGGCCATGTTCTCCACAGCGCCGCCGGTCGGGGTCGGCAACCACGGCGCTCCCGCTCCGCCTTCGTTGCCCTGAATCGGGCCGCGTGTCAGGTCGAACAGGGTCGCGGCGGCTGCCAGCGCGGGCTCGACAGTGAGCCTGGCGGGGTTGATCCCGTAAGCGCAGCCGATCTCGCCGGCCCGGCGCAGGGCCCGCGTGCTCAGGTCGGTGGCGACGCGCAGGCCCTCCTGTATCCGCGCCATGTCGCCCTGCTCGAGGTAGGTTCGCTTGCTGGTCGTGAATATGGTGATGGCGCCGGCGAGCAGAAACAGGCCGATGGCGATCGCCACCATCAGCTCAACCAGACTGAAGCCGCGTTGCCGTGCTTGAAGGGTGTCTGTCGCTGTCATGGCTGGAAGGTAAAGAACTGTTGAACGGGATTGGCCGGGTCCTCGCGGTTGGCCCACTGAATGTCGATTTGATAGACATCGTCGGTCGGATCGCCGTTCGCGGCGCCCGCGGGCATGGTTATTGTCCCGTTGGCGGCGGCGCCACCCGGCAAGCCGTGGAGCGGATCCTGGATGGCATCGAGCCAGCATTTCACATCCACGGCGGCCGTCACGGGGGTGGTCGCGCAGGCTCCCGCGGGCGCGGCGCCGACGTACGCGCTCAGAGCGTTCTCGGCATCGCTGCCCGTGAGGTTGTAGGCGCGGGCGCGCATGCGGTCCATGATGTCGCTGGCGAGTGCCGTGGCGTCGCTGCGCACCAGCGCGTCGTGGTTGTAGCGCATCGCGCGCGCCTGCAGGGCGGCCAGTCCCAGCAGTCCTATGGAAAGGACCACCAGCGCGATGAGCGTCTCGAGCAGCGTGAATCCACGTTCCCGTCTCAAGCTCGAAGCAACTGGGGATGCTCGAACTTGCGTGAGCGTTACGGACATAGTGTGGCCCCCGAACAACTGGCGTTATCGCACTTCTTCGTTTGGGTGTGACCGGACACCGTGACGCCTATTTGACTCTGGTTCTGGGTGTTCAGCTCGCTCGAACAAAACCTGGCATTGAGCGCCGCGCTTGGAGCCCCGTTGGGCAGGTAGCGGATGAAGTTGACGGCAATACCGCCGGTATCGGTGACCGCGAACATGGCCAACCCCTGCAAAGCGGCCTCCATTCTCAAGATCGGTTCGCCCGCGCCATCCTGGACCCCGTTATTGTCGGTGGCCTCCGCGAGCCCGTCGCGGTCGTCATCCACCCAGACCTGCCAGCCGCTCGCCCAGTTTGCGGGTGTGAGGGGAGCAATCGCCACCATCGTGCCGCGCTTCACCGCCTCGCTGCGCGCGAACTGCAGCGAGGCGACGAGGGCGTTCGTCTGGCTGGTGAGGCGGTTTCTGAGGATAAAGTCGCGCATGTTCGGCACCGCCAGTCCCAGCAGTATGGCGAGGACCAGGATCGTGATCATAAGCTCGATGATCGTGAAACCGGCTTGCACGGGACGGGTTCTCATGCGGATGTCAGCGCTCCTCGCGGGTGGCGGCGCCCCCCATCCCGGGGGACGCCGTATGCTCCTTCAAGATTATCGCTCATTCCAGTAAATGCGTCCGCGCGGCAAGCCGATCCCCGGATCCGTGGTGCCCGGCGTCGCGCCCTGGATGCCCGGGATCAGGATGCCTTCCTCGTACACCGTCACGCCCAGTTCAGAGGGCACGCCGAGCTTCTCTATGTAGCGATCACTCTTCGTGAGCTGAGTGTCATCGCCGTCAAACTGCCTGAACAGCGCGGCGCCGGTGAGCAGATCGATGCCGTAGGTACGACCGACACCCTCCGCGACTTCGCAGATGAGCGCCTTGGCGGCGTTGTCTGCCGCGCTCGGCGGGATATAGGTGGTGAAGAACAGCTTGTTCGCCAGCACCAGCGGCCTGGAAAACCCTTTCTCGCCGACCGGTCCGGTGTCCTCCGTCAGCTCGATCCTCCAGCCTGGCAGCGTCTGCAGAGAGGCCAGGGCCGTGTCGAACGCAGCCGGGTTTACGGGGTTGCCATTGATGTCCTTCTGCAACGGGTCCGCCGTCACATCGAGAAGGTCACCGGGCGTTACCGGGTAAGTGAGGCCGCCAGGCAGCGGATCCGACAGGCTGTTTACCCTCACATCCTTGATGGCGTAAACCGAGTTCACGACCGTGCCTTCTCCCAGGTAGGAGGGAGTGCCATTGCCGTTAAGCGGATGCGCGCGGTGACCGGCGACGGCGACCACCATGTCGAAGCGCCCGCCGAACTCCGCGTTGTCGATCCGCACCACCTCCGGCGCGAAATAGAAGGAGCGCGTATCGGTCACGAGCGCCGAGGGGGCGCTGGCCGTGTCATCGGGCGCGGACAGATCCGCAATCCTTGCCACATCCCCGGCGGAGCCACCGACCGACAGGCTGGCAAACAGATCGGCTCGCCAGCCGTTGCCGCCGAGGTCGAAGAAGTAGAGCCGGTCTGTCGTCCCGTCGCCGTTCGCGTCGAAGGCCGTGATCGAAGAAGTCACCGGGTAGGTCATCTCGTTCACCGGTGTTGTCGCCGTGAACGTGGCTAGAGTCCCGGTGAGGCCGGACGGGCCGCCGATCGAGGTGATCAGCTCGCCGGTCAGCGCATCCACGATGTAGACGATATTTCCCTTCCTGAGCTGTTGAGTCGGGTCCGTGGGATTCGTCGTCGGGGAATTCGGGCCGAACTGATTGTTCAGCACCGTGTCGTTGCCGCCGCCGAAGATGACCACGGTCTTCAAGGTCGTGCCTACCCTGACCGTGCCCAGCACCGGCGTGGACCAGCTGTTGGCGAGGTCCGCGAATCCCGGCGTAACGGCGGTGGTGCCGGCGGCGCCGGCCACCGTGCCGCCCTCGATCTTCCACATCAGCTTCGGATTCGCCGGGGTGGTCACGTCGACGGCGTAATAGGCGCGGCCCCCGTCACGCTGCCCGAAGATGAGCCGCACGAAGTCATTGCCGTCGGCGAAATCGCCGTCCGGGACGATACCGTCGGCCGAGGTGGCGTTGTTATCGTCCTGCAACCACGGCAGGGGAGTGGCGTCCAGCCCGTAGGTACGGCCGCCCACACCGGTTGCCACATTGTTGCGCATGGTTCGCTGGATCCTGAGCATCTCCTTGGGGATGAACAGCCATTCCTCGACACCCGTGTCGCCGTTCAGCATGCGCAGCCCGCCGCCGTTGCTCGGCACGAACACCTTGGTGTCGGCGGCGGCGCCGCCGCCATACTCGATAGGCAGCGCGCCGGCGTGGAACGGATCCTCGAACCGCCAGATCGGCTCCCCGAAAATTCCGTCGCCGTCCTCGTCCGAGACGAGGTCATCGGGGTTGCGGATCCAGTTGATGATGAGATCCTTCTCGGCGGGGGTCACGCCGGGGCCGAACATGGCCTCAGTCAGCGCCGTGTTCGTTGTGGCCAGCGGATGGCCGGTGAGCGGCTCCGGATTGAAGCTTGGCGCAGGCCGTCCGCCGCCGGTCTGATTGGGGTCGCCGGCGTTAAACTCGTAGGTGCCAGTGTAGGTGTAAAGCTGCCGGGTGGCGGGATCCAGCGTCTTTAGCACGCTGCCGGCGCCGCCCTCCTCGATGTTGCTGCCGTCGCCGGTGACGGGATTCCAGAAATCCGTCGCCGAGTCGCTGATGTTGCCGGTGGCCGGATCGATGATGTTCACGCCGAGGGCATCCAGGATGTCGCCGAAGTTGCAGGAGACCAGCGTGCCGGCCTTGTTCTTGACCGAGCAGGTCTGCACGCCGGTCACCGGGTTGGGCGGCTGGCAGCTTTCCGCCGCATCCAGGGCGTTCGGCGCGCACACCTTGTACTTCTTGACGTTGCCGTGCCAGCGTGGCCGGTTGGAAGGCAGGAACAGGCTTACATAGGCCTCGTTACGGCTGAACAGCCGGTTGAACACGTTGGTCGCGAAGCTCGGTGTCGCAAAGGACGTAGTCTGGTTCAGTGCCCCGCTCAGGATCTGCGTGAACACCTGGATCAGTTCCGCGGCATTGTTGGCGGCGTACCCGTTGCCGCCGCCGGCCGCGGCGACCTGCTGAAGGAATTGTGTACCGGACGCGCTGTCACTCAGGTTGAACGCAATGGTGTGCAGGATCACCCACTGCTGGCCGGGCTGTGACGGCCTCAAGTCGGGTGAAGTGGTCGCCGGCGGTGTGGGCGGAATCGCCGGGTTGTCGGGCGGGTTGTGCAGGTATGCTGCCAGCTCGATGGCACAGCGGCCGAGGTTGGTTCCGAAACCGGTGTTGACATCCGCCGAGTTTGCCACGCAGGCCTGTGTGCCCGTGTGCTTGGTGAGCGTCCAGGCGTTGTTGCGCGTAGCGGTATCGAGGTAGGTCGGATCGCCGTCGGTGAGGAATATGACGTAATCGGCCTGGGCGCACGGGGGCTGGTCACCGGTCGCGCCGAAGACCGGCCCGCGGTCCTGCGTCAGCGGACTGATATAGGTAGGCGCCGGGGTGCCGACGATGCGCCGGCAGCGACTGCTTCCAGGCGGGCTTGGAGTTGCCTCCGTGGCCGACAGGCAGGTCGTGCTGTTGGTGCCGACCGGGTTCTGGAATGTTCCGCCGCTGACCGAGGCCCGGTGGCTCACCCCGTGGTCTGGAGTGCTGGCGGGTGTTACGTTGGCGCCAGTCGCCGTGCCGCTCGACTCGAACGCGCCGTAATCGATGGTTGCGCCCTCAAGATACCGCGTCGCCTCGTACAGCGTCGAGACGATAGGTGTTCCGCCATTGGCTTGCAGCCGGTTGACGATAAATTTGAGACGATCCCGGACCGTGGCTGTTGTCCCGGCGGGCGGTGGTGCCGTCGGACCGTTGTCTACGGTGTTGGCGGCCGCTGTCAGGGGCCTGATGGGGTAATAGATCGGCTGGTTGGGGTGGAAACCGCCGAAGTGCATCAGCCCCGCGTTGATGCCGTTGAACACGTCCGGATCATCCAGGATGAAAGTCATCGCATCCTTGAGGGTTTGCAGGCGTGTCTTGCCGGTAGTGCCCACCAGCGTGGTCATACTGCCGGAGGTGTCGAGGATGAACAGGACGTTGGGCTTCTTCGTATCATCGGTGGTGACGACCGAGGCGCTATTGACGGGATTGAAAAAGATCTCCGTGTCATCGGTGGAGCCTGGTGTTGCCGGCGGGGAAGGCGGCACGACCTGCGCCTGCGCGGCCATCGCCGCCATGACGCCCGTGAACATCGCGGCGACCAGGTTCAGTAACTTCGACTTCATTGCGGTTCTCCTCATCCTTACATTCCTCATGGCCGGCGCGACCGGACACACGTCCGTCGCGCGCGAGCGCTGCATTCGCGAGCCTTCTCCAGCCCCGGGACGGTGATCAGCACCGTGATCGTGTTCAGGCTGCCCGGGGGCTAAGGCCATCCTGTGGTAGTTCTAGCAGCGCTCCCCCATCCCGTAAACGTCAGGACGACAGACGGTAGCATCGCGCCGATGAGCGGCAGCGAGTCGCGACTGGCGGGCGGGCAACTGTGAACTGCGTCATGGGCGCGGCGGGTCATCGTGGCCTGGTCCGCGCGCGTGCCTGCCGCCATCCGCATGGACATGACCATCGTCGGACAGGCGCGGGCGGCGGGCTTTGGCGCGCTGCGCTGCGGGGGTTATACTGCGCTGCCGGGTGATATGCCTATGGACCGCCAGGAAATATCGAGCCTGTTGGAGCGCAGTGGCATCACGCCGACACCGCAGCGTGTGGAAATAGCGGCGATCATGCTGGCCTGCCGTCAGCATCTGTCGGCAGACCAGGTGCTGACGCGCGTCAATCGCAATGGCGCGGCCGTCTCGAAGGCTACGGTCTACAACACGCTGGGACTGTTCGCTGAGAAGGGACTGCTGCGCGAGGTCATCGTCGATCCGACCAAGGTCTTCTACGATTCGAACGTCTCGCCGCACCATCACTTCTACAACGTGGACGACGGCAGCCTGACCGATTTCGACGCCAGCGAGTGCGCCATCGTCAGCCTCCCGCCGCTGCCAGCGGGTACGGTCGCCGACGGCGTCGATGTCATCGTGCGCGTGCGCAACGCTCCCGCGCAGACATAACGACCGCACCATCGCTGGCCCGATCAGGACAACCCGTCGTCACCGCCAGTTGCCGGTGTAGCTCAGTTGGTAGAGCAGCCGATTCGTAATCGGCAGGTCGGAGGTTCGAGTCCTCTCGCCGGCACCACCATTAAAGGTCGCATTGCTTCAAGCGTCGAGGTCGGAGGTTGTTCGTCCCATCCATGGGACTCACCCCGTTCGGGGTTGCACGACGTTTTGTTCCAGACAAAACGTTGCTCGTCTCGTCCCTGAGACTCGCCCCTGCGGGGCTGGCGCGCCATTTCGCTCCCGGCGAAATGGTCGAGTCCTCTCGCCGGCACCAATTCAATTAAAGAGGTATGACATCATGCCAGTGACACGGCCGGCCCTGGGTAGACTTCGGGGGTAGACTGTTTTGGGGGCCCAGCCACCCTGAACGTCTGATTCCCCGAATCGTCGAAGGTTATGTGCCACGCTTTTTGCTGACTCATGTGTCAGCCAGCGAAGACTGCCACCGATAGAGCGCCTGATAGGGGTATCATTTAGCTGAGATGAGGAAGGAGGAGAGGACAATGAAGCCTGTGGATCTAGTGCTGCATTGCCTGGCTGAGAAGCGCGACGAGCAGTGGCAAGCTATATGCCTTGACTTCTGTCTCGCCGCCCAGGGGGATTCTTTCGTGGAAGTTCGCGACAAATTAACCAACATGATCGGCGATTATCTTTACGACGCACTGGAGGGTGAGGATCGCGAATACGCCGAGCAGTTTCTCTTCCGTCGCGCACCGCTCCGAGACTGGATTAAGTACTATTGGTATGCTTCGCTTTGCCAGGTAGGCGTTGTCCACAACGAAATGCGGCGACTGTTCAGGCCCACGATGCCGCTCGTTCCTCGTGTTCCGCGCGCAGCGTAGTCGATGCCGAGACATCGGCCGCTCACTTGCGCCGAAGTAAAGCTAATCCTCAAGAATCTTGGGTTCGAGCCACGCCCCGGCAGAGGGAGCTCCCACGAACACTGGATCAAGGATGAAGGCGGCCGGCGATTTAAGGTGACGGTAGACTGCCCCAAGGCGCCGTTTAGTCAAGACCTTATCCGGTGGATGGCCAAACAGGCCGGCGTCTCGAAGAATGATTTCTATAAGGCCTTAAACCAAGGCGCCTAACTCCGAAAGAATCGCCTCAACTTCCGGCTGCTCAGCGCATGGGTTGCCCTTGTGCTGTCCTACAGCCCACGGCTTAAAGTCCTGGTCGATCCAGGTGCGGATGCCCGCTGTGCAGCACCGCGTTAATTGACCGGTTGGGAAAATGGCTTCGAGTTCTTTCGCCGGCACCACCATCAAGGGTGGCATTGCTTCAAGCGCCGTGGCCGCGGAGCGCATCGCTCTCTGCGCGTCTCGTCACAACTCGCGCCACGCGCACAGGGTAGGGTTAGCGCCATGCCCGTCCTATCACAAGTACGCCGATGCAGATATCGCCCTTGCGGATCATCGCCGGCCGTGTGTCAAGCCTCGCGCTCACCACTGCTGAGCCGCTCAACGCTGTTATGAAGCCGCCAGCGCGAGCGTCACAGCTATGAGGAGAGCTCCTCGGTGCCGGTATACTCGAGCCTGTCGATGACGCCATGGTGGAGGGGACGTACAATCGATGCGACTTCGGTACCGCGAGCGGACCATGCGGGAAGACAGCGTTACGACTCGGCCTCGCAACAGACGAGGCCAGGACTGCGCGAAGCGCGGTCCGAGTGTGCTCGCCATCCTGTCGCTCAGCGTCCTGGTATTGGCGGGCATATCGGGGTGCAGCAAGACATCGGAGAGCGACGGCGATAAGCACGTGCCACCGCTGCCCACCGCAGAGTTCGCGCTCTATGCGCTGTCGCGCGGAACGGGCGTGCCGGAACCGACGCGCAGCGCGTTTGGGCGGGCGCGACAGGTGCTCGCGGACGCCAGACAGCGCGGCGAGGTGCTGCTGCTTCAAGAGCAGCGTATCGGCCTGGAAGGGGAAACGCGCCTGTGCGTGCAGGCCAGAGATATCGAGGTGGCGCGCGACCTCCTGAAGCAGGTACGCGCGATCGCAGAAGGCATCGAATTGTTCAATGTCGTTGAAGAACCTTGCGCCAGGTAGGGACGGACGGTTGGGCGCATGACCGCGTCGTCGCGCACGACTGCAAATCAGGGTACCCCCGGAGGTGGACTATGAACAGGACTTTCGCAACGCTGTTGGGCTTGTTCGTCCTTGCCTGCGGCTCTGCTGCCCTCACTGGCTGTGAGCGCAAGACGCCGGCCGGAACCGAAGGCCCGGCGCCAGGAGCTGCAGACGAGACGCCGCCAGCCGCTGGCGAGGGCGCCGGCCCGCAGATCCGTCCCGCGACGGAGCGTGTGGAGGCGACGCCCGAGGCGATCGAGGAAGCGATGGCGCAGATGAAACGCAAGGCGAAGGAGGAGCGGCAACAGTGGGCGGGCAAATCCTTCGAGGAGTTTGAGCAGTCGGTCTACAAGGAGCCGTTCGAGGGCGGCAAGTACATCGTGAGCGGCGACATCGCCATCGCCGAGCGCAAGCAGCTCGAGGAGTTTTTTGAGACGCGCATCAAGCAGGAGCCACCCGAGACAAGACCGGGCGCGTTGATCGTGCACCAGGCCGGCGGCCAGGATGCGATCTGGAACTCGACGCAGAAGAGGCAGCTCAGCTATTGCGTGAGCAGCACCTTCGGCGCCCGCCATCAGCGGGTCGTGACTGACATAGAGACAGCCACCCGCGCCTGGGAGGAGGCCGCGGATGTGGATTTCATCCACGTTGCTGCCCAGGACGCGACCTGCACCGCCAGCAACGCCAACGTCGTGTTCGATGTCCGGCCGGTCAACGTGAATGGGCAATACCTTGCCCGGGCATTCTTCCCGAACGAACCGCGCGCCGCGCGCAACGTGCTGATCGACGAATCCTCGTTCCAGCAGGATCCGAATGAGACCTTGCAGTTGGTCGGTATTCTCCGCCACGAGCTCGGCCACACGCTCGGCTGGCGGCACGAGCACACCCGCCCGGACTCCGGCACCTGTTTCGAGGACAACGACTGGCGGCCGCTCACCGCGTATGACCGCTTCTCCGTCATGCACTACCCGCAGTGCAACGGTGGCGGCGACTGGTCACTGACACTGACACACCTGGATCAGAACGGCGCCGCTTGCCTCTATGGCGCCGCGCCGGGTTTCCAACCCGACCCGCAGGTTTGTCCGGACCTGCCTCAGCCGCCGGCGGGGGAGTGTCGCGTCAACGTGCAGACCTTCAATGACCAGCAGGTAGCGCAGGGTCAGGAGCAGGGCTACGGCCCGTTTACCGTGTCGCCCGGCACCACGTTCGAGGCGAAGATGAGCGGCAGCGGTAGCGCGGGCGATCCGGATCTCTACGTCCGCTTCGGCGCGGCGCCGCAACGCGGTCCGGGCCAGTATGCCTGCCGACCCTATCTGGGCGGTGCCGAGGAGACCTGCTCGCTCGATGTGCCGGCGAACGGGACGCAAGCCTTTGTGATGGTGCACGGGTATACAGCCGGTTCGTACAATCTCGCAGTAACGTTCACGGGAGGCGGCCAACCCTAACGGAGCATCGCCGGCAGTGTGGTAAGGAGCGCGGGAGCGTTCGGATCGAAGCGAAGCAAATGGCGATCAACTTCCTCCCGAACGATCCCCTCGCGCAGGCGGAGGCGCCACTCCGGCAACAGCTTCCGCGTGCCGAACCTGCCGCGCAGTACGCGCGCTTCCAGTACAGCGCCGCTGTGCCGGAGGCCATCTATGCGGCAGGTACTCCGGAATTTCTGTTCTGGCAGTGCCGGGAGGCGGCGCTGGGGACACTTGAAACCTGGGCCGCCATCGCCTCCCCGCTCACGCGCTGGCAAAGTGGCAACCGGCTGCTCCCGCTCAGGCATCAGGGTGGGCAGGGGCTCAATGCCCACTACGACCGCGCCGCGGTCTCCTTTCTGGAGTGGAGCGACGGGACGAAGGCCACCTATTCCGCCGCCAGCACCGATGCGGTCGCCCACGAGATCGGACACGCGCTGCTCGACGCCATTCGCTCCGATCTGTGGGACAGTGTCTATACCGAGCCCGCCGCATTCCACGAATCGTTCGCGGACTGCATGGCGCTGCTTGTCGGCCTCTCCGACGCCGGTGTCAGACAGCGCCTGGTGCAACAGCCCCCCGGCGTGGGCGCACCGAACTTCCTGGAGGCGCTGGCGGAGGACATCGCCGACGGGGTGCGGCGCGATAGCGGCGCGTCGCATCCGCACGCGGCGCCGCGGCGCGCCCTTAATACCTTTCGCTGGGAGATCCCGATCAACCTGCCGGCAGTAGGGCCGCCCTCGCTGCTCACCACCGAACCGCACAGTTTCAGCCGGGTCTTCACCGGCTGCTTCTACGACACCATCTGCAACGTTTTCGCCGAACAGCCCGGTCAGAGCGAACAGGATCTGCGCGCCGCGGCGCAGTTCGCCGGTCGCCTCCTGGTGACCGCAGCGCAGGGCGTGCCCGAGGTGGCGCGTTTCTTTCAGGCGGTCGGACGCGCGATGATTCTTGCTGACGAGGCGAGCGACGGCGGTCGCTATCACATCGCGATCCGCAATGCATTCGCGAATCACAACATCGCGCTCGGAAGCTCGGCCATGCTGGCGCCGACGACCGCGCTTGCTGGCGCGCCGCCGAACGTCGCAGGGAGCGGCGGCAAGGCGCTGATGGCACCGGACTCACGCCGGCATCTGTTGCAGCGGATCGGCGCGAAGGCGCGCAGCCGGCTGCGGGTCGTGGCAACGGAGCTGGGCGGTCAGGTCGTGGCCAAGGCAATTCACCGGCGTTCGGTGCCGCTGGGCGTGCTCGATCGGCGGCTCAAGGGCGTCATCGTGCCGGCGGTCGAGTCGGTGCTAGTGGGTGCGAGCGCCAGGCGCGCCGCCGTCCTCGGCCAGCTACCGGATCCACTGACGACAGTGGATGAGGTGCAGCACTTCGTCCATACGCTGCTGCAGCACGGCTCATTGGCGCTCCGGGCGGGGCGGCAGCGCCCCGCAACCCGTGCCCGTGACGCGGAACCTTTTCTTCCCACCCATGCCATTCGCACGCGCTCCGGCAGGCGCGTGGTCACCCGAGTAAGGTTTTCGTGTTGTCGCTACGCTTGAGTTGCGACAAGAGCGTCGCTCTACCTATGTATCCCTTCGTGCTATCGCCGACCGTCATTGAGAAGCTGGGTTTCGTCCATGACATCATCGGCCGTGCCGCATCTCAAACTGGATTGTCGGGCTTTGGGGAGTAATAGAACGGAAACCGGCCAAGGGAAGCCCTTGCCGATCATGCCGCAAAACTTACATCCAGAACGGCTCGGATAATCGGGGGCCCGTCACCGCCGAACCCGTAGCTGAGATTGGATACAGACTTAGACTGTGGCGAGGGCCGCGGCGTAATCGGGCTCCTCGGCAATCTCCTTCACCAGTTGCGTGTACTTGACCTTGTTGTCGGCGTCGAGCACGACCACCGCGCGCGCGCAAATCCCCGCGAGCGGGCCGTCTTCCATGAGCACGCCATAGTCTTTGGCGAAATTGCGCGAGCGCATCATTGCCAGAGAAATCACGTTCTTCAGTCCCTCAGCTTCGCAGAAGCGTTTCGCCGCGAAAGGCAGATCGGCGGAGACGACGAGCACGACCGTGTCCCGGAGTTTCGCGGCTGCCTCATTGAACTTGCGCGCGGACGCAGCGCAGACCGAGGTGTCGAGGCTCGGCACAATGTTGAGGATCTTTTTCTTGCCGGCGTAGTTCGCCAGCGCGACGTTGTTGAGGTCACGGTCCACGAGCACGAAGTCCGGGGCCTGGGTGCCGACTCTGGGCAGCTCGCCATTGGTATGGATGGGGTTGCCGCGAAACGTGATGTTTGCCATGTCTGTGCTCCTCTCGATTGATCGTCCGCAACGACCGCTATTGTCTAGTATGGTGTCCCACAAATATCGTCGTCATTCCGGCCAAGTCCGCGCGGCGGACGCGAGCCGGAATCCAGCGCCAGTTCAACGAAGTGGATGCCAGCTTCCGCTGGCATGACGGCAGGAAAAAAAGGTATCTGTCGGACGGGATACTAGCTAGCTTCCCCAGACAGCGCAAACCGCCGCGTCCGGCCGCCCCTGGCTCAGCCGCGGTAGCGGCGCAGATACTCCTCCAGCACCTGCCGCTCCTTGTCTGAAATGGTGTTGTCCTCGAGGCGGCTGCGCACAAACTCGATGGGCACCAGGCCGCGCTTGAGCAGCTTGCGCTTTTCCTCCGGCAGGACGTTGTCGCGGAAGAAGATGTCGCCCACGGGGATGAGCCTGGCGTCGACGATGATCCCCACCTCGTTAATGAGCGCGCGGAATCCGCTGACGGTGTTGCTGAGACGCGACTCGGCGAAATCGATTTGGGCGATGCCGGAGGCATAGATCGCGCGCATCTCCTTCTTATAGCGCTCGATGACCAGCGGGTTCACGGTGGCCTCAATTTGCTTCTCGATGTTTGCCACGCGTCGGGGCAGCAGGTACTGCATCAGGTCGATGGTGTCATATTGTGTCTTCACCGCCTCGTAGATCGAGAGGATGTCCTCGACGGTGAGCCGGACGTACACATCCTCGATGAACGCGCTGTTGCGGTCCCGGGCGAGTTCATCGTAGGAGCGATAGCCGAGTGCGGCGATGACATCGGGGAGTTTCTTGATCGTGGGGTGAAAGCCGGTCCCGCACAGCACCTGGGCCGAGCGCATCCCAAGCTTGTAGGCGACCCGCCGGATCTTTTGCTTCGGGGATATCTGGGTTTCGCTGGCAACGCTGTAAAAGAAATTGATGAGCTGCTCCGGCGTGGCGGTCAGGAATGCGTTGACAGTTGTCATCGTGGCCGTGCGCCGACATTCCGTTACGGCGCTGCCTCAGGGCTGGTGCCTTATCAGGTCTTGCACCGCACTGAACTTGCGTATCCACGGGTTGATCTTCTGCAGGCTGGCAGGCAACCGAGCACGCGCGACCCCGGCGGCGGCCTGAGTCTCAAACACGCCGTAAAGCGCGGTGTAGCGGGGCCGGCCGTCGGCGTTGACACGAAAGTACGCCACATCGCCGCTGAGGCTTTCGCGTTGCAGCAGGGCAACCAGCGCCTCCTCGTTGCCGCTGGAGATGACCTGCAGGGTGTAGTGCTTCGGGTCCTGGCGGGCGATCCAGTCTTCACGATGAATGGTGCGGCCGGTCGGAGGGGGCGCGCGGTCCTCGTCAGGCGGTGAGGATGCCGGTTTACCGGCATCGATGGCGGCGAGCTTGCGTTTGGCGAGATCGAGACCCTGGTCGGCGGCAAGCCGATACCACTTGCCAGCCGCGGCGGGATCCTTGTCCACGCCGTGTCCATTCTCATAGAGCACGCCCAGATTGTACTGTGCCTGGGCCATCCCCTGGTCGGCGGCCTTGCGGAACAAGTCGGCGGCGCGGGCGTAGTCGGTCTCCACACCCTTGCCGAAGGCATACATGACCGCCAGGCTGTATTGCGCGAACATGTGATTCTGGGCCGCCGCCTTCCGGTACCAGTCGAGAGCGTCCCGCTCGCTCTGTTCGACGCCCAGGCCACGCGAGTACATGTACCCGAGGTTGTACTGCGAATCGGCGAGCCCGCTCTCGGCCGCCATCCGCCACCACTTGGCGGCCTCGGCAAGGTCTCGCGGTACGTCCTGGCCACGGTAGTATTTGACGCCCAGGTCGTGCTGCACCGCCGGCACGCCCTGCGCCGCCGCCTTTTTGTACCAGTTGATGGCCTGGGCGGTGTCCTTGTCGACGCCGTAGCCGTAGTCGTACATGATGCCCAGGGTGACCTGCGCCTGCGGGTCGCCGGCCTCGGCTAACGGCTTGAGGATCTCGAGGGCCCTGGCGTAGTCCTTGGCCAGATAGGCGGCGCGGCCGTCCTCGAAAGTCGCTGCCGCGCCGGGGCCGCCCGCAAAGGCGAACCAACAGAGGACGGTTACCGCCAGTGTGCGTTTGCTGCGCATTGTGCTGGGTCCCGCCGGCGGCGCCGTCTCGTTCAGGCCATCTCCCTGGCCATGGCGTAGACCTCCATGGCGTCGAGGACCTGATCGTTGCGCTCGAAAAGCTGGGCGATGCAGTGGCGGTGCAGCTCCAGCTTCAGCGAGCCTGTGCCGATAGCGCCGTAGACGATCTTGCCGTGACGCTCTCCGCCCTTGTCCATCATGTCCACACCGCCTATGCCGAGCGGCGGCGTGGCGTTAGCATCGGAAAGCATCTCCAGGGTCGGGTGATCCTTCCACACCTCCTCCGGCAGCAGTTCCACGCCGGCGACGCCTGTCGCCAGCACGACATGCGCGCCAGCCAGCGCGCTGGCAGTGCTCGCTTGATCGGAGACCGCCATTGGCCGCAGATCCACGCCGAAGCCTTCCTTCAGGTTCTTGCAGGCCTCCTGTGCGCGATCGAGTTTACGCGATGTCAGCAACACCTCGGCGCCTTCGTGGGCCATCATCACGGCGGCGCGCAGACCAACCGGGCCGGTACCGGCAAGGATCACTGCTCGTCTGCCCCTCAGAGATTTGTGTTTGGCGAGCAGCGCCACCATCGCGGCCGCGGTGGTGTTGCTGCCGTTGCTGTCGAGCATGACCGAGACGCGGAAGTTGGAGAAGAAATTCTTCTTGATGGCCTTGAGCAGCTTCTCGCCAGCCGCCATGTTGCTGCCGCTGATGAAGATGGCGGTGCAGTGCTTGTCCTTGGGAGGGCGGGTAAAGATAGTGCCGGCGACCAGCGGGGTGAGGTTCTCCGGAGTCACGCCGCCATAACCATGAACATGGTCGGCGCCGCCATCGTGGGCAACCACGGTATCAAACACGCTGGGCATGGGATCGGTGTCCAGATGGAACAGCAGTTTCTTCGGCATTGTGGTGTTTCCTCGGTTGGATCGGATTATTATCGCAGGCCGGTTGCGACACCGACGAGCCGGTGGTGCCTGTGGCGCGATGAAATCCCTGGGTAACAGCCTGTCCCCTTACAAGCCGCGTAACCTTAGCGCATCACCGTGATCCCGACAACGGCGATGTGGCGTCTGAACATCTCCTTGCGGCGCTCTTCGCGCCACCACGCTCGCTTATAATGCCGGCTTCGTTCGTGACCGGACGCCATAACTGGGGAGTAGCGCGATGTTGATCAAAGACAAATCCGTCCAGGTCTTTCTGGACGAACTGGCGAGCAAAGCCTCCACGCCAGGCGGGGGAAGCGCGGCGGCGATCATGGGCGCCATGGGCGCGGCGCTGGCCAGCATGGTCTGCAACCTGACCCTCGGCAAGAAGGGCTACGAAGGCGTTGAAGCCGAGATCAAGTCCCTGGCCAGAAAATCCGAGGATCTGCGCACGCGGCTGACGGACATGATCCGCGCCGATGTCGAGGTGTTTGATCAGGTGATGGCTGCCTACGGTATGCCCAAGGATACCGATGAGCAAAAGGCCAGGCGCTCCGATGCCATTCAAGCGGCGCTCCGCGCGGCCACTGACGTGCCGGTTGCCTGCGCCCGCGCCTGCGCCGAAGTGATCAAGCTATGCAAGCCCACGGCCGAGAAGGGCAACAAGAACGTCATCAGCGATGCCGGCGTGGCGGTCCTCGCCGCCTACGGGGCGCTGCGCAGCGCCGCGCTCAACGTTTACATCAATGCCCCGGGCATCAAGGACCGAACCTTTGCCGAAGGGCGGCTGGCCGAGCTCGAGCAGATCCTCAAGGGTAAGGATTCGCTGACCGAGGAAATCTACGGGATCGTCAGGAACCGGCTCTGAATGCCTGTTGCAAAGCCCGGATTACTTTGCGCGCGAGCCAGACAACTGCGGCTGCCGCCGCATCGTATGTCGCTGTACCCTCGCTGCCGTTTTGGCGGGCTCGTCCATCCATGTGCGCGCGCCACAGAGGCGCGCCGCAGCCGTCCGCCGCGCCCGGCTATGTGTGGTAGGGCCTGGACACTCATATTCGGTCAGCCAAGTCTCGCGCTTTGGCTGGGAGGCGTGACACCATGTTCCTCCTGCTCCAAGATGCGCATGGACAGATCGATGGCACGCACGTGCTTGGTAAGCAAGCCGAGAGAGATGTAATCCACACCGGTCTCGGCGATCATGCGCAGCGTCCGCCTGTCGACACCGCCGGAAGCTTCCAGCCGGACGCGCCCGGCATTCATCGCTACCGCCTCGCGCGTCGCGCCAAGGTCGAAGTTGTCGAGTAGTGCAATGTCGGCCCCGGCGTCAATGGCCTCGCGCAACTGCGCCAGCGTTTCCACCTCAATCTCGATCGGCACTTTTGGGTGTTGTTGTCTGGCCGCAGCAACGGCCGCGCCTATCGAGCCGGCTGCCACGATGTGGTTTTCCTTGATGAGGATGCCGTCATACAGTCCGATACGGTGGTTCGCGCCGCCGCCGCAACGCACCGCGTATTTCTGCGCCTCGCGCAGACCGGGCAGGGTCTTGCGCGTGTCGAGCAGCTTGACACGCGTGCCCCGCAGCTCCTGGACGTGCTCGCGCACCACTGTCGCGGTGCCGGAAAGCGTTTGCAAAAAGTTAATCGCCGTGCGCTCGCCGGTGAGCAACGCACGGGTGGGTCCCTCCAGCTCGCACAGCTCCTGATCGGGGAAGACTTCGTCGCCGTCGGCGACCCGCCAGCGAAGCACGACGCGTTGATCGAGTTGCCGGAATACGGCGTCAAACCAGGCGGTGCCGCACAGCACGGCGTTCTCGCGCGTGATGACTCGCGCCCGGGACCGCGAATCCTCTGGTATAAGCATCGCGGTCAGGTCGCCCGGACCGACATCCTCGCGCACGGCGAAGCGCACGACCTCGTCGATGGACTTGAGCAGTTGCATGCAAAATCCCTATTCTGTAGCGAATGCGGCGATCGGCGCTCCGAAAATGGTGACGCCACTCACGCGCTGAATCAATACATCACAGTGAAACTGGATCCCGACACTGGTCTGCTGCACGGCGCCAGTTACCTGCCCTCACCGAACTGTGACGACCGGCCCCCGGGCAGCGCCATCGAGCTGCTGGTGATCCACGGTATCAGCCTGCCGCCGGGAGAATTCGGTAGCGACAGCATCGATCGGCTGTTCACCAACCGGCTCTGTGAAGACGCTCATCCCTATTTTCGCGAGGTGGCCCAACTGCGGATTTCGGCGCATCTGCTCGTGAGGCGCGACGGTTCGGTGACTCAGTACGTGCCGCTGAACCGGCGCGCATGGCACGCCGGCGCGTCCTGCTTCAGGGGCCGGGAGCGTTGCAACGACTTTTCCATTGGCATAGAGCTCGAAGGCGCCAACGACATTCCATACACAGCCAGGCAGTACCGCCGCCTGGCGAGCATCGCCAGGCTTCTGGTGACGCACTGGCCGGCGATCACGATCGATCGCATCGTCGGGCACAGCGACATTGCGCCGGGGCGCAAGACCGACCCGGGACCTGCATTCGACTGGCAACGTTTCCGCCGCTCGCTGTTACCGGTAGGATCGCGAGCAGAAATGCGCCGGCCGACGCCATGAAATTCATCGTCATCATCCTCGCCTTCCTGGCCGAGCAGCACCTGGGACCGCTCGAGCGGCTGCGCAAGTGGCAATGGCTCCAGCTCCTTGGGGACAAGCTGCACGCGGTGTTCGGCAACGGCCGGGTGTGGGGCGGACCGCTCGGCGTTATCGCCACGATCGCGCTGATACTGGCCCTCGTCCACGCTCCGCTCGGCTACCTTGCGGAGCACCTCTGGCTCATCTGGGCGCTGACGCAGCTCATCATACTGCTGTACTGCCTCGGTCCGCGCGACCTCGGCCACGAGATTGACGCTCATGTGCGGGGGCTGGCCGGCGGCGATCCTGCCCAGTTGGAGGCGAGCACGCGTGCGCTCACCGACAGCCACGTTGCGCCACCGCCGGAGCAGCGGCCGCAGGCGGTGCTGGAAGGCATCTTCAGCGCCGCCAGCGAGCGGCTCTTCGGCGTGTATGTCTGGTTCGCGCTGTTCGGCGCGCTCGGCGCGATCCTGTTCCGTGCCGCAGCGGAACTGCGCGTTGTGTCCGCCTCGCGCACGCACGGCTACACGCAAGCGGCATCGCAACTGTACGCGGTGCTCAACTGGCTGCCGGTCCGCCTGTTCGCATTGGGCTTCGCGCTCGCGGGCAGCCTGACCCATACCTTCGACCGCTGGTCCTTCCGCCAGACGCTGCACGCTGACGAGAACGACAACCTCATCCGTGCGGCGGGGCTGGGCGCGGTCCAGTTCGACCGCGCCGGCCAGGCGCTCAGCCCCGAGGAGGAACGCGACTGGGTGGAGCAGGCACGCGGCCTCATCGGCCGCACCTTCTGCGTCTGGCTGACCGTGCTCGGCCTAATGACCCTCGCCGGCTGGTTTGTATGAGGGCGCAGACAGATAGTCGCTGACGCGGAGCAGCCGCTGCCCGGCCGGGTCGCACACCAGCACCGAGTCCTGTTCGTACCAATCCCCCAATACGATGCGGCGCGCCTCACGTCCGTCCAGCGTGACGTCGTGGATACCTGGCCGGTGCGTATGGCCATGAATGAGCAGCGCCACGTTCCGTGCGCGCAGCGTCTCGACCACCGCATTCTGTTGCACGTCCATGATGTTCTCCGGCTTGCCGCCTGAGGCCAGGCGGCTACCCAGTCGCGCGAGCCTGCCGAGCAACTTGCGCAGCCACAATGGCCTGGACAGGAAGCGGCGCTGCCACGCTGGGTCGCGGACCTTGCGCCGAAACGCCTGGTAGTCGACATCGCCGGTGCAGAGCAGATCCCCGTGCATGAGGAGCGCGCACGCGCCGTAGAGATCGATCTGTACCGTGTCCGGTAGCAGTGTGCATCCGGTGGCGCGCGCGAAACCTTCACCCATGAGGAAATCGCGGTTGCCGCGCATGACGAAAAGTGCCGTGCCGTTCGCCGAGTACCGTGCAAGCTGCTGCAGGATCTCCGGGTGCGGCGATGTGTCGTCGTCGTCGCCCACCCACACCTCGAACAAGTCACCGAGTATGTAAAGCGCATCGGCGCGTGCCGCGGCGTGTGTGAGCAGGCGCTCGAAGACGGCCAGTTTCTCGGGACGCTCCCGGCTCAGGTGCAAGTCAGAAATGATGAGGGTCGCCATCGTTCAGGCCGGCGATTCGGGCCGTAACGTCATTATCGCACCGGCTCAGGCGCGGACGCCGCTGTGGCGTATCTCCAGCTTCGGCGAAAAGTGCGTGGCCTTTATGCCTGACAGCCTCAACTCCCTGTCACGAGACTTGCACAACAGTGTCGCCACGCAACATCGGGTGCCCGTAGCCGCGATGTTATACTCGCGTGCGGCAAGCAGAGGTCTGAGGCCGTCGAAGTGCGGGTAAATACTATAAACATCGTGGGGCGGGGGTACGCTAAGCCTGTCAGCGCCGAGGTGAGGGCGCCATCACGCTCGCAACGACGGCTCGCTGGCGAGCCTGCCCGTGTTACGGTGGAGCGCGGGGAATCTGCTGTCTATGCCGGCGTGGTTGGCCGGGAACAGGCCGTACGCGGCGCCATCGTCGGGCAGTACGTGCGCATGGCGCAAGTGGCTTCCATGGCGAACGGCGAGCGGGCCGGAGCGCAAGCGGCGGGCATGCGCGGCGCGCGCCGCGACCTGCTGTGCGCGATGCTCCTGTACATGTCAGGAGGCGCTCCCGCGCAGGAGCGGGGGCAGCGGATCTCCGAATCGATCTGAGACTCCAGCGGCGTATCATCGGCCCGCAAAAGACCCCGCGCGAGCGGGGTTTTTTATCGGCCGCGACTCACTGCTGCCTGATGGACTCGGTGATGCCCTCAGGTGTGAGCTTGGGAGGCTCGCCATATTTCCGCATAAAGTCCTCGGAGAGCTTGCGCGCCTGGCTCATCTCCTCCGCAGAGAGTTGACCCTCCACCGACGCCAGTGCGGTGGGGGCGAAGCGGTTGCCCTGCTTGGCGGCCACGCTCAACCACGCGTAGGCGTACTCCATGTCCTGTGGCACGCCCTGGCCGTCCCGGTACATGAGGCCCAACTTATACTGCGCGGCGTCCACACCCTTTTCGGCGGCGCCGCGATACCACTTGACTGCCTGCGGGTAGTTCTGCTCGACGCCCTGGCCCTTCGCGTACATTTCAGCCAGGAAGCGCTGGGCGTAGGGGTGGTCTGCGGTCTCGGCGAGCGGGATCAGGGTTTGCGCTGCCGTTTCATAGTCGCCACGCGCATAGGCGGCGACACCGGCGTTGAAGCTGGCGTCTTGGGCGGAGGCGGTGCTGGCCCACACCAGGGTGGCGATCGCGAGCATGCGGTTCATAAGAAACTTGCTCCCAAGGCTACATCGAAAAATCAAAAAGGGTGGAATAGCACTGGCCCGGTCTGACGCGCAGACCGCGCCGTCGGGCGGCGTAGTAAACTGTGATCATTTGCGGTGGCCGGTACGCGCGCCCCCGCTCGGTCCGTGCTCCTGCGCCCGCCGCGGCGGGCGCAGAGTGTAACCGACTTCCTGAAGTCTGTCAGACTCCCGCGGGCAGGAGGTTAGGCCGCCGAGGCCGCGCGGAGTTCCCGCCACCCAACGCGGAGATTGACAATGAGGGGTTCCTTCAGGGTATTCAAAGTTCACCAGCAAGGCGACCGGGTGGAGGGGCGCGTGGACGCAGCGACCCTCGACGAGTTGTCGCCAGGCGAGATCGTCATTCGCGCCGCTTACTCCGACGTGAACTACAAGGATGCGCTCGCGGTAACGGGCCGCGGGAAGATCATCCGGCAGTTCCCGCGCATCGCCGGCATCGACGTCGCGGGCGAAGTGGTTGCTTCGGAAGATAGCCGTTTCCACGGCGGCGAAAAGGTGCTGGTGACCGGCTATGATCTCGGCACCGGCCATGATGGCGGCTATGCGGAATATGTCCGGGTGCCGGCGGCATGGGTGGTCCCGCTGCCCCCGGGCCTGAGCCTGTACGAGGCGATGGCGCTCGGGACCGCGGGTTTCACCGTCGCGCTGTGCGTGCAGCGACTGGAACAAAACGGCCAGCGACCCGCGCACGGCCCGATCGCCGTGACCGGCGCCACCGGCGGCGTGGGCAGCATCGCCATCGACGTGCTGAGCAAACTCGGCTACGAAGTGAGCGCCGTGACTGGCAAGGGGCACGACTTCGACTACCTGCGATCGCTCGGCGCCAGCGAGGTGCTCGATCGCCGCGCGATCGCGATGGGGACACAACCGTTGGAAAACGCGTGCTGGGGCGGCGCCATCGACAACGTCGGCGGCGATTTGCTCGCCTGGCTCACCCGGACGGCGAACCCATGGGGCAACATCTGCGCGGTGGGCCTGGCGGGCGGGCCGCATCTGCACACCACCGTGATGCCGTTCATCCTGCGTGGCGTCAGTCTTCTCGGCATCACCTCCGCGAGCTGTCCGGCGGCATGGCGCGAACCGCTGTGGCGGCGGCTCGCGAGCGACCTGAAACCTCGGCATCTCGAACGGCTGGTCACACGCGTGGCGTCGCTGGAAGAGTTGCCCGCGGTGTTCGAGGCGATGTTGAGCGGCATGCAGACCGGCCGCACGGTTGTGCGCATAGGCGCGGACTCGTGAGGGCGGCCTGCGACGGGCGACGGGTGCTATACTGCGCGCCCCTGCAGACCGGCAGGCACCGCGATGGTTTCGAGGACCCTCTACGACAAGCTCTGGGACGCCCACGTTGTTCGTACCGATGACGACGGGTCAGCGCTCATCTATATCGATCGCCACCTGATCCACGAGGTGACCTCGCCGCAGGCCTTCGAGGGGCTCAGGCTCGCGGGCCGCGAACCCTGGCGCATCGACGCCAACCTCGCGGTTTTCGACCACAACGTCCCGACCGACGATCAGAGCGTCATCCACGATCCCACCTCGCGTCTGCAGCTCAGCACGCTGGAGAAGAACGTAGGCGAATGGAGCATACCCAGTTTCAGAATTCGTGACCCGCGCAACGGCATCGTGCATGTGATCGGACCCGAGCAAGGTGCGTCGCTCCCGGGCATGACCATCGTTTGCGGCGATTCACACACCTCCACCAACGGCGCGCTCGGCGCACTCGCGTTCGGCATCGGCACCTCGGAAGTGGAGCACGTGCTCGCCACGCAGTGCCTCATCCTGCGCAAGGCGAAGAACATGCTGATCGAGGTAAGCGGCCGGCTTGGCAACGGCGTCACCGCCAAGGACCTGATGCTCGCGATCATCGGCCGGATTGGCACCGCCGGTGGTACCGGCCACACCATTGAGTATGCCGGCGAGGCGATCCGTGCGCTGTCAATCGAAGAGCGGATGACCCTGTGCAACATGTCCATCGAGGGCGGCGCGCGCGCGGGCCTGGTGGCGGTCGATGAGAAGACTATCGAATATGTCCGCGGCCGGCCCTTCGCCCCCGACGGCGAGCTTTGGGATCAGGCGGTCGCGGCATGGCGTGACCTGCATTCGGATCCGGGCGCGCATTTCGACAAAACGATCGCGATCGACGCTGCCGGCGTCGAGCCGCAGGTGACCTGGGGCACCTCTCCGGAGATGGTGGTCGCCGTCGATGGGCGCGTGCCCAATCCCGATGGCGAGCCTGACCCGGTAAAGGCGGATGGCATGCGGCGTGCCCTGCGGTACATGGATCTGAAGGCCGGTACGTCGATCACGGACATCTGCATCGACAAAGTCTTCATCGGCTCGTGCACGAATTCGCGGATCAGCGACTTGCGCGCCGCCGCCGCCATCGTGCGCGGCAGGCGGATCGCCGGTAACGTGAAGCAGGCTCTGGTGGTTCCGGGATCAGGGCTGGTGAAAAGGCAGGCGGAAGCTGAAGGCCTCGACCGGATATTCAAGGACGCCGGCTTCGAGTGGCGCGAGCCGGGCTGCTCGATGTGCCTGGGCATGAATCCCGACCGGCTCTCACCGGGTGAGCGCTGCGCGTCCACCTCCAACCGTAACTTCGAGGGCCGGCAGGGCAGTGGGGGGCGCACGCATCTGGTCAGTCCGCCGATGGCCGCCGCCGCGGCGATCGCGGGTCACTTCGTCGACGTACGCAAGTTCGGCTGATATTGGGGGGCACACACCGGAGGAATGCCGCGCGGTCACCCTCAGGTCTGCTGAGCAATCGCTGCTCCCCAGCCGTCCTGACGATGCACTTATACAGGGCCGTCAAGCCTGAACGCTTTGTGTGCCGGGCCATGGCAGTGTGTGCTGTATCACTGCAAGTTTGCATATCTCTCTGCCATCCTTGAAGCTGCGATCCGCCACGGAGCGGAGGAAATCGCGGTCGCTGCGGCAGTCTGAGATTCAGAAATGAGCCTGCCAACACTAGCGCCGGGCACCTCGCTCTGCGACCGCTACGTCATCGAGTCAGTCCTCGGCCAGGGCAATGTGGGCGTGGCCTACCGGGTGCTCGACATGTATGACGGCGCGACGCTCGCCCTGAAGGAGTACTTTCCGCGCGCCCACGCGAGACGCCAGTCGGATCACTCCGTTCAGCCTGTCTCTGATGTCGATGCGCCTGAATTCGCGCTTGGGCTTGCGCATTCCCTGCAAGTGGCCAGAGCCCTGCAAAAAATTGATCACCCGAACATCGTCAGCGTCCTTGACGTTTTCGAGAGCAGGGGCACTGCTTACGTGCTGATGGGTTATGAGA
>JBQTIC010000075.1:0-4802 GCA_052388435.1 Chromatiales bacterium | reverse complement strand
AACCACGCTTTTTGCTTTGCGTGCTCTGAGAAGTCCAGGATGGGCTTATTCAGAGCTTCCCTAGAGCGCGGGCGCGGCAATCAGCAGGCGGCGAAGTACAGCGACAGGATTGAAGGCGCCCACCTGGCGCGCCGTCGTCAAAAACCGCAGGCACGCCTCACGGTGTTCGGATGGCCGCTCGTTGGTGACCACGGTGAACACAAGGACCAGTTGTCCCACCGCCAGCGCGCCTTGCGTAAGGTAGCGGAATTCGCCATCCGCCGCGTTCGCGTCGCTCAAGTCGTACAAGAATCCCGGCCGCATGAGGCCTCCAATGGCCTCGATCTCAAGCTCCTTGTCGGTGGATGCCTTCACGGCCTCCTCGCCCGCCTTCTGTACCCGCTCACGCAGCGCTTCGGCACTGGTAATGTCCTGGTCGAGGCCGTCGTGCCAGTAGACGCTCACCGTCATCTCGAATCCATCCCCGTCCAACGGCGTTACATGGAAGGTCGGTGCCGTGCTCGCGTCATCGGTGTACACGTACTTCAACTGCCAGTCCGCCGGCACCAGCAGCCGCAATTCACCGTGCCCCGGCACGGGATAATACTCGGCCGCAGCTTCTGCCCTTGCAGTGCGGTCCCCGCCGCAAGCCAGCGCCAGCAGGGCCATCAGTGTTCGCGCCAGGCTCCGTGACTTCCAATCCATACGCCGCTCGCGCATATGCGCATCTCAGCAGCCGTAACGCGCGATGACAAGCGGCTTTGCCGGCGGGCGTCGTCCTCGGCTACCATTTGCGAAGCGCGCCTGTGAAGTCTAGACTACCGCTTGTGCGCCGCGGCAACGCGCCTCACATGCGCGTGTTTTTCTCTGCTCTCTCGAAGGTTGGAACATGTCTGAACACAAATATTTAGCGCCGCGCCGTCACAGCATCGCCGTGAAGGTTGGGTCGGTCGTGGTTGGTGGGGGCGCGCCTGTTGTCGTGCAGTCCATGACCAATACCGACACGGCGGACGTGACCGGCACGGTGCGGCAGGTCCAACAGCTCGCGGCCGCCGGATCGGAGCTGGTGCGCGTCACTGTCAACACTGAGGAGGCGGCCGCCGCCGTCCCTCGCATCCGCGACATGCTCGAATCGCTCGGCTGTCGCGTGCCTATCATCGGCGACTTTCACTATAACGGTCATCTGCTGCTCACGAAGTACCCTGCCTGTGCCGAGGCGCTCGCCAAGTATCGCATCAATCCCGGCAACGTCGGCTTCGGAAAGAAGAAAGACAAACAGTACGCCACCATGATTGAAACGGCGATCAAATACGACAAACCGATCCGCATCGGCGTGAACTGGGGCAGCCTCGATCAGCAACTGGTCGTGCAGATGATGGACGACAACGCCGCGCTGGCCGAGCCTCGCGAAGCCGCCGAGGTCACCCGCGAAGCGCTGGTCGTCTCCGCCATGACCAGCGCGGCCAAGGCGGAGGAGATCGGCTTGCCGCGGGAGAAAATTATCCTCTCCTGCAAGGTCAGCGGCGTGCAGGAGTTGATCGCGGTCTACGACGAGCTGGCCGCGCGGTGCGACTACGCCCTGCATCTCGGTCTCACCGAGGCTGGCATGGGCTCAAAGGGCATCGTCGCCTCCAGCGCCGCGCTCGCCGTGCTGCTGCAGCAGGGTATTGGCGACACCATCCGCATCTCACTTACCCCTGAGCCCGGCGGCGATCGGGCGCGAGAGGTCATCGTCGCGCAGGAGATCCTGCAGACCATGGGGCTGCGCTCGTTTGTGCCGCTCGTGACGGCCTGCCCCGGTTGCGGCCGCACCACGAGCACCGTATTCCAGGAACTTGCCGACACCATCCAGGCCTACGTGCGCGGCCAGATGCCGATCTGGCGTGAGCAATACGAGGGGGTGGAAGACATGACGCTGGCGGTGATGGGCTGCGTGGTGAACGGTCCCGGCGAGAGCAAGCACGCCAATATCGGCATCAGCCTGCCAGGCACCGGCGAAGCGCCGTCGGCACCCGTGTTCATCGATGGACAAAAGACGGTCACCCTGCGCGGAGACAACATTGCCGCGGAGTTCAAACAAATCGTCGACGACTACGTGACCCGCAAGTACCGGCACAGGCAGGCTGGCGCGAGCTCCGTGCGCGAGGCGACGGTCGCTGAAGCAGTCTGACCCGAACTTGTCCCCATCCAGGACGCCGCCACCGCAGACCGGGAATTTGCGGATCCGTCATTCCGGCCATGGATTGGCCGGTATCCCCTTCCCCCGCTCGCTGAGGAGGCGAGGATGGGGCTGATTCTCGTCGGATGCCATCCGTGGCTCCTGTATCCGTGCATCCCCAGTTCGGAACGACGCGAGAGGGTCTATCGCCCGCATCACAACTCACCTGGATTTCCGCTCGCCTGTTCAGGCGGCGACCGCGATCGAGCACAGACCGTGACCAGGGTCTGTTTACATATGTTTCGCACGCGCGACGGCGGAGCCATTCGGGGCAACAACGCACGGGTGAAACGTATGCCAACAGCCCCTAACGCCATCCTCGCACTTGCCAGGGCCTATCTCGACATTTGTCTGTTCCGGAGGGGTCCGCAGGACCTCCCTGCTTCGCAGTGGCTTATGGGCGTCACCCTCGGGACGTATGCGCTTGCGGGATTCGCACTGCTGTCATTCGAGTTTGCGCCGCACTTGGCGCTGCTGGCAGCCGTGGCGGATGCCGGCGTGCTGTGGGCAGGCACCGTCTTGCTGCTCAATCTTTTCAGGCATCCGCGCCGTGCCGCCCAGACGGTGACCGCGCTGGCAGGGACGGGCCTGATTATCACCGTCATCGCCATCCCGCTCGCCTTCTGGCTTACCTTCGGCCATGCCCCCGACAGTGATCTTGCCGTCCCCGGCGTCCTGTGGCTGGTGCTGTTCGGCTGGAACGTCCTGGTGACTGCCCGCGTCCTCCAGCAGGCGTTCTCCACAAGCTTTACCATCGCCCTGGTCACCGCCATCGTGTTCATCTTCCTCAGCCAACAGGCGATCAGTGTCATCGTTCCCGAGGCAACCGGTACTTAGAAGCCTCTGATTGCCGGCCATGCACCTGCACATTCTCGGCATCTGCGGCACATTCATGGGCGGGCTCGCGCTGCTGGCGCGGGAACTCGGCCACACTGTCACCGGCTCCGACGTCAACGTCTATCCGCCGATGAGCACGCTGCTCGAGAGCAACGGCGTCCGGCTCCAGGACGGCTATCTGCCCGAGCACCTGCAACCCGCCCCGGACGTGGTTGTGGTTGGCAACGCCCTGTCGCGCGGCAATCCGGCGGTCGAATACATGCTCAACGCCGGCCTCCCTTATGCCTCCGGTCCGCAGTGGCTTGCGGACCATCTGCTCTGCGATCGGTGGGTGCTCGCCGTCGCTGGCACCCACGGCAAGACGACCGCGACAAGCATGCTTGCATGGATCCTTGAGTTCGCGGGGCTCAGGCCAGGATTTCTGATCGGCGGCGTCGCGGAAAACTTCGGCACATGCGCGCGCCTCGGCTCAACACCGTTCTTCGTAATCGAGGCCGATGAATACGACACGGCATTCTTCGACAAGCGCTCGAAGTTTATGCACTACCGACCACGCACCGCAATCCTGAACAATCTCGAATTCGACCACGCCGACGTCTTTGCCGATCTGGAGGCGATCAAGACCCAGTTCCATCACCTCATTCGCACGATACCGGCAGAGGGTTTGCTCATCACGCCAGTCCACGACACGGCGCTGGAGGATGTGATCCGCCGCGGCTGCTGGACGCCGCGAACAGAATTCGGTGACCACGAGCAGGCAGCGGCTTGGAGCGTTGAACCCGCAACGGCGGACTTCAGCGGCTTCGAAGTGCTGCACGAAGGCAGGCGGCTGGGATGCGTCACCTGGTCGCTTATTGGTCGCCACAACGCTCACAACGCGCTCGCGGCCCTCGCCGCGGCGAGGCATGCGGGCGTCGCCCCGCAAACGGCCATCGATGCCCTCGGCAGGTTCCAGAGCGTCAAGCGCCGGTTGCAGAAGCTGGCGGATATTGACGGCGTCAGCATCTACGACGACTTTGCGCATCACCCCACTGCCATACGCCTCACTATCGAGGCGCTGCGAGCCCGCGTCGGCGCCGCACGCATCATCGCTGTGCTGGAGCCGCGGTCCAACACGATGAAGCTCGGAGTACACAAGCACGAACTCGCCGCGGCGTTGCGCGATGCTGACGAAGCTGTGCTGCTGCGGCCCGCGAATCTGGCATGGAGCCTTACCGAGGCGACCTCTGAACTGAATGGAAGGCGCCATGTCTTCGATGACGTCGGCGCGATCGTCCATCACCTGCGTGGCACGGCGCGCATGGGCGACCACATCCTCATCATGAGCAACGGCGGCTTCGACGGTATTTACCAGCGCCTCATCGGCGCGCTCCAGTCACGCAAAAAAGCACGAGAGTTATGAGCCCTTCCCCGTCGTCAGAGAGGGTTGGGAGAGGGACAACTGAAGTCTTTGCTCGTCACTCATGCCGTCGCACACGTGACCATTTACGAGATAGGCACTAGGCACACGAGGCGATATGACAGCGAGCGACCAAAGATCGCCCACGAATGCTGCGATCCTGTAGAGCATGGACATCGCTCTTCCAAACGACGCCCTGGGTTCCAGTGGCGTCATAGCGGAGCCGTACGCTATCTATTGACGGCCGATACCCTCCCTTAGGGAACCTTTGTCATCTCCAGGAGCAACGCGACGAGAGATCTTGCTTGTACAGACGCTTAGGATCCCTCGCGGAGCCTGTCCCGTTCGACTTGGCTCAGGGGAAGCTCT
>JBQTIC010000074.1:0-16780 GCA_052388435.1 Chromatiales bacterium | reverse complement strand
TGGTCGCCATCCTCAAGCGCCCCGAGGGCAAGACGCTGGAATTCAAGCGCGATCTCTCCTCTCCCGAGGGGGTGCTCAAGACGATCGTGGCCTTCGCTAACACCGCTGGCGGGACGCTGCTGATCGGCGTGGAGAACGGGAGCCGGCACGTTCGGGGCGTGCCGGAAGCTCTCGACATGGAGGAGCGGCTGGCCAACCTCGTCAGTGACGGAATCCATCCGCGGCTCGTGCCGGAGATCTGGGGTGCCGCCGGGGCGCCCGCAGTGGCCAGTACCGCGCGAAGGGAACCTACAAGCTGCTGAGCGACGGCACGCTGTGCACGAAGCGGGACGATCTGAAATGGAACAGGGCTGCACCGGCTGTCGCCCACGAATTGTGGTAGCCCGGGTCCGTAACCAATGACGGAATGTTCGGTTACCCGGTGAGTCCTGCTATAAGACCGGCCAGGCCGACACACCTGACCTCCAGCTCCCCAACGCGCCGGCGGTAGGGCCGACTGACATCGTTGGCCACGAGGTAGTTCTCGCCCTGGGGATACTGCTTCCGGAATACGGCCAGCGCAGCGTGGTCGAAATGCTCCGCGGACCACTTGCATTCGATCGCGATCGGAGCCTTGCGTCGTCGCGACAGCACGAAGTCGATCTCGTGACCCTGCTTGTCGCGCCAGTAACCGACCGCCCTTGATTGCAGATGTGCGTGCAACTCGTTGAGTACGAGGTGTTCCCAGAGAGGTCCCATGTCGTCGCGTCGCAGACGATCCCAGCCACGGTGGTGGCAGACAAATCCTGTGTCGAAACCGTAGACCTTGGGGGCGGCTACGATCTCGGTGGCGCGTCGCGTGGTGAACGGGCGCAGGACATGAACCACGAAGGTCGCCTCGAGCACGGCCAGATAGTTACTGACTGTCGTGCGGCTGATCTCGCAGGGGCGGGAATAGCGCGTCGCTTCGAACATGGATCCGCTGTGCGACAACAGCAGTTCCACGAACGTCTGAAAGGAATGACGGCGCTCCAGGCGAAACAGTTCCTGGATATCCTTGGCCCAGTAGGCGTCCATCCATTCCTGAAAGTCACGATGAGGCAGGTCGCTCGCGAGAAAGAAGGGCGGCAGACCGCCATGCAGGCAGCGATGGGCGATCGACGGATTGGCAAAGGCTGTCAGGTCGGCGGCGATCATCGGCGTCAACCACAGTTCAGCTTTGCGTCCCGCAAGCGTGTCGCGGAACTTTGCCGAGGCGCCCAATGTGGAGGAACCTGTAGCGACGATCCGCACGTCGCGGAAGTGATCGGCGGCGATCTTCAGCAGCTGTGCCGGGTCCGCGAGGCGGTGGATCTCGTCCAGCACGATGCGCTTGCCCCGGTGATCGGGGAGAAAGGCTTCAGGATCTGCGAGCCGCTGCCGCGTACGCGGCAACTCGCAATCAAGGTATTCGATATCCGGAAGGCTCTGGCAAAGGGTGGTCTTGCCGACGCGGCGGACGCCCGACAGCCAGAGCACGTTTCGCTGCCGCCACGCGGTTTCGAGCTTGTCGATCCATAACCGTCTGTTCTTCATGCAGCCAGTATTGCGGATGGTAGTACTAAATGCAATTCTGCTGTCGTATGGTAAACCCGTTCCCGGGTCGGTATCGGCGCCAGCGGGATAGGAAGCGGAGTGCGTCGATGCGACCCGCGACATGACGAACCGCGGGGGTAGGAAATAGGGTCAGACCTCTATTCCGCTGAGCAGGTAGGGGAACACCGAGTGCTCGGGATGCCGGTGAGGTGGTGTTTTTCCGGCGGTAGCGCGCCTCGATGCCCATCCGCCGCATCAACGCGACCACGTGCTTGCGACCCACCCGATGCCCCTCTAAGGAAGCTCTGAATAAGCCCATCCTGGACTTCTCAGAGCACGCAAAGCAAAAAGCGTGGTTTTTGCTTTGCTTCATCTTCAAATCAGAGGTTCCCTAAGGTGGAGCATATCCCGCAACAGCCAGCCGCCGGCAAACGGATACGCCAGGTGCAGTTCCTCCATCCGCCGCATCAGCCCCAGGCCAGCCTGCGGCATGCACCCGCACAGATTGCACAGACCGCTGCTGCGCGTGTCAGTGCCGTAGTGGCACCCGAGGCTTCAACGGCACTTAACTCCGGTTCGGTGATTGCTCCGTTGCTCTTGACCCCCGCCGGCCTTTGGCCAGTTGTGTCAGAAGGGCGCCGCGACCCTCGCGCCGGGCTCGCGTGTGACAACCTCAAACCGTGCACCGCCGAGTTCGCGGGCACGCGCCATCGCCGCGGCGGCGTCACGCAGCATATCCTCCGCGCTCTTGCAAGCGGAGTCGCTGAGAACGATGCCGATGCTGGCGGTCAGGAAGAGCTCCATCTCGCGGTCAACGATTGGCGCGCGCAATGTCTCCTGCAGTTCCCTGGCGGTGCCCGCGGCCTGCTGCTGGGGTTGCTCGGCCAGTATCGCGAACTCATCCTCATGCCATCGGCACACGGAATCCACCGGCCTCAACACCGCCCGGAAGCGTCGGCTGACCTCCAGGGCCACGCGATCCCCAAAGTCGGCGCCGAGGTTCGCGCGCAGCTTGGCAAGGCGATCCAGATAGACCCTCAGCAGGGCGAAGCCGCCGGTTCCCCTGCTCTGCAAGCGTGCCAACGCATGTCCGAGGCGGTCCACGAACAGCGCCCGCGTCGGCAGATCCGTACTCGACTCGTAAAGGCTGTTGCGGGCTTGGCGCAGTGCGGCCCGCCTCTCTGCCGTTACGTCGGTGATGAATCCCTCCAGGCCGAGCAGTTCGCCGCTGGTGGAAAAGATCCCCTGACCGCGCTCCAGCACCGACTTCTCGATCCCCTTTGCGGTGAGTATGCGGTAGACGAGTTCGAAGGGACGATTGTCGCGCAGGGCGGCCTGAACATCGTCCCACACCTGCTGGCGATCCTCAGGATGCTCAAGGTCCGCGAACGCAATCAGCCGGTTGTTGATGAGATCCTCGGGGGTGTAGCCGGTCAGCTCCAACGCGCCCTGGCTCACGAACTCCATTGTCCAGTCGGGGTTGTTGCGGCAGCGGTACACCATGCCGGGGAGATTGCCGATAAGTGTCTCAAGGGTGCGGTGACTGGCCTGCTTGACATCCGCCGCCTGCGTCCGCCTTGTCACGTCGGCGATGGTGCCCACGAAACCGAGCGGCTGACTGGCGGCATCGCTCAGCGCCTGCGCCCGCAACTCTATGCGAACCAGATCCCCGCCGCGGGTGAGCCAGCGCAGTACCACACCCTCTCCCCGGTCCGCGCTTTGCTGACATTGCTGGAGGTAGCCCAGCAGGGCAGCATGGTCCTGGGGGTGCAGGAAGCTCAGCATATCGGCGCCCAGAGCCTCGGTAACCGGAACGCCGGTGAGCCGCGACCAGGTGGCGTTGAGGTAGCGAAACGCCGCGGCCCGATCGGCGACAAAGACTACCACCTCGACGGCATCGATGAGCGTCTGTGACAGGCGCATCCGATCGGAGCCGGTCCAGACGGCAGCCGCCCTCTCGGGGTCCAGCTCTGTCAGCAACACGCTTAGCGGAAGCAGATGCGATCCCGTCGTCATTTCGGTTTCCACCGTCGAACGCCCGCAGGCCGTGTGGCCCCGTAGAGTCGCTGGCGCCGCTTGCCGCCGGCCTTCGCAGGAGATAGTACGGAATCGCCGATAGCTCAGATATGCCGCCGACGTCCTACCTCTTAGGGGATATGCGGACCAGCAGGTTCCCTCGGGATAGGAGAGCTCTGGTGCTTGAGCGCCCACACCGCTGCCTCCAGGCGAGAGCGGAGGTTGAGCTTCCGCAGGAGATTCTTGACGTGCACCTTGACCGTGCCGTCGCTGATGCCAAGCTGCCGGGCGATGTGCTTGTTGCTCATTCCGGCGGCGATGAGCCGCAGGATCTGCCGCTCGCGCTCGGTCAGCAAGTTGTCATCGGCGGGTGCAGGGCTTTCCTCGCGCAGGGCGTCCGCCAGCATGCGCATCAGGGACTCGGTAAAAACCACCTCGCCGCGCGCCGCCTGCCGCAGCTTCTCCAGCATCTCTTCCGGCTCGGCGTCCTTCAGGAGGTAACCGTCGGCGCCACTGCGCACGGCAGTCACAAGGTCCTGTTCCGCGTCTGAGACGGTGAGCATGATGACCTGCACGTCGAGGCCGGCTTCCTTGATCTGTTTGAGGGCCTGCAGGCCACCCTGGCCGCGCATGTTCACGTCCAGCAGGACGAGATCCGGCCGCAGAGAGTGCACCAGTGATAGGCCCTCCGCGCCGGAGGCCGCTTCACCGACGACTTCGAAGTCCTGCTGGGTCGCCAACAGTTGCGCCACGCCGCGGCGGAACAGCGGGTGATCATCGACGAGCAGGATGCGATAGCGCTCGGCGTCCACGGATCTCAGGACGGTTTGTCGAAAGTGCCGGTCGAGTGACCCTCGCGACGGCGCGGACAAACGAGAAGCACACGGGTGCCGTTCTCCTCCCGCGGCTCCATGCGCAGCGTGCCGCCAAGGCTGTGGGCGCGCTCCTGCATGATGATGAGACCATGGTGTTGCTCGGCGTCGTGGACCGCCTGCAGGCCGATGCCGTTGTCGTCCACGCTCACATGGATGCCACCCTCCTCGGTAAGGCGCACCGATAGCCAGCAGTAGCTCGCGTGAGAGTGGCGCACCACGTTGCAGAGCGCCTCGCGCACAATGTGCAGGAGCTGCATCTCCTCGGCCACCGATAGCTCGCCCGCCGGGAGCCGGTTGTCGAGGTCGAAGGCGATCGAGCTGCGCTGCTCGAACTCTTCGATGGAATCCTCCAATGCCTGGGCAAAGGTCTTGCCGTGCATGGTGAGCCTGAAGGTGGTGATGAGCTCGCGCAGCTGGCGGTAGGCGACGTTGAGCGTGCTGCGCAGATCCCTGACGGTCGCATCCACTTTCGCCGCCCCGGCCGGCAAGCCGGTCGCGGGAGCGAGCATCGACTGCAGCAGGCTCGTCTGGATCTTGAGGTATGACAGTGATTGCGCAAGCGAGTCGTGCAGCTCACGCGCGATCACCGCGCGCTCCTCACTCTGCGCGTGGCGCAGCTTCAACCGTGCGCGACGGGTGCTGTAAAGAATGCTGGCCAGGTAGTCCGCCTGCCCGCGCAACGCCTCCAGTGTCGCAGGCGCGAGTGGCACGCCTCGGCCCGCGAGCCGCAGCAGGAGCAGACCGTAGCCGTTGGCGCCTTGGGTGAGCCACAGCTCCAGGACCTGAGAGGTCGGGTCCTCAGGATCGTCCAGAAGTTCGGGCACGTCTGACAACTGCACCGGCAGGGCCAGGTTCTGCCGATGCGCGAAGCGCACCCAGCGATCACGCTCGTCGCGTCCGCTGCTGGCGAGCAGTACGAGTTGTCGTCCCGTTTCAGTGGTGACGAAGATCGCGCCCGCCTTGGCGGCGGACAGATCGAGGATCTCGCCGAGCAGCAGGTTGAAGGGCGCCGTTGAATCAGGGTCCTCCAGCAGCTGCGTGAGGACCTTGTACAGCAGGTCCATGCTGCTGCGGGCCAAGCGATCGTCCGCCCCTGCCGGCGGCACAGCGGAGATTGCCATCGCGTGCGGCGGGAGGCCGATCAGGGCGGCGCGCACCCCACGCTTCGGGCGCGCGCGATCACCATGGGCACCGGGTGGGGGCGGCCGATTCATCTTTGTTTTGTGCGTGGGTTTGATAGTTGTTCTTGGGCTGGCGAACTTGAAAAAAAGAAGGTGAACAAAATTCACATATATGGAAGTATATTCAAGATTGGGTGGTTTGACAGCGCGCTGGCGACACTTGAATGCATGGATGTTGCGACGCAGCAGAGCGGTCGGTATAGCGAACCGGGACCGAAGAACATTTCAGCATGAATGCTTCCCCGGCCGGGGCCGAAATAGACAGCCAGGAGGAGATCGACCGGCGCATGGCGCAGGCGATCGGCGCCCAGGTGCGCGCTTTCCGCAATCAGCTCGGCCTGACGGTCGCCAGGGTGGCGCAGCTGACGAGCCTGTCGCCGGGCATGCTCTCCAAGGTCGAGAACGGCAATGCCTCCCCTTCACTCGCCACGTTGCATGCGCTCGCGCGCGCCTTCAAGGTGCCGATGACCTATTTCTTCCAGAACTATCAGGACCAGCAAGGTTGCTGCTACGTCAAGAAAGGGGGCGGTATCCTGATCGAGCACCGCGGGTCGAAGGTCGGCCACCAGTACCAGCTCCTCGGTCACGGCGTGGGCAAGGATGTCTCCGTGGCGCCGTATATGATCGAGCTGACCGACAAGTCGGAGGTCTTCCCGCTCTTTCAGCACCCGGGCGTGGAGTTCATCCACATGCTGGAGGGCGAGGTCGTCTACCAGCACGCGAGCCAAAAGTATCAGCTCTCGCCCGGCGACTCCCTCTTCTTTGAGGGCAGCACGGCGCACGGGCCGGCGGAGCTGGTGCGGCTGCCAATCCGCTTCCTGTCGGTCATCGTCCAGCCGGGGACCGAACCCGCGTACCAGGCCCGCTAGGCGCGCCTTTCGCGCGCGCGCCCTTTCGGCCCGGACATACGGATCGGGAACCGGCGTGCGAGAGCCGTCCCCACGATGCAGGATCGGAAAGAAGCCTTCAGGGGTCGTCCAGCACCACGCGATCGCCGATCCTGCGCAAGAACATCGTCCTGTGTCGGCTGGATGTAAACTGTCCCGCGATCGGCACTGAGGCGCAGAAGAGCAAGCTCGACGGCCACCAGACGCGCGTCCCGGCGGTGGTGGTTCGTTTCCCGTTCTACGATCCGGGAAAGACCCGTGTGCGCAGTTGACCAGACCGTGACGAAGAGCTGAAGCAGTGAACCCGTTCGCGTCCGAGGATGTTATGCCACTCGCCTCAGCCCTCAGCGAGCGGGAGTTGCGCGCCGCGCTCGGCTGCTTCGCGACCGGCGTGACCGTTGTTACCACGCGCGGTCCGCGCGAAGAGTTGATAGGCATCACGGCCAGTTCCTTCAACTCCGTGTCGATGGACCCGCCGCTGGTTCTGTTCAGCCTGGGACGCAGCGCCTACAGTCTGAAGGCCTTCCTTCGCACTCACAATTTCGCGGTCAACATCCTCAGTGCGGACCAGCAGGAACTTTCCAAGTGTTTTGCCAAGGCGCTCATCGACAAATGGAGCGACTGCGACTACGTGTTGACCGACACCGGCTGTCCGTTCCTGGCCGGCGCACTGGCACGCTTCGAGTGCCGCACGCACCATACTTACGAGGGCGGCGATCACATCATCTTCGTCGGCGAGGTGTTGCGCTTCGATCACCGGCCCGAAGGCAGGCCGCTCCTCTACTATCGTGGACGCTACGCGCAGGTGCTCGATCCGCAAGAGGATACTCAAAGAAGCTGAGCACGCCGTCGCGCGAGGCGATTCGCAGGGCCGGACGCCGTGGATATCTCGTTTTTCAGCGACGATGACGATGCACCGAGGTTAGAGAGGGTCGGATTCCATCGCGATCTCGCGCATCCCTGTTTCGACGAAGCGGAGCGCTGTAACCAGGCGGGGCTGATCCACCCGATCGATCTCAAACGCACCAAGGACCGTGAGAAGATCTTCGCCGTGTTTCGCAAGCTGCTTGGGCTCGTGCGGGGTGACAAGGCCTGAAGGGTTCCATAAGACTGGTGCAATACCTCGGTGCTCTACCGCGCCGATCTGCTGAAGAACCCGAAGCCGGGCATCGGCTTGCCGCGACCCGTCTGGGCAGGCCAGCGCGCGAAGAAACTCCGCCACGATCTGCGTGTAACCGTGACATGGTCTGCCATGTTCGAGTCACATGGATGTGCGAATCTGCGTGACGATGTAGAGCGAGCATACGTCGATGCGACGAACCGTTTGGCTCATTTTGATTGCCTGGTGGCTGTCGGGTGCAGTCGCCGCTGACCCTGCGCTGCGGCTCAGCGGCGGCCCGATGCCGGGGTACCCGGCGACGCGAGCGGCGCAGATCTGGCTGCAGGCGGATGGTCCCGCAGATCGATATCGAGTACTGGCCGGAGGGCAGGCCGGGCGAGGCAAAGTTGTCGGCGTCTGAGTCGCTGACAGAAGCTGAAGACTACACGGCGCATGTTGGCATCGGCGGTCTGGAACCGGGCAGGACGTATGAGTACCGGGTGCGACTCAACGGCATCGCGCAAGCCGCATCGACGCCGCTGCGCTTTCACACCCAGCCGCTGTGGCAATGGCGGACGGACCCGCCGGCCTTCACGGTTGCGCTTGGTTCCTGCGCCTATATCAACGACACGCCCTACTGTGGCTGGGCGACAACATATATCTGCGCGAAGCCGACTACGACAGCGCCTGGGGAATGAACTACCGCTATCGCCATGTGCGCTCATACGAACCGCTGCGGCGCCTGCTACAGAGAACGCATCACGTAGCGACCTGGGACGATCACGACTTCGGAACGGACAACGCCAATAGCAGTAACGTGTTCAAGGGCACGGCACTGGCGCTGTTCAAACGTTACTGGTCGAATCCTAGCTATGGGCTACCGGAGGTTCCGGGCGTGTTCACGCTGTGCAGCCGGGCGTGCAGCTGGCGACGGAGCCGCCGCACCAGCCCCGCTAGGCGAGCCTTTTCGCGTCGGAGGCAAGCGCCCGCTCGCCGCGGATGTACGGATCAAGAAACGGCGTGCGGCTCCCGTCCTCGCGCCACAGAACCGGAAAGAAGCTTTCGTCCATGCTGAGGTCATCGACGCGTTTGTAGCGGCTGTAGATATAGCTGATCTCGGCGGGGTGGAAACGTGCCGCGGCAGAGATGCAGTGCGCAACGAGCGAGCGGCGCGGGCGCGGCGAGCGGTTGCTGGCGGAGCCGTGCCAGGTGTCGCCGTGGTGCAGGGCGCAGCCGCCGGCTGGAACTTCCACCGGCACGATCTGCGGTGTCTGCCCGGTGGCGGCCGCAGCCGCGTGCAGGGCCTCCCTGTAGTCCTCGGGGGCATGGAACTGGCGTATCGGCGGAAACTTTCCCCACCGATGCGAGCCGCGTACGTACTCCAGCGTGCCGCTGCTTGCATCCGTATCATCGAGCGATATCCAGCAGGTGATGTAGCAGGGCGGATCCACCCACTGGACGTAGCTGTTGTCCTGGTGAAAGCCGAGCGGCTTTGCCCCCGGCGGCTTCCACAGTACGTTGTCCTGGCCCAGGCGCGCACCTGCCCACCTGGCGAGCTGCGCGCAGAGACGGCCGACCACCGCATCCAGCACCACGCCGGCGATAACGCGGTCGGCCTTCCACGCATTGCAGATCTGCCGCGTGCGGTCGATGGGGTCGCGGCCCTCCTGCCAGTTCCATTCATCGGGATTAAGACCGGTCTCGAACTCGCCGCGGAACAGCGGCTCGAAGCGCGCTGCGGCGCGTGACACCTCGTGCGCATCCAGCAGTCGGTCGAGGATGAGAAATCCGTCGTCGCCGAACTGCTGTATCTGGGAGGGCGTCAGCGTGATGTCGAGCATGTAAGCGCACGTTTCAAAGGCCGGCGCGCTCCCTTCCTTTATCGAGCCGTTCGCGAGGCTCAGCAGGTGGCTCGCCGTGCATGCTGCCGGGATATTTCTCCAGTCCATCCTCCAGCATGTAGTAATCGCCTTTGTCCCTTACATAGACGTGCCGTATGGTACGGAGGCCCGTCGGCGGGTCGAGCGTCCCGGCGCTGACAGCGATCTCGTCACCCCCGACAGGATCCCAGAACAGGCTTGCCCCGCACGCCGCGCAGAAACCGCGACGGGCCCGATTGGAGGAGCGGTACCATTGCAGACCGCGGTCCCACGAGATGACCAGTTGCGACCGCGGCACCGAGGTGTAAGCGCCGGTGTGCCCGTGCGTGCGGCGGCACTGGCTGCAATGGCATGACGACATCGCGCAGCGGTCCGTACGCCGTATAGCGTACGGCGCCGCAGAGGCAGCCGCCGTGATGTTCGCCCGTTGTGCTCATGTTCAAGCCGGCCCGCCAGCCGGGGCGGATGCCCTCGCGTCTGGGGGTCGCCCCCTTCACTGATCGCCAGATTCTAAGTAGCGCTGGCCGTACCTGCGATACTCCCTTCGGCGTACGAGCTAAAGAGTACATGCAGTCATCGGCACGCTGCCTACGATTCGTTGTTGCCGCGCCGCATCGATGACTGCCGTTTCAGCGGGCAATGGCGCTAAGGGCGGACTCGAAGATGTCCATGCCCTCGTTGACGATCGCATCCGGGGCGGTGAGCGGCGCGAGGAAGCGGATCACGTTGTTGCGAGTGCCGCAAGAGAGCAGGATCAAACCACGCTTCGCCACCTCCTGCACCACGGCCTTCGTGAGATCGGCATCCGGCTCGTGGGTGTCACGATCCTTTACCAGCTCCACCGCCACCATCGCGCCCAGCGCGCGCACTTCACCGATACACTTGAACCTTCCTGCGGCCTCCTGCAGGCGCGCCACGCTGAGCGCCCCCTGCTGCTGCGCGCGTTCGCACAGGTTCTCCTGACGAATCACATCAAGCACGGCCAACGCCGCCGCGCAGGCGAGCGGCGATCCCGCGTATGTGCCGCCGAGGCCCCCGGGGCCGGGTGCGTCCATGATTGACGCCTTGCCAACGACAGCAGCGAGGGGAAAGCCGCCCGCCAGGCTTTTGGCCAGCGCCATCAGGTCCGGTTCGATACCCGCGTGCTCCACAGCGAACATCCTTCCCGTGCGTGCGAAACCGGTCTGGATCTCATCGGCGATGAAGAGGATGCCGTGCTCATCGCACAGCCGCCGCAGCGCCTGCAGGAACTCGGGTGGCGCGATGTAGAAGCCGCCTTCGCCGAGCACGGGCTCGATGATCATTGCCGCTACACGCTTCGGATCGACATCGGCCTTGAACAGGTTGTCGATCGCCCTGAGCGAATCCGCGACGCTGATGCCGTGATAGGCAATGGGAAACGGCGCGTGAAAGACTTCGCCGGGGAACGGGCCGAACCCGGCCTTGTAGGGCATGACTTTCCCCGTTAGCGCGAGGCTCATCACTGTGCGGCCGTGAAAGCCGCCGGTAAAGGCGATGAGCGCCGAACGACCGGTGGCGGCGCGTGCGATCTTGATGGCGTTCTCGACAGCCTCCGCTCCGGTCGTGAGGAAAATCGACTTCTTGGGTGTCGGGCCCGGTGCAAGCCGATTGAGGTTCTCCGCGAGCGTCACGTAGTTCTGATACGGCGTGACCTGGAAGCAGGCATGGGTGAACAGTTTGAGTTGCGCTTCGACTGCAGCGATGACGTTCGGGTGGTTGTGGCCGGTGTTGAGCACGGCGATGCCGGAGGCGAAGTCGATGTAGCGTCTGCCCTCCTCATCCCACAGCTCGGCATTGAGCGCGCGCGCGAGAAAAATTGGATGCACGTTGGACACGCCACGCACCACGGCGGTGGCGCGGCGTTGCAGCAGTTCGGTGTTGGTCGCCATATGCGCAATCCCAGGGCTCACACGATCGGACTTGCGCAGAGACTATATCAGCCCGGCGCGTTCGCAGTCCTTGCGTTGTGACGCGGTTTTCGGTGATCAATATTACATGGTCGTTCGAAGCGATTTCAGAGCGGCGTGGTGGTTGGCTAATCCGCATCTGCAAACCCTGTGGCCGCGGTTCATGCGCCGGCAAGCGCCGCTGCGGCTGCGCGCCGAGCGGCTGGAGTTGCCGGACGGTGATTTCGTGGACCTCGCCTGGACCGACGGCGGCAAGGGACCGGTAGTGTGCATCTTGCACGGCCTGGAGGGCGGCGCGGCCTCGCCGTATGCGCAGGGCATCCTGACTGCGATTGCAGACCGCGGCTGGCACGGCGTGCTCATGCACTTCCGCGGCTGCGGCGGTGAGCTGAACCGTCTGCCGCGCAGCTACCATTCGGGCGAGACTGGCGACATGGGGCATTTCCTCGCTGTCATCCGTCGACGCTACCCGGGCGTAGCGGTGGCGGCTGTGGGCTACTCGCTGGGCGGCAACGTGCTGCTCAAATACCTCGGTGAGCGGGGTGAAGCGGCGGGCTTAAGCGCGGCGGCCGCGGTATCGGTGCCATTCCTGTTAAGCGAAAGCGCCGATCGGCTCGATCGCGGCTTCTCCCGCTTCTATCAGCGCCTGCTGCTCACCAGCCTGAAGATGAAGACAGCGGCGAAGTTCCGCCGCCTGAAGAGTCCCGTTCCTCTGGACGGCGTGGCGGGCTGCCGCAACTTCCGCGAGTTCGACGACCGGGTGACCGCGCCACTACACGGCTTCACGGACGCGGCAGACTACTACGCCAGGTCCAGTTCACGGCAATTCCTCCGCGGGATCACCGTCCCCACGTTGATCTTGCAGGCGGCGGATGATCCGCTCATGACGCCCGCGGTCATACCCGGCGACGCGGAGCTTGCTCCGAGCGTGCGTTTGGAGTTGAGCTGCCGCGGCGGTCACGTGGGTTTCGTGACCGGCAGCCGGCCATGGGCCGCGCGCTACTGGCTGGAGGAGCGCATCCCGGCCTTCCTCGGCGAGCACCTCACGCGGGCGTGAAGTGGATCCGGCGCCGGATGCGCGGGTGGCGCGATGCGGCTACCATATGCCGCCGCTGGTTAAGGCGCCGCCTCCATGAAGCTCACCGTTGAACAGTTCCGCCGCTGGCCCAATAAGAGCATCTCACTGCTCGGCATGTCCGGGGTGGGCAAGACCCGACTCGCCGTGCTGCTCCGCCGCGCGCACTGGTTTCACTATTCCGGCGACTACCGCATCGGCACGCGCTATCTGGATGAACCGATCCTTGATTACATCAAGCAGGGGGCTATGCAGGTGCCGTTTCTGTGCGAGCTGCTGCGCTCGGACTCCATCCACATCAACAACAACATCACCGTCGACAACCTGAGGTCGGTCTCCATGTTTCTCGGCAAGCTCGGCAATCCGGAGCAAGGCGGGCTTGCTCTGAAGGAGTTCAAGCGGCGCCAGGCGCTGCACCACGAGGCGGAGATCGCGGCGATGAGGGACGTGCCGGAGTTTGTCCGCAAGGGACAAGAGATCTACGGCTACGATCATTTCGTCAATGACGCTGGCGGCAGTCTGTGTGAACTGGACGAACCCGAAGTGCTGCAGGTCCTGGCCAAGCACACCTTGATCCTTTACATCAGGGCGAGCGACAAGGACGAGAAGGAACTCATCCGTCGCGCCGAACGCGACCCAAAGCCACTCTACTACCGCGAAGCGTTCCTCGAAGAACAGCTTGCGCTGTACATGAAGGAGCGTGGTCTGTCCTACGTCGCGCTCATCGAACCTGATGATTTCGTGCGCTGGATGTTCCCGCGGCTGTTCTATGCGCGCATCCCGCGCTACGAAGCTATCGCGCGCGAGTGCGGCTACACGGTGACCACCGAGCAGCTGTGGGCGGTGCAGGACGAGGCCGGCTTCATGGAGCTTCTCGAGGATCTCATTGGGCAGCAGGCCTAGCCCGGAGGAGACGGCGGATATGCCGCTCGTTGCAAACATCGCCCTGCCCACGTTCACGCACCTGCGAGAGGAAGGTGAAACCGTCATTGCGCCCGAGGTGGCTATTCATCAGGACATCCGGGAGCTGCACATCGGGTTGCTCAACATGATGCCGGACAAGGCGCTGGAGGCCACCGAGCGGCAGTTCTTCCGGCTTGTCGGCGAATGCAATCAGATCGCGCAGTTCTACATGCACCCCTTCACGTTGGAGGGGCTGCCGCGGGGACCGGAAGCGAAGGCGCACATCGCCAGCTATTACGAAAGCTTTGATCAGGTCCGTGAGCAGGGGCTGGACGCCCTCATTGTCACCGGCGCGAACGTCACCCAGCCAGACCTGTCGAAGGAGCCGTTCTGGAAGCCGCTCATCGAGGTCATCGACTGGGCCTGTGACAGTGTGACCTCGACGTTGTGCTCCTGTCTCGCCACGCACGCGGTGCTGCAGTTCCGCTACGGCCAGAAGCGCCGCCGTCAGCCCGCCAAGCGCTGGGGGGTGTATTCGCATCGCATCGTGGACCGGCGGCATCCGCTGGTCATCGGCGTTAATACACGCTTCGATGTGGCGCACTCGCGCTTCAACCAGATCGATCGCGAGCAGTTCGAGGCCGCCGGCCTGCACGTGCTGGTGGAGAGTGAGGAGGCGGGCGTGCATCTGGCGGTGAGCGAGGACGGCTTTTGCATCGTCTTCCTCCAGGGGCACCCGGAGTACGACACCATCAGTCTGCTGAAGGAATACAAGCGGGAGGTGAACCGCTTCGCGACGGAGGAGACCGACGAATACCCGCCGATCCCGGAAAACTACTTCCGGCCGCAGGCGCAGGCCATTCTCGAGGAGCACGCCGATCGCGTGCGCGAGGCGCGCCGTCGCCGCTTATCGCCGCCGGAGATGCCGGAGGACCTCATTGTGCCGCATCTGGACAACACCTGGCATGATACCGCGGAGGCGGTGCTTAATAATTGGATCGGCAAGGTCTATCAGCTCACCAACATCGACCGCCGCAAGCCGTTTGCCGAGGGCGTCGATCCGCGGCGGCCGCTCGGATCGTGGCGCTAGATCCCCATTTGTTTTCGCAAGATCTCTTGCTGCGGTCGCAATGACATCGGGGACTGCATAGAATTTCATAAGGATTGAATCTGTCCACCTTTTGCGTGGATATGAGGGCATTGGCATGAAGCAATATCAGGTCCTGATCTATCAGGAAGGTCTGCTGGGCTCCCTGGTCCTCGGCCAGTCCAAGGTCGATCCAGAGCGCTTCTCGGAGTTTCTCAACCGCCATGCCGCCAAGGGCTGGCGGGTGATAACCATGGAGCGTGAGATCCGGCGCACGCTGCTGCTGTGGTCACGGGAGGCGTTTCTCGTGGTGATGGAGCGGGAGGGGTGACGTGCCATTCGCAAGTCTGCTCGCCATCGTCATCATCGCTGCTGGCGGCGTGCTTCTCCTGCTACAGTTGTGGTTTGATCCGCTGCCGCCGGCATTGTTCTGGAAGGTCATGATCACACTCGGCGTTGTCCTGGTAGTGATCGTCGTCGTCGCGCTGATCCTGCGCGAGTACTGGCAGGAACGTCGGCTGCGCGACAAGGACCTCATCGACTGACCCCCGCGCGACTCAAGCAGGCCGGCGTGCACTGATATGCCTCATTCCACAAGAACGAACCGCGGTTCTCCCGAGGCCCGCCCAGTGGTGACATGACCGTGCAACGGGCCAGGGGGGATCGTGCCGCCAGAACGGCCGTCGGTGACGGCCGATAACATAACTGCGCCAGCGAGACATCTTATGAATCCGCAAGATATTCGCAACGCGACGGACGCCAGGAAGATCGTAGAGGAACGCGGACTGACCCACGTCAAGGTGGGCGCGTTCGATATCGACGGCGTCTTTCGCGGCAAGTACATGAACCGTGAAAAGTTCTTCTCCGCTCTGGAGAACGGCTTCGGCTTCTGCGACGTGGTGCTCGGCTGGGATTCGAGCGATCAGCTCTATGACAACGTTGCTTTCACCGGCTGGCACACCGGCTATCCGGACGCCAGCGCTCGGATCGTTGCGCAGTCCGCACGCGACGTCCCGCTCGAGGGCGACATGCTGCTCTTCCTCGCAGAGTTCGCCGGTACCGCGGAGGCCATCTGTCCGCGCGGAGTCCTGCGCCGTGTTATTGAGAGGGCAAAGGCAATGGGCCTCGCGGCAAAAGCGGCCGCGGAGTTCGAGTTTTTCCTCTTCGAGGAAACGCCGCACTCGGTCCGGGAGAAGAATTACCGCAATCTGAAGACCCTTACGCCCGGGTCCTTCGGCTACTCCGTGCTGCGCTCGACCGTGCACGCGGAGTTCTACCACGAGCTGCTGAAACTCTGCCGGGACATGCGGATGCCGCTTGAAGGCCTGCATACGGAGACCGGCCCGGGCGTGCTGGAGGCGGCGATCGAATACACGGGTGTGCTCGAGGCCGCTGATCGTGCGGCGCTCTTCAAGACGTTTATCAAGGTGCTGGCGCAGCGCCGCGGCTGGATGGCGACCTTCATGGCCAAGTGGTCGCGCGACTGGCCAGGCCAGAGCGGACACCTGCACATCTCTCTGGTGGACGACGCCGGCAAGCCGGTGTTCCACGATGCAGGCAAACCGCACGGCATGTCCGACGCCATGCGCTGGTTCGTGGGCGGCCAGCAGGCGCTGATGCCGGAGTTGCTGGTCATGGTCGCTCCGAACGTGAACAGTTACACCCGACTCATCCCCGGCTTCTGGGCGCCGACCGAGGCAAGCTGGGGCGTGGAGAACCGTACCTGCGCGCTTCGAGTGATTCCGGGTGCGGCAAAGAGCCAGCGCGTCGAGTACCGCATCGCTGCAGCGGACATCAATGCGCATATCGCGCTCGCCGCAGCGGTCGGCTCCGGCCTTTGGGGAATTGAGAACCGGATCGAGCCCGACGCACCCGTCGAGGGAAATTCTTACGTTCACAAATTTCCGGCGGAGCGTTCTCTGCCGCATACTCTCGGCGAAGCGGCTGAGCGCCTGACCCGTTCGAAAGCGGCGCGGGCACTATTTGGCGATGCCTTCGTCGAACACTATGCCGCCACACGCGTCTGGGAAGAGCGCGAGGCGCGCAAGGCGATCACGGAGTGGCAGCTCGCCCGCTATTTCGAGATCATCTAAGGAAGCTCCGAATAAGTCCATCGTGGACTTCTCAGAGCACGCAAAGCAAAAAGCGTGGTTTTTGCTTTGCTTCATCTTCAACGGCTTGCCGCCGTCGAAGATGGCGGCACATCCCTGTGCCGCAGGAACCTCTGACTTAATCAGAGGTTCCCTAGAGCCTCTTATGCGTACCGTCGCAGAACGGCGATCCGGCGGTGTGCTT
>JBQTIC010000073.1:0-8542 GCA_052388435.1 Chromatiales bacterium | reverse complement strand
GCCGAGGCGTCCCAGTACCGGATCACCTGCCCTCTTCCCTCTCTGCCAGCAATGCGTCGACGACGCTTGTGCCACGTCGCGCCTTTGCGATCGGTTCCCGCAGTCTGAGTTTGGACAGCGCCACCTTAGGTCGACGGATCAGGCCACCGCGTTCCAGGTCGGCCAGCCAGGTCTCCAGTTCTGAGTCCTTCTCCGGCCGGATCGGATCAAGACGCGCAATGGGCTTAGCGCGATCCGTGATGAGCACTGTTTCACCATGACGCACTTTATCGAGCAACGCACTGAGTCGGTTCTTTGCTTCGGATATTGAGACCCTTATCATAAAGCCATAATAGCTATATTGTGATGGCTTGTCACGCTAATACACACACCCTGTTTGGGGTCAGAGTAAGAACTCTGAGGGCACGCCTCGGCGAGCGGGCCGGCGACGATGGGGAGTTTTTACTCTGACCCCAAACTAAACCCTCCGGCGCGCGGCTTCCTCTCCCCGGGGGAGAGGGTCAGGGGTGAGGGCGGCTTCGGTGATTACCGGCCGACGCAGACGTACTGGAAGCCCGCGGCAGCCATGGTCGCCGGTTCGTAGACGTTGCGCAGATCGCAGAACACGCGCCCTTTCATCCGCGACTTGATGCGCTCGAGATCGAGGCCGCGATACACGTTCCACTCGGTGAGCAGCACAATGGCATCCGTCTGCTCAATGGTCTCGTAGATGTCGGTGCAGTAACTGATGCCTTCCGGCAGGAGTTTCTTTGCCTCTTCCATGCCGTGCGGGTCGTGTGCGCGAACCACAGCGCCTTTCTCTATCAGCGGCGGCAGGATCGAAAGCGCCGGCGCATCGCGCATGTCGTCGGTTTCCGGCTTGAAGGTTAACCCGAGCACCCCGATCCTCTTGCCGGCCTCGCCACCGCCCAACGCCTGGCGGATCTTCTTTACCATGCGCGCCTTCTGTGCCGCGTTCACTTCGATCACCGCCTCGACGATGCGACTCGAGACGCCGTGCTCCTGGGCGATGCGCACCAGCGCCTGCGTGTCTTTGGGAAAGCACGAGCCCCCGAATCCCGGCCCGACGTGCAGGAACTTGCGCCCGATGCGGCCGTCCAGACCCATGCCCCTGGCGACGGCATGCACGTCCGCGCCGACTGCCTCGCACAGCGTCGACATCTCGTTGATGAAGCTGATCTTGGTGGCGAGGAAGGCGTTGGATGCGTACTTGGTCAGTTCGGCGCTTTCAATATTGGTCTTCATGATCGGCGCCTCAATGAGGTTGAGAGGGCGGTAAAGCTCGCGCAGCAGCGCCTCGGCACGCTCGCTCTCCACGCCGATGACCACGCGGTCAGGACGCATGAAATCGTTGATGGCTGCCCCCTCCCGCAGAAACTCGGGATTGGACGCCACGTCGAAGTCGGCGGCGGGATTGGTTTCCCGGATGATGCGGGCAACATTCCTCCCCGTACCGACGGGCACCGTCGATTTGTTGACGATGACGGTGTACCCGCGCAGCGCCTTGGCGATCATGCGCGCCGCCTCGTACACGTAGGTCAGGTCGGCGTAACCGTCGCCGCGCCGGCTTGGCGTGCCGACGGCAATGAACACAATATCGGCGTCGCCGACGGGTTCATCGAACGCCGTGGTGAAACGCAGCCGCTCCTCCACCACGTTCTTGTCCACAAGCTCCTCAAGTCCGGGTTCGTATATCGGGATCCTGCCGCTCTTGAGGCGTTCGATCTTCTGGGCATTCACGTCCACGCAGGTGACCGTGGCGCCAAATTCAGCAAAGCAGGCGCCGGAGACCAGACCGACGTACCCTGTTCCAATCATCGTTACGTGCATTGCCTACCCTTTATCGGCCTGTCGTATCCGTACCGACGACCGTCATTCCATATATGGAATGACGTCCTGTCCGTCTCCCAAGGACGACGTTCATCAGAATCGCCACAAGGACACGTGCGCGGGCACCTCCTGGCGTGGCAGCTTTCCCTTCACGTCGACGACCACGCCGCGGCCATCGCGCATCAGGCTGGAAAGCAGCGGCCAGCCCTCGTCGACAAAAGCCTGATGCGCGACGGCGAGCACCACCGCGTCGGCGGGCTTGAGGCGCTCGCGCGGGAGCACCTCGACGCGGTATTCCTCCATCGCCTCTTGCGGCTCGACCAGCGGGTCATGCACCTGGACTTCCACGGAGTAGTCGCGCAGCTCCCGCACGATGTCCACGACGCGAGTATTGCGCAGGTCGGGCACGTTCTCCTTGAACGTGAGCCCAAGCACCGTGACGACGCTGCCCTTGACGTTGGTGCCAAGATTAATGAGCTGCTTGACCGTTTCGGCGGCGACATACTTGCCCATGTCATCGTTGATGCGGCGCCCGGCGAGGATAACCTGCGGGATGTAGCCCATGACCGCCGCCTTGTGGGTCAGATAATAGGGGTCCACGCCAATGCAGTGACCGCCGACCAGGCCCGGTTCGAATTTAAGGAAGTTCCACTTGGTGCCGGCGGCTTCCAGTACGTCGCGGGTGTCGATCCCCATGCGGTGGAAGATGAGCGCCAGTTCGTTCATGAGCGCGATGTTGAGATCGCGCTGCGTGTTCTCGATGACTTTGGCTGCTTCCGCCGCCTTGATCGAGGGCGCCTTGTGCACGCCGGCCGTCACCACCGAGTTGTACACGGCGGCGACGGTCTCCAACACCTCCGGGGTCTGCCCCGACACCACCTTGGTGATGGTCCTGAAAGTATGCACCTTGTCGCCGGGGTTGATGCGCTCGGGCGAATAGCCGAGGAAGAAGTCCCTCCCGCACTTCAGCCCGGATTCCCGCTCGAGCACCGGCATGCAGTCCTCCTCCGTCGCGCCGGGATACACCGTCGACTCGTAGACGACGATATCGCCCCTCTTGAGCTGGCGGCCGACGGTTTCCGAAGCACGGATGACCGGCCGCAAGTCCGGACGCTTGGCCTCATCGACGGGCGTGGGAACCGCCACGATGTGAAAATCGGCCGCCTTGAGGTCCGTTGGGTTGCAGGTGTAGGAGATGTCAGCCTGGGCGAGATCCTCGCTCGCGACCTCGCGGGTGTGGTCGATGCCTTTGTGCAGTTGCTCCACGCGCCTGGAATTGATATCGAAACCAATCACCCGCCCCCTCTTGCCAAATTCCACCGCGACGGGCAGACCGACATAACCCAGTCCGATGACCGAGATCTTCCTGTTGTGCGTCATACGTCAACCTTGTAGTAGTCCCGATACCAGTCCACGAAACGGGCGATTCCCTGTTCCACCGGCGTTGCCGGCTGATAATCGACATCGGCGACGAGGTCCTTCACATCGGCATAGGTGTCGGGAACGTCGCCGGGCTGCAGCGGCAGCAGATTCCTTTCGGCCTTGCGGCCCAGGCACTGCTCCAGCGCCTCGATGAAATGCAGCAGATGCACCGGGTTGTTGTTGCCGATGTTGTAGAGCCGGTAGGGCGCGCGGCTCGTGCCCGGGTCCGGTACGTCGCCCGACCACTGCGGGTTGGGTGGGGCGAGGTGGTCGATGGTGCGGACGACGCCCTCGACGATGTCGTCGATGTAGGTAAAGTCGCGCCGGTGGTTGCCGTAGTTGAAAACTTCGATGGGCTTGCCGGCGAGGATGCTGCGCGTAAACAGGAACAGCGACATATCGGGCCTGCCCCACGGGCCATACACGGTGAAGAAGCGCAGGCCGGTGGTCGGCAGCCCATAGAGGTGACTGTAGGTGTGTGCCATCAGCTCGTTGGCCTTCTTGGTCGCCGCATAGAGCGACACGGGATGGTCCACATTGTCGTGGACGGAGAAGGGCATGCGCGTGTTGGCGCCGTAGACCGAGCTCGACGAGGCATAGACGAGGTGCTCGACGCCGTTGTGCCGGCAGCCTTCGAGGATGGTCACGAAGCCGACAAGATTGGCGTCCACATAGGCGTGCGGGTGCGTGAGCGAATAGCGCACACCCGCCTGGGCCGCGAGGTGCATGACCCGCTGAGGCCGCTCGGACTCAAACAAATCCGCGATCGCCACCCGGTCTGCGATGTTGAGCTTGTGGAAGCGGAAGCCGGGTCGGCCCTGCAGGCGATTGAGCCGCGCCTCTTTCAGCGACACGTCGTAATAGTCGTTGAGATTGTCGAGGCCGACGACCTCGTCGCCTCGATCAAGCAAACGCCCACTCAATGCCGCGCCGATGAAACCGGCGGCCCCGGTCACCAGGATCTTCATGGATGATGGATATCTTGCGAGTCTGGGAAGGGTCGAGACCTGTTGCAGGCTTGTTATTGTACCCGCAATTATGAGGGCGTTACGTTCCATCTGATGTAGCTGTGAAGAAGGTCACCCTGGCTTCCTGAGCTCCGTGAAGAGCAATCCCAAGCGAGGCCTTGCAAAAATTTATCAGCATCAGGCGTCAGCCTTGTTATGATCACGCCCATTCGCACGCCGACTCCGCATCCTGAAACTCACCGGGAGACCGCCATGTCAACGATATCCCGCGCGCTGCTTTTCGCCCTGACATTGGGCCTGCTGGTGACGGCCTGCGGGCGCCGGGAAGGCGAAGGCAAGGCAGCCGCCGGTGATGCCACACCGCTCCCGTCAGAGCTGATCGTGCCCTCGGCCGACGAAGCGGCAACGGCGGCAGCGCCCCAGGGCGGCAACGCGCCGATTGCAATGCCGACCGCGGTCGACCCGCTGTTGGCCGACGCGCAGAGCAGGGCCGCCAGCATCGACGCCGGCCGCCCCGGCCTGACCGTGCAAAGCCGCCAGCAGGTGATCGGCGAGATCAAGACCGACGTGTCCGTCTACTACTCGGGCCAGCAGGTGGTGCTGGTGGAGGAGAAGGTGCAGACGGTTGACAACAGTCAGTCGATCAACAGGTACTACTTCGACAACGGCAGCCTGTATCTTTACGAGGACGACGGCCGCTGGCTGGACGTCAACCCGCCGAATCCGCTCGTGACCAAGACTTTCAAGCGCGCGATGGTATTCAACCCGACAGGCAAGCTCGTGACGGCGGCAAAATCCGTGGACGGCGTGCCGGCGGGCCTCGGCGAGTATGAGGCGGTCGCCGTCTTAGGCCGCGTCAATGAGCTGCTGGGTGACGCGGCTCGGCCGGTCATCGCACCGCCCCCGGAGGTGGCTGCGGCGGCCGCGCCGGAGGTGGCTCCCGTCCCCGCCGCGGGCAGTGAAGCATCCCAGCCTGCGGACACCCCTGCCGCTGTCACCGCGGCACAGCCGCCCGCCAGCAAGGAGCCCGTTGGCGCTGCCGCGGCGCCCGCCGAGCCCGCGAAGCAGCCGCAGGGGGCGGGCCAACGCGTCAGTCTTGCCGACGGCGAGTCGAGCACCCAGGTCAGGGGCACGGCGCCCGCGCACGGCACCCGCGACTATGTCGTGCGCGCCAGGGCAGGTCAGCTCATGACGCTGTCCCTGGAAGGGGCGCCCAAGGCGGTGTTCGCGGTGTACAGCACCCGCGGCGAGATCGTCGCCGACCTGACCAACTGGTCGAGCAAAATGCCCCGCGATGAGGACTACACCATCAAGGTCGGCCAGACCGGCGGTGCGGCCGCTCCGGCGGAGTTCGTGCTCAACATCAAGATCGAGTAGTTCCGGCCCGGTCATCTGCCCCCAGCATGCGCGTCCGTGGCCACGCTCTACCACAAGGAGGAGCACTTCCGCGCTCCTGACAGCGTCAGGGACGTGGTCCTCGGCATGGCCGATGGACTCACTGTCCCTTTCGCGCTCGCCGCCGGCATCTCCGGCGCCATCAGCGCCGCGCACGTGGTGGTCACTGCGGGCGTCGCCGAGATCGCCGCCGGCTCCATCGCCATGGGGCTGGGCGGGTATCTCGCCGCGCGCAGCGAGGCCGAGCACTATGCCAGCGAGCGCCGCCGCGAGGAGATGGAGATTGTGGAGAAACCCGAGTTCGAGTCCCAGGAGGTCGCCGAAGTTTTCGAGGGCTACGGCCTCGTCCCGCAGGAATACGGACCCGTGATTGTCGGCCTGCGGCGCCGGCCCAAGGCATGGCGCGATTTCATGATGCGGTTCGAACTTGGACTGGAGGAGCCGGATCCGAGGCGGGCGATACGCAGCGCGCTCACCATCGCGCTGTCCTATGTCGCCGGCGGCATCATCCCGCTTGCGCCCTACGTCGCCCTCGGCGACGTTCGCGCCGCCCTGCCCTGGTCCGTCGGACTCACGCTGACCGCCCTGCTACTCTTCGGCTTCATCAAGGGACATTTCACCGGCGTCTCGCGGACCCGCAGCGCTGTGGAAACCGCGCTGGTGGGCGGCATTGCCGCGGCCGTCGCCTACGCGCTGGCGAGCTGGATCGGATGAACACCCCGATCCGCAAGCGCGTCGGCATTCTCATCTTCCCTGATGTGGAAGTCCTGGATTTCTGCGGACCCTTCGAGGTGTTCTCCCTGGTTCGCTACGACGAGAACGCGCGCTGGCAGGATGCCTCGCCCTTCGAGGTACTGCTGGTGGCGCAGCACGCGCACGAGATCCGTGCCTTTGGCGGCTTGCGCGTCGCGCCCGACTGCACGATCGAGGACTGTCCTCCGCTCGATGTCCTGGTAGTACCCGGCGGCTGGGGAACGCGCGCCGAGGTCAACAATCCGCGGCTCATTGCCTGGATTGCGGAACGCGGTGGACAGGTTCAAACCCTGACGTCGGTGTGCACGGGTTCGCTGCTGCTCGCCAAGGCGGGCCTGCTTGATGGCAAGCCGGCCACGACGCATTTCAAGGCGCTCGACTGGATGCGCGAATCATTCCCGAGCGTTGATGTTCACGGCGAACTCAACGTGGTGGAGACCGACAACGGGCGTGTACTCACCTCGGCGGGGATTTCCGCCGGCATAGATATGGCCCTGCATGTCGTGGCCCGCCATTGCGGCAAGGACATTGCCCGCGCCACAGCCCGGTTCATGGAATACACCTATCCCGACGACAACCGCCGCCGCGTTTGAGATGAGCACAGAGCTGAACGCGCGAATGCAATAGAACGTTTCACCCCCACCCTCACCCCCCCTTGAAAGGGGAGGGACAAATGAGTTGGCTAGCGGCCGTGCTTCAGCAGGTCGCGGATCTCGCCGAGCAACACCTCCTGCTTGGGCGGCTCCGGCGGCGGCGCAGCTTCCTGCTCCCTCTTCAGACTGTTGATGAGCTTGACCAGCAGAAAGATCGCGAAAGCAATGATCGCGAAGTCCACGCAGGTCTGCACGAACTGGCCCCAGTTCAGCGCCACCGCGGGCACGTCACCCACGGCATCCTTCAGGGTGAGCTTGAGGTCGCTAAAATCCACGCCGCCGAGCAGCAGACCGATCGGCGGCATGATGACATCCGCGACGATTGACGAAACGACTTTGCCGAAGGCGGCGCCGATGATGATGCCGACCGCCATGTCGACAGCATTGCCCTTGACAGCGAAATCCTTGAACTCCTGCAGGATTCCCATGGCCCTTCTCCTTTCTGATTATGTGGGGAATGCTCAGGATATATACACGAATTGAGGCAATCAACGAGTCGCGGAAAGCGACGCGGCCACGCGCTACACGGTCGCTCGCGCTGAAATAGATTGACCACGGCAGCTTTGGGGCCCTGTGCCTCCGTCAGGTTTTGCCCCGGCGCTCCGGCCCGGTCGCATGCTGGCCGTGAATGACTGATGGCCCCGCGGGAATGGGACTTCGCGTGGTCGATGGCCGCATCCGATCGCTTATCGACTCCACCCGGTGCAGAGGATGTCCACCGAATCGCAGGGCTATTCTTCCGCGCGACAGAAAAAAGCTCTCCTCCGTGTCCAAAACATAGTACGCTCAAGAAGGCAAAAACAGGCCTGTTGGCGCGATGGGAATAACGGTCCATACGATCGGCCACTCCAATCACGGGCTGCCGGTGTTTCTCGGACTGCTGTCCCGCCATGCGATCGCGCTGGTGTGCGACGTGCGCTCGCGGCCATACAGTCGGCGATGCCCCCACTTCAGTCGACGGGCTCTGGAACAGGCTCTGGCCAGGAGTGGCATCGGCTACCTCTTCCTCGGCACCGAGCTCGGCGCGCGACCCGCCGATCCCGCGGTTTACGTGAACGGCCGGATCGACCCCGCGCTGCTGGTCCTTGGTGCTTCGTTTCGAAGCGGCCTGCAGCGGGTGCTCGCCGAGGCACGCAGGCACCGGCTCGCGCTGCTCTGTGCCGAGCGCGATCCGATCCGTTGCCACCGTATGATCCTGGTGAGTCGCGCGTTGCGAGGACCAGAGGCCGAGATCTGCCACATCCTCCCCGAGGGTGACCCGGAGCCAAACGCAGAAGCGGAGGTGCGGTTGTTGAAGACCGCCCGTCTGGCGGAAGGGGATCTGTTTGCCGACCCGGCCGCGCGGATCGACAGAGCCTATGATCTGCAGGCGCAGCGGATCGCTTACGCCCTGCCTGCCATGGCGGCGCCGCGTTCAATGCCCGAGCCGGCACGAGGAACGAGACGCCTCCGCGCCAGGATAACGCCGGCGTTGTCGCACCGCCGCCGCTGATTTACCTTGCGGCGGTTCTCGCCGGCTAC
>JBQTIC010000072.1:0-13695 GCA_052388435.1 Chromatiales bacterium | reverse complement strand
TCGTGTCCGAGGTAGACGTCGAGACGCCCGCGGGCGTCGTGACCTCGGTCATTACCTCACGCTCCCTGAGCGACCTCAACCTCCAGGTCGGCTCCGGTGTCCTCGCCGTGTTCAAATCCGCCGTAGTGCTGCTTGCCAAGCTTGATTAGCTGATCATGCGTGCCCTGGCTGCCGGGGTGACTGCAGCCTCCTTTTCTCCTGAACGCGAGCAAGGTACATGTGCCTCATCATTCACAAGCCAAAGGGAGTCAGTCTTCCAAGGGATCTTCTGCTCTCGGCGGGGCAATACAACCGTGACGGCTTCGGTTTCATGGGATTCGGCGCCGGCCGGCCGCGCCCACATTACCAAGCGGCGCGAGACACGCTTGTGGGAGTTGCTAAGCCTCTTCGGGGACTATGCCTATGGAGAATGCGTGATCTATCTGCGGACCCGCACCCGCGGCAGGGTGGACAACACCCATCCGCTTCATCTGACTGAGGAGCTGTACGTCGTACACAACGGCACACTAGACATTGCCTGCCGGCCGCTCGGACGATACGACACGTGGCATCTCCTGCAGGAATATCTGCGACCGGCCCTCGTGGGACACACGGACTTGATCTATAACCCCCTGTTCCTGGACGAGCTGAAGCGACGGATCGGCCCGGAGAACCGACTCGTGTTAATGGACGGGCGGCGCCAACGAACGGTTATTGTCAATAAGGAGTCCGGCACCGAACTCAAGGGCCTGTGGCTCAGCAATATTCGCTGGTTTGACGCGTCGCGCTTCGGGCTTGGTCCGCCGCCCATGCCACCGGTCCGATTGCGCTTGCGAGGACTCGCCTTCGCCTGATGTCGGTCAAGCATGGTCGGAAAAGTGCTGCATTCCGTGTTTCTTCGCCTTGCGCGACCGGCCATCTTCGCCGCTGCGGTACTCGTATCCCTGCCGCTACGGGCCGATGTCACTTTGCTAAACGTCTCTTATGACGTTTCCAGGGAGTTCTATAAGGAATACAACCCCGCCTTTGCCAGGCATTGGAAAGAGGCCACGGGCGAGACCGCGACCATCAATCAATCTCACGGTGGTTCCAGCAGACAGGCACGGGCCGTCATCGATGGACTGGAGGCGGATGTGGTCACGATGAACCAGCCGACCGACATCGATGCCCTGGTCAGAAACGGGCTCGTCGGGAAGGAGTGGCGCCAGCGCTTCCCGCACAACAGCGCTCCTTATGCCTCCACCACGGTGTTCCTGGTGCGCAAGGGCAATCCCAAACGAATCAACGATTGGAATGACCTCCTTAAGCCCGGCGTTGCGGCCGTCATCCCGAATCCCAAGACCTCCGGCAATGGCCGCTACACCTATCTTTCCGCCTGGGTCTACGCCCTGCGCAGGGAAGGCAGCGAGGAGAAGGCCAGGGACTTCGTTGGGCGCCTATTCAGGCAGGTGCCGGTGCTCGACAGCGGCGGCCGCGGTGCCACGACAACCTTTGCCCAGCGGGGCATCGGCGACGTGCTGGTCACTTTCGAGAACGAAGTCCATCTCATCCGTGACGAGCTCGGTGCCGACGCCGTGGAGATCGTCTACCCCACCATCGGTGTGCTCGCCGATGCGCCGGTCGCTGTCGTCGACAGGGTTGTGAACCGACGCGGCACGCGCGAGCCTGCCGAAGCGTACCTTGACTATCTCTTCTCCGAGCAGGGCCAAGAACTTGCCGCCCGCCATCATCTGCGACCCGCCGATGAGGCGATCGCACAACGGTATACCGAGACCTTCCCGGCGCTGAAACTTGTCACTGTGGATGAAACCTTCGGCGGGTGGGAAGAGGTACAGAAGACTCATTTCGCTGACGGCGGGGTGTTTGATCAGATTTACTCCTTCGGCCACTGATTGCAATGCGGAGGCGGAGCCCGTCTCTCGCTGCGCGAGCCGTCACCGCGCTCCACACCCCGTCGATACTCGGTGAGTGTCGGCGCGAAATCAGGTTATATAGAAATAAGAAATAATTCCTTTAGGCTATAGATACCGCATGATACCGTTCGCGCCAGGCTCGGGATGGCAGTGCGCGACCGCTGCCCCATCCCGCAGACCCCGGCGCGCAGCTTGGGGCTTGAGAGCAAGAGCGACATCGGAGCCTTGCGCAGACTATGGGAACACTCACCTTGCCAGCTTTTCGCACTGCACGTCACAACGTGCTGCCGGGCTTTGGCCTCGCCATGGGGTTCACGCTGCTTTATCTGAGCCTCATCGTCCTCATCCCGCTTGCTGGAGTCTTCCTGAAAAGCGCGACGCTCACTTGGGAGCAATTCTGGACCACGGTCACCTCGCCGCGTGTGCTTGCCTCTTACCGCTTGAGCTTCGGTGCCGCTTTCCTTGGCGCATGCATCAATGCCGTCTTCGGTTTGCTCGTCGCCTGGGTACTCGTGCGCTATTCGTTCCCTGGCAAGCGCCTTGTCGATGCGCTGGTGGACCTGCCCTTTGCGCTGCCCACAGCGGTCGCCGGCATCGCGCTCACGGCCGTATACGCGCCGAACGGTTGGCTCGGCGGTCTGCTCGCGCCGCTTGGCATCAAAGCGGCATTCACACCGCTCGGTGTCATCATCGCGCTTACCTTCGTCGGCCTGCCCTTCGTCGTGCGCACGGTGCAACCGGTGCTCGCCGACATCGACCAGGAGCTCGAGGAGGCCGCGGTCAGCCTCGGCGCCAGCCGCTGGCAGACCTTCCATCGCGTGATCCTGCCGTACATCGCTCCGGCGCTGCTCACCGGCTTCGCGCTCGCCTTCGCCCGCGCCATCGGCGAGTACGGCTCGGTGATCTTCATCGCCGGCAACATCCCGATGATCTCGGAGATCACGCCGCTGCTCATCATCACCAAGCTCGAACAGTACGACTATGCCGGCGCCACGGCGCTTGCGGCGGCGATGCTGGTCGTCTCCTTCGCGCTGCTGCTCCTCATCAACTGGCTGCAGTGGTGGAGCCAACGGCGTCTGAACGGCTGAGAGAATCCAAATGGCTACGACGGTTGCCCCAGCGCACTTCGCGACACGACAAAAGCGTCCGGCCGTGCGCGAACCGGCGACGGTACGCTGGCTCCTGGTCGCGCTGTCCCTGGCCTATCTCGGCGTGTTCCTGTTCGTCCCGCTCGCCTCCGTGTTTACCGAGGCGCTGCGCAAAGGCCTGGATACCTACCTTGCCGCGATTACCGAGCCGGTCGCGGTGGCAGCGATCAGATTGACGCTCATCGCCGCCGTCATCGCGGTACCGCTCAACATGATCTTCGGGATCGCCGCCGCCTGGGCAATCGCAAAGTTCAGCTTCCGCGGCAAGAGTCTGCTCATCACTCTCATCGATCTGCCCTTTGCGGTGTCGCCGGTCATCGCCGGCCTCATCTACGTGCTGCTCTTCGGCCTGCAGGGCTGGTTCGGACCGTGGCTGCAGGAACATGACATCAGGATCATCTTTGCCGTGCCCGGCATCGTGCTCGCCACCATCTTCGTCACATTCCCGTTCGTCGCCCGCGAGCTGATACCACTCATGCAGGAGCAGGGTCGGGAGACGGAGGAGGCGGCAATCGTGCTGGGGGCTTCCGGCTGGCAGACCTTCTGGCGCGTCACGCTGCCCAACATAAAGTGGGGCCTGCTCTACGGCGTCATCCTCTGCAATGCCCGCGCGATGGGCGAGTTCGGCGCCGTGTCAGTGGTATCCGGCCATATCCGCGGCCAGACCAACACCATGCCGCTGCACGTGGAGATCCTCTACAACGAGTATCAGTTCGCCGCCGCCTTCGCGGTCGCGTCGCTGCTCACGTTCCTTGCCCTTGTCACCGTGGCGCTCAAGACCTTCATTGAGTGGCGCTCCCGCACGGCGGTGCTGGATGAATCGATGAGCATGGAGGCGGCGCCACAGGCTGCATGAAGCGAGTCCGCCCGCTACGGTCAACTTCTCTGGAGAACCGCACATGAGCATCGAAGTTCGCAACGTCAGCAAGAGATTCGGCACCTTCACGGCGCTTGAGGATGTTACCCTCGACGTGCCGAGTGGCGAGCTGGTCGCCCTGCTCGGACCGTCAGGATGCGGCAAAACGACGCTGTTGCGGATCATCGCCGGGCTGGAAGTGGCGGATGCCGGCAGCATCCATTTTCACGGCGAGGAAGCGACGCAGCGCCACGTCCGCGAGCGCCAGGTCGGCTTTGTCTTCCAGCACTACGCCCTCTTCCGCCACATGACGGTCTACGAGAACGTCGCCTTCGGTCTGCGGGTGAAGCCGCGGGCCACACGTCCCTCGGAGAAGGAGATCAGCGCCAAGGTTTTCGAGCTGCTGAAGCTGGTGCAGCTCGACTGGCTCGCCGATCGCTATCCGCCTCAGCTCTCCGGCGGTCAACGCCAGCGCATTGCGCTGGCCCGTGCGCTGGCTGTGGAACCCAAAGTCCTGCTGCTCGATGAGCCGTTTGGGGCGCTGGATGCCCGCGTTCGCAAGGAGCTGCGCCGCTGGCTGCGCAATCTGCACGATGAGCTGCACGTCACCAGCGTCTTCGTCACCCACGACCAGGAGGAGGCGCTGGAGGTCGCCGACCGCATCGCCGTCCTGAACCACGGCAAGCTGGAACAAGTCGGCACACCGGACGACGTCTATGATCACCCGGCGAGCCCTTTCGTCTATCACTTCCTCGGCGATGTGAACCTGTTTCACGGCCGCGTGCACGCCGGCCGCGCCCACATCGACGACCTGGAGGTGGAGCTGGATACGCAGCACCAAGCCGACGATACCCCGGCGCTGCTTTATGTGCGGCCACACGAGATCGAGGTGGTACGCGAGACAAACGGCAGGGGCGGCATCGAAGCGGTGGTCCGCGACGTGCGGCGCTTCGGGAGCAGCGTGCGACTGGAACTGGAGCGCGCCGACGGCAACGGCACCATCGAGGCGGAGCTGACCCGCGAGCGTTACCTCGCACAGGCGTTCAGAGAAGGCGAGCGCGTCTTTGCCCGCCCGCAGAACCCGCGCGTCTTCATCGACGCCCTTTGAGTGAGTTTTGACGTAGAAGTCCTCTTTCCTCCGTCCCACACCCAGTCGCCCGGACGATTACCCCGGACGGCGACGGATTCTCTATACTTGGAGATACAGTGAAGGACGAAGACCCGGAGAAGGAAATAACCACAGACCAGCCCGATTGCATCTGCGACGGGTTTTTCCATAGACGAAAACGGGAGGTCATTTATGGCATTACGCATAGGCGACGAGGTGCCCAACTTTACCGCGGACACGACCGAAGGCCAGATTAACTTCCACGAGTGGATTGGCGACGGATGGGCCGTTCTGTTCTCGCATCCCAAGGATTTCACGCCGGTCTGCACAACCGAGCTCGGCTACATGGCGAAGCTCAAACCGGATTTCGAACGCCGCAACTGCAAAATCATCGGCTTGAGCGTTGATCCGGTCAGCGATCACAAGTCGTGGGTCAAGGACATCGAGGAGACGCAGGGCCATGCCGTCAACTACCCGCTCATCGGCGATACCGATCTGAAGATCGCCAAGCTATACGACATGCTACCCGCCGAAACAGCGGGCGGAGCCCAAGGACGCACTCCCGCTGACAATGCAACCGTGCGCTCAGTGTTCCTGATCGGCCCAGACAAGAAGATCAAGGCGATGCTGACGTACCCGATGACTTCGGGGCGCAATTTCGACGAGGTGCTGCGCCTGCTTGACTCCATTCAGCTCACCGCAAAGCACAAGGTCGCGACGCCGGTGAACTGGAAGCAGGGTGAGGACGTCATCATCGTCACCTCCGTGAAGGATGACGAAGCCAGACAGAAATTCCCGAACGGGTGGAAAGCGCCCAAGCCGTACCTGCGGATCGTCCCACAGCCAAAATAGGGTCGCGTTCCGCGGATGCTGAGAATCGGCCGCTTGTGCTGAGCCGGTCGAAGCCTGTCCCGGGCTTCGTCGAAGGGGACGAGCGGCCTATCCCTTTTGCGCGGCGGCAGCTCCCTGCATACCTTATACTTTCTCGCCGCGCCGGGGTGGCGGAACTGGCAGACGCGCCAGACTCAAAATCTGGTGGAGGCGACTCCGTGAGGGTTCGATTCCCTCTCCCGGCACCACCCTCGATCGGCGAACGGGCGCCCCGCGCAGCGTAACGACCGGCCGTACGCGCTCCCCAGGTCAATGAGACAGAGAGCCACAGATGACACGATACATCCTTGCCGCTTTCCTGATCATGACGACAGCGTCCATTCACGCCGACCCCCCGAAGATTGACCGGCGCAGCAGCGGCCTCTACATCCAACAGTTCAAGAACGAGAACCTCTTATATATTGTCGATCCTCACGCGCAGCTTTGCTTTGCCGCGACCTTCGGGAGCGGGATCATCGAGATTGATTGTTGGGCCCTAAGTCGCCGACCGGGGTGGAACACTGTCGTCCGCTGGGCGACACCGGTGCCGTATTCGCCAGAAGGACATGACCCGCCGCCCCGCTAGCAAGCGCGCCGTGCAAAGGTGCGGCGGGCGCGCTGGGCGCCCGCTATACTTAAGTGGTCGGTTGAGTCTGGGCCGTGTTTACCGTATAGTGCTGCGCGCAGCGAATTTCTCGTAGTCAATTCGGAAGTCCCTCCCGTATTATTCGGCAGTCACTCCCGCAATTTAGTCTCCTGAAACGACCTGCACGACACCAACATGTAACTTAGAGAGGTAACTTCCGTGATTACAGGTACAGTAAAGTGGTTCAACGATTCGAAAGGCTTCGGCTTTATTACGCCGGAGAACGGCGGCAAGGATGTCTTCGTGCATCATTCCGCCATTAAGGGCAACGGCTTCAAGTCGCTGGCTGAAGGCCAAAAGGTCACGTTTGAGGTCAAGCAGACCCCCAAGGGTCCGGCGGCGGATAACGTGCAGCCCGCGTAACTCAACTCCGCATTAAGGAAGCTCTGAATAAGCCCATCCTGGACTTCTCAGAGCACGCAAAGCAAAAAGCGTGGTTTTTGCTTTGCTTCATCTTCCAACGGCTTGCCGCCGTCGAAGATAGCGGCACATCCCTGTGCCGCAGGAACCTCTGAGTTAATCAGAGGTTCCTTAGCGCATGACGCCCGAGGGGTGCCGAGCAAGCACTGTTCCTATATCCTAGATGCTGCGCCGGCACGCGTGCTTTGCGCGCTCGAACCGAACTGGGATCCAGAGGGAAGCGGCATGAACAGGCCGGAATACCGGATAGAGAAGGACAGCATGGGCGAGGTGAAGGTATCCGCCGACGCGCTTTATGGCGCCCAGACCCAACGCGCGGTGGAGAACTTCCCTATCAGCGGGTTGCGCATGCCGCGCGCCTTCATCGAGGCCATCGGGCTAATCAAGGCCGCCGCCGCAATGGCCAATCACGAACTGGGCTTTATCGACAAGGACATGGCCGAGACCATCGAGGTCTCGGCGCTGGAGGTCTCCACCGGCCTGCACGACGCCCACTTCCCTGTCGATGTGTTCCAGACCGGCTCCGGCACCAGCTCGAACATGAATGCAAACGAGGTCATCGCCCGTCTCGCTGCCAGGCGGCTCGGCAGGCAGGTACATCCCAACGATCACGTGAACATGTGCCAGAGCAGCAATGATGTCGTACCGGCCTGCATCCATGTGAGCGCCAGCATGCAGGTGACCCGCGACTTGATCCCGGCGCTCAAGCATCTTGCCGACAGAATCGATCGCCGCGCCTGGGAGCTGAAGGACGTGGTGAAGACGGGTCGCACCCATCTCATGGACGCCATGCCGATCACGCTAGGGCAGGAACTGTCGGGCTGGGAGACGCAGATCCGGCTTGGTATCGAGCGGCTGCAGGCGGCTCTCGAACGCCTGCTGCCATTGCCGTTGGGGGGCTCTGCCGTCGGCACCGGCATTAACGCCCACCCGGAGTTCGGTCCGCGCGTGGCGGCCAATCTCGCGGTGCTTACCGGGGTGTCGTTCAGGTCGAAGGAGAATTATTTCGAGGGCTTAAGCTGCCAGGATGCGGCAGTGGAGATGAGCGGTCAGCTCAAGACCATCGCCGTGAGCCTGATGAAGATCGCCAACGATCTGCGCTGGATGAACAGCGGCCCGCTGGCGGGGCTCGCCGAGATTACGCTTCCAGACCTCCAGCCGGGAAGCAGCATCATGCCGGGAAAGGTCAACCCGGTCATTCCGGAGGCGGTGTGCATGGTCTGCGCGCAGATAATCGGCAATGACGCGACGATCACGCTCGCCGGACAGGCCGGTAACTTTCAGCTGAACGTGATGCTGCCCGTCATCGCCTATAACCTGTCGCAGAGCATCGAGATCCTCGGCAACGTGTCGCGGCTGTTGGCCGAGAAGGTGATCGCCGGCTTCAAGGTCAATGAGGAAAGCCTGCGCAACTCCCTTGACTGCAACCCGATCCTGGTGACGGCGCTTAACGCCGTGATTGGCTACGAGGAGGGTGCGCGGATCGCGAAGCAGGCATACGAGGAGAAAAGGCCGATTCGCGAGGTGGCCAAGGAGTTGACCCATCTCTCGGAGGACGAGTTGAAGCGGCTGCTTGATCCGGCTGAGCTCACGAAGGGCGGGATCCGCGGCGGGGACACGTGACCGAGGGCACCGCAGGGTGCCTTGCGGCAAGCGCGATGGAGGGCGCGCGCCCCATCGGGGCCGGCCCAAAGGACGCACTCAAGCGGGGCTGAAGGCGGTCTCGAGCAAACGGGTCCCGTCCGCTCCCGCCACCAGTTCCAGACGGCGGCGGTGCTGGACCGCTATCTGCGGGCGGTGGGCGATGCTGATGAAAGTCGTCTGCGGCAGGCGCGCGCGCAGCAGCGCATAGAGGTGCTGTTCGGTCTTCTCATCGAGCGCCGCGGTGGCCTCGTCCAGGAACAGCCAGTCCGGACTGTTCAGCAGGGCGCGCGCGATGGCGAGGCGCTGCTGCTCGCCCGGTGACATGCGCATTGCCCAGTTGTCGTGTTCGTCCAGCCGGTCGGCAAACTGTTCCAGCCGGCAGAGCCGGAGGGTTTCCGCAATCCTCGCGTCGCTGAATCTGCCGGCGTCGGCCGGATAGGCGACGACGGCGCGCAGCGAACCGAGCGGCAGGTAGGGCTTCTGCGGCAGGAACAAGACCTTGCTCTGCGCCGGAGTCTCCACGTTGCCGGTCCCGAAGGGCCAGATGCCGGCGATGGCGCGAAACAGTGTGCTCTTGCCGCTGCCCGAGGGACCCGTGATGAGGGTGTGCTCGCCGGCATCGAAGGCCGTGTTGACCTCACGCAGCAGCACACGCCCGTCCGGCAGCCTCACGGTGAGATCGCGCGCGGCTATACCGGTGTTGTCGTTGGCCGTCACCTTGATGGCCGCGCCGGACTTCGATTCCGTTCCGGCCGCGGTGATGGCGAGATGGAAGCCGGTCAGGCGATCGACGGTCGCTTTCCACTCGGCGAGCTGCGCGTAGGCGTCGATGAACCAGCTCAACGCGCTCTGCACGTAGCCGAATGCATTCGCCGTCTGCATGACGCCGCCGAGCTGCAGGGCACCGGAGAAGTAGCGCGGCGCCACCACGACGTAGGGGAAGATGGCGGCGAGCTGCGAGTAGAACGCCGTGTAGCCACCCAGGCGCTTGCGGTAGGTGATGATCGAGAGCCAGTTATCCCAGACGTTGGCAAAGCGGCTGCGCAGCGTATCGTTCTCCTCGCGTTCGCCCTTGTAGAGCGCCACGCCCTCGGCGTTCTCGCGGATGCGCGTCATCGAGTAGCGCAGATCAGCCTCGTAGCGCTGCTGGTCAAAGCTCAGGCGCACCAGAGGACGCCCGATCCAGTGGGCAACCCACGTCCCCGCGGCGGCATAGAGCAGCGCGACCCAGACCATGTAGCCGGGGATCACGATGCTGGCGCCGGCCAGCGGGAGCGTGAGTGCGCCGGACAGCGTCCAGAGGATGACGACAAAGGAGGCAAGGCTGACCACCTCGCGCAACAGACCGAGGCTGAGAAAGATGGTGTTGGTCGTGAACAGGCGCAGGTCTTCCTGTATGCGCTGATCGGGATTGTCGGTGCCGTAGTTCCTCAACTCCATGCGGTAGTACACGCGATCGGAGAGCCACTCTTTGAAGTACACATCCGTCAACCAGCGCCGCCAGCGGATCTGCAACAGCCAGTTGAGCTTGAACTGGTAGATCGCGACGACGATAAAGATGGCCGCGATGACACTCCAGATGACCAGTTGCCGCCAGAACTGTTCAGCGTCCTTGTTTTGCAGCGCGTTGAAGAAGTCGTTGTGCCAGCGGTTGAAACGGACGGTGAGATACACCATGCCGAGATTGAGGATAACCACGGCGGCGAGGAGCCCGCGCGCGGCCCAGCGCTCCTCGGAGAACCAGTAGGGCCTGGCCAGTGCCCACGCTTGCCTGAGAAAAGACCGCGACGTGATGGACAGACGGGTATCTTGCGACATCGTGTAATCCTTGTTCGGGAGTAAAAGTGGTTTTCGCCGTTCACCCTTCCCGGCGGGAGAGGGCGGAATAAGGGCCACTATCGCCGTGTAGAAATCTCACTCGCGGCAGGTGCCATCAATAATGCCACCGCCCAGACAAGCCTCACCGTCGTATAACGCGACGGACTGGCCCGGCGCGACGGCCCGCTGCGGCGCGTCGAACTCGACCACGCAACGCTCGCCGTCCACCGCTTTGACCGTGCAGGACTGATCTGGTTGCCGGTAGCGTGTCCTGGCCGTGCACCGCAGCGGCAGCGCCGGGCCTGTCCCGCTCACCCAGCTCAGCTCGCAGGCGGTCAGACGGTGGCTGAACAGCAGCGGATGATCGTGGCCCTGGGCGACGATGAGCCTGTTGTTCCCCACGTCCTTGTCCACCACGTACCAGGGCTCCTCGGTGGCGCCGCGCACGCCGCCTATGCGCAGTCCCTCGCGCTGGCCGAGCGTGTAGTAGAGTGCGCCCTGGTGTTTGCCGATCACGCGCCCCTCCGGGGTCTCGATCGGACCGGGGCGGGCTGGCAGATAGCGGCTCAGGAACTCGCGGAACGGCCGCTCGCCGATGAAGCAGATGCCGGTGGAGTCCTTCTTGTCGTGCACGCCAAGGCCTGCCTGCGCGGCCAGCTTGCGCACCTGATACTTGCGCAGTTCGCCGACAGGGAACAGCGTGCGCGCAAGCTGAGGCTGGCCAAGCCGGTAAAGAAAGTAGCTCTGATCCTTACCCGTGTCCCTGCCTTTCAGCAGTTCATAACGGCCATCGCGGTATCGGGCGCGGGCGTAGTGGCCGGTGGCGATCAGTTCCGCGCCGCGCGCCAGGGCGTGGTCGAGAAACGCTTTGAACTTGATCTCGGCGTTGCAGAGCACGTCGGGGTTGGGCGTCCGTCCCGCCTCGTATTCGGCGAGAAAGTGGGTGAACACCCGTTCGCGATACTCAGCGGAGAAGTTCACCGCGTCGATATCGATGCCGATCACTTCCGCCGCCGCCGCTGCATCGACAAGGTCGGCGCGCGAAGTGCAGTACTGGTCCGTGTCGTCGTCCTCCCAGTTCTTCATGAACAGGGCGCGCACGTCATGGCCGTGCTGCCTCAAGAGCAGGGCCGCGACGGCGGAATCGACACCACCGGACATGCCCACGACGACAGTGGGGCGCACCTGAGCTACGAGCTGAGGATGGTTCATCACGTCGCGATTGTGGCATATGGAGGCCGCGCCACGTACATCTCGCTCCACTCAGCGTCGTGTCATCCCGAGCACCGCGAGGGATCCTGGTCTGTATAACCGGCTGCGAGCGACGAAAGGACCTCTCCCTGCGGTCGAGGCGATGCTCCCGGACTCAAACAGAGCTTCCTGACTTATGGCCGGCGTGTTGCACCTCGGTTCCAGTCACTGGACCACTCAAAGTGGAGCCGTTTGCCATTGACGATGGCGACCCACTGTTCGGACAAGCGAGGACGTGAATGACTCAGACCGAGTACCGGCCCACGCGATACGGCAAACGCACAACAGCCGAGCAGGCGATCATCGCCGACGTGGGACTGGAACTGCGTCGCCGGGGGTATCCGACACCTGCGACAATCGAACAGGTAAGAGTGTCCCACGGACCGAGAGGTGGCCTCAGCGCCCAACTGAAGTTGGTATTCTCGACGGTCGTGAGGGGATCGCTGTTGCTGGGGCGAACCTGCAGCGTTGGCGGTGGGCTCTTTGTCTCCATCAGATAGCTTGAGACCGTTTTCGTTACCATCATCTTTCCCCATCTGTGAAGGAATCTCGGATCTGGTAAATGGACATGATGGTCAATGTCTCAGTGAACGGTGTATCAGCGGGAGACTAAAGCTGAATCGCGCCCGCGAGCGGCGCATCACGTATGAAATTGTCGTCGACGCCTACACGCCCGAGGAATGCGCGCTGAGTTGGCACTGTTACCTCGACGACAAGCTCGCGTTTACGTTCAAGGCGCGCTGCATCGCCGAGCATCCGATGTCGCCATTGACGAAGGGCGAGGTCGTTGAGGTTCTGTCGATGGCAACCGAGCGGGATTGTCGCGCGGAGATGTTTGTGCGCATCCGCTGGCAGGGGCGCATGCTCGGCGTGCCATTGGCGCGGTTGAAGCCGGTGCGGGTCAGCGCGCCGAAGACGAAGAAGCTCGCGCAACAACGGCGATTGCGCCTGCAGGCCATCGCTGATTGGCATCACTGGCTGGCGAGCGAATACACCTTGGACCCAGGTGCCTGACATCAAGGTACCTAATCGCGTGGCGCTGACTGCCGACGAGGCGCGGGCGGGGAGTTGGTGCGTAATCATCCGCTACTGATGCTGCGTAATACAATTGTGCTACACTTGCGTTGAACATTGAGGGAGCCCCGTCATGTCCACGACCACCATCCGTTTGACTGCCGACCTGAAGGCGCGTATTGCGGCTGCCGCCGAACGCGCGGGCAAGACGCCGCACGGTTTCATCCTGGAGGCCATTGCGGAAAAGACCGATCGCGAAGAACGTCATCAGGAGTTTATTGGCATCGCCGAGCAGCGTTATGCGCGGATCGTGGCGACGGGAAAGACCGTACCGTGGTCGGAGATGCACCGCTACCTTGCGGCACGCGCATCAGGTAAACGGGCCAAACGACCCGTCGCGAGAAAACTGGCCCGTTGAGTATGTCGCGGGTCGAACTTGCACCCGAGCTCGTTGAAGACTTCGATCGAATCGTTGAGCATTTAGTGCAGTACGAATCCGCGGATGCCGGAAAACGCGTCCAGGAGATTATCGCGGCCATGTCGGTCCTGGAGCGGAATCCGCTGATAGGCCGGCCTGTTGCGACTGACATGCGTGAGTTCGTCATCGGCCGGCGATCCCGAGGTTACGTCGCCCTCTACCGATACATTGATGCGATCGATACGGTCTTCGTCCTCGCGATCCGGAGCCAACGCGAAGCCGGATACCCTCGTGACGTGTAGGGTCTGGGGACGGAAGTTTTCGTGCGACTCCCCAGGGTATGAGTGCTATGGCGCGACGATCAAAGGTCCGGGCGGCATCGCCAACGACTGCGCCGGCGTCACCGTCCGCACGCCAGACTCCTTCGGAAAGTAAACGCAGGTTGCCGGTTGATGATTGGGCAGCCCGTGTGGCGCGCGAGGGCGATGAAGGGTCGATCGTCCGGAACGGGCATGGCAGCAAGATCCGTGGCGCCGGTTCGGTCCAGTGCGGATGGACCGTAGCGGCCGCCAGCGGAAACAGCAACCGCTCCAGCGCGCATCGTCCCGCT
>JBQTIC010000071.1:0-44473 GCA_052388435.1 Chromatiales bacterium | reverse complement strand
CTCAGAGCACGCAAAGCAAAAAGCGTGGTTTTTGCTTTGCTTCATCTTCAACGGCTTGCAGCCTTCGAAGATGGCGGCACATCCCTGTGCCGCAGGAACCTCTGACTTAATCAGAGGTTCCTTAGCGCGGGACGGATCGAAAGTCGAAACACGGACGGCAAGACGATCGCGAGTTCACGTATCACGTTGCACATGGGGATCATTAAAATGGCTGCTGGATCACGCTTGACGCTCGAAGTACAACCGCTCATCCCGGCGCCGCTCGCGCGCCTGCCGGAACTCGCCTCCAATCTCGCCTATAGCTGGAACCGCCGCGCGCGACTCCTGTTCGCGAACCTCGACCGTCAACTCTGGCACGAATGCGGTCACAATCCGCGCGTATTCCTGCGCCGGGTCTCGCAGAGCACGCTCGAGGAGGCGGCCGCCAGCCTGGTCTATCTCCAGGACTACAAGGGCGTGCTCTCCGACCACGACACCTACATGGCCAAACCGCCTGAACCGGAGATCACGCATCTGCTCGATCCGCAACGCGATCTCATCGCCTACTTCTGTGCCGAATTCGGTCTGCACGAGAGCCTTCCCATCTATTCGGGCGGTCTCGGCATACTCGCCGGGGATCATTGCAAAGCGGCGAGCGATCTCGGCGCTCCGTTTGTCGCCGTCGGCCTGCTCTACCGGGCCGGCTACGTGGATCAGCTCATCGATGCGCACGGCAACCAGCAGTTACGCAACAAGCCCATCGATTTCGCTGATCTGCCCATCACACCCGTCCTCGATGAGCGCAAGCAGCAGCGACAGGTGCAGATCGACCTGCCGGGACGCGCCGTCAAGATCAAGATCTGGCAGGCGCAGATCGGCCATATCCGTCTGGTGCTGCTTGATGCCGACTGCGAGGACAACCGTGCTGAGGATCGGCTTATCACGCAGCAACTCTACGGGGGCGATCGTCACATGCGCATTCAGCAGGAGCTGCTCCTCGGCGTCGGCGGCGTGCGCGCCCTGCGCGCGATCAACCTGGCGCCCACGGTCTGGCACATCAATGAAGGGCACGCCGCCTTTCTGGTCCTGGAGCGGGTACGCGAGTTCGTGCTCGCCGGCATGGAGTTCGGCGCGGCACTGGAGCGGACGGCAGCCGGCACCGTGTTCACTACACACACCCCCGTGGCGGCTGGTCACGACATCTTCGAGCATGACATGATCTCGGAATATTTCCGGCAGTGCATGCCGCATATGGGCACCAGCGTCGAGGAGCTTCTCCGCCTTGGCGCGAGTCCCGCCAACAACAACGGCTTCAACATGACGGCGCTCGCGCTGCGCGCCTCGCGCCTTCACAACGGTGTCAGCCGCATCCACGGCGCGATCGCCTCGCAGACCGAGAACTATGTGTGGCCGGACATCGCCCCTGAGGAGAACCCCCTCGACTACATCACCAACGGCATCCACGTTCCCACGTTCCTGGCGCCGGCCTGGGCCAATCTCTTCGATCTGCGTTTCGGCAGCCAGTGGCGCAACGAGCTGCGCGACGAGGCGTTCTGGAACCGCCTCGATGATCTGCCTGACGCCACCTTCTGGAGCACGCGCCAGCTGCTGCGCTACGACCTTATCCGCGAGCTGCGCCAGCGGCTGATCCCGCAGATGCAGCGCAACGGTTGCAGCCAGTCCGAGATCGAGCGGCACACGCGCCTGCTGGATCCCGACCGGGATGTCTGTCTGCTGGGCTTCGCCCGCCGCTTCGCGACCTACAAGCGCGCCACGCTGCTGTTCGCCGAGCCCGAACGCCTGGCGCGGCTGCTCAATGACCCGGAGCGCCCGGCGCTCATCGTCTTTGCAGGCAAGGCGCACCCCCGCGACGGTGCCGGCCAGGCCCTTATCCGCGCCGTGCACGAGTACTCGCAGCGGCCCGAGTTCGAAGGCCGCATCGTCCTGGTAGAGGGCTACGACATCGCGCTGGCACGGCGTCTCGTCACCGGCGTCGATGTCTGGCTCAACGTGCCGGAGTACCCGCTGGAGGCGAGCGGCACCTCGGGCATGAAGGCCGGCATCAACGGCGTGCTGAACGTCAGCATCCTGGACGGATGGTGGGGGGAGGGCTACCAGGGCGACAATGGCTGGGCGATTGCCCCGCACGGCCCGGAGACCGCGCGCGAGCATCGTGATCGGCTCGAGGCGCAGGATCTGCTCGATCTGCTTGAGCGCGAGGTGCTGGCGCTGTATTACCGCCGCAACCGCTATGGTTTCCCCGCCGACTGGGTACGAATGACGAAGGCCTCGATGCGATCGATCATCTCCCGTTACAACTCGCAGCGCATGTTCATCGACTACGTCCGCAAGCTGTACGGTCCGGCCAGCCGCCAGCAACAGTGGTTCGCGGAGAATCACAGCGAAGGTGCCTTCGAGCTGGCGCGCTGGAAACAGCACATCGCGAAGCACTGGCCCGCGGTCAGCGTGCGGCTCGTCGAGCAGGCCCGCGAGCGCATCACGCTCGGCGAGGAAGTGCGGGTCGCGATCGCCGCCAGACTCGGCGCTCTGCGCGCGAAGGACGTGCACGTCGAGCTGGTTGTGGGGCACGAGCACGGCGGCGGCCGCTTCGCCACCGAGCAATCGCTGCTGCTCACGGCCGACAGCCGCAACGATCAGGGCGAGACACTGTTCAGCGTCAACATCAAGCCAGAGCAGTCGGGTCTGCGCGCCTACCAGATCCGCATATATCCCTATCATTCCCTGCTCACCCATCGCTTCGAAACCGGCCTCATGCTCTGGGTATAACCGGCCTCGCCGACCGCGTTTCCGAAAAAACTCCGCTCAAGGCACAGCGTCGTAGCCCCCAGCTCAGGGGCAGGCGCTGTACGGAACATTCCCGCCTCCGGAGGTCAAAGTTGACAGACATTGGCATGGCCCGCACACCGGGGTAGCTTTCCGAGTATCTGCATGCGAATTCTCATCGTCGAAGACGATCCGATGATCGGCGCCGCGCTGCGGCGCGGCCTGCAGCAGGAAGGCTATTCCGTGGACTGGATCCGCGACGGCCGGGGCGCCACGACCGTAGCGGAGACGGAGCCCTATGCGCTGCTCATTCTGGATCTAGGCCTGCCCGGCAAGGACGGCATGCAGGTGCTGGCCGGGCTGCGCCGGCGGCACCGCGATGTGCCGGTCATCATCGTTACCGCCCGCGACAGCCGCGCAGATCGCATCAAGGGACTCGACCTCGGCGCCGACGACTATGTCGTCAAGCCCTTCGATCTCGACGAACTCGGCGCGCGCATCCGCGCCGTGCTGCGCCGTCACGCGGGCCGCGCCGAGCCCCTCATCTCTCATGGCCCGCTCGAGGTCAACACCGCGACGCATGAGGTGACCTGCAACGGCACGAAGACCGATCTCACCGCGCGCGAGTTCGCCCTGCTGGAGGCGCTGCTGGAGCGGCCCGGCACCATCCTTTCGCGCGCCGCGCTGGAACAAAGACTGTACGGTTGGGATGAGGAAGTCGGCAGCAACGCCGTTGAAGTGCACATCCACAATCTGCGCAGAAAGCTCGGCGAGAATATTGTCCGTAACGTCCGTGGCGTTGGGTACACCCTTGGACCGGTAACCTCCGAGCAACCTGCGCGCGAATCGCGCGGGGCTTGAAAGGCGGTTTCAGATGAGCTCACTGCGATCGCGACTGCTCCTGACGCTGCTGCCGGCGCTGCTGCTCACCGGCCTCATCGCGAGCGGCGCCACGTATCTGCGGGCGCGCGCCGAGATCGATCGTCTCCTCGATTACCAATTGCGCCAGCAGGCGCTGGCGCTGCGCGATCGCAGTTTTGGCGAGGGCATCGAGGCGGATCCGCAGCAGGACATCGTGGTGCAGGTATGGGACGCACACGGCGGCCGGCTCTACCTGTCGCATCGCGCCTATACGCTACCCCGGCACAAAGAGCTCGGTCTGGCCACCGTCAATACCGGCGGCGAGGACTGGCGCGTTTACGCACTCGCGATCGGCTCCTACGTCATCCAGGTCGGCCAGCCCGTGCAGGTGCGCCGGCAGATGGCCGCGGCGGCGGCGCTGCGCATCCTTGTTCCCATCCTCGCCGCGGTGCCGGTCTTCGGGCTGCTCATCTGGTGGACGGTCGGGCGCGGGTTGAGACCGCTCAACAGCCTGGCCGACACAATCGCGAGGCGCGATGCCGATTCGCTGGAGCCGGTTGCCTCCGCAAGCATGCCACAGGAGGCGCGGCCCATTGTCGCGGCCCTGAACGGCCTGCTCGCGCGCCTGGGCGAGGCGATGGAAGTGCAGCGAGAGTTCACGGCGGACGCCGCGCACGAACTGCGCACACCGCTCACGGCACTCAAGCTGCAGACGCAGCTACTGGAGCGCGCGCGATCGGACGCTGAGCGCAAGGAAGCAATTGCCGCGCTGAGGGACGGCGTCGGCCGTGCGGCTCACCTCATAGAGCGGCTGATGACACTGGCGAGGCTCGAGCCGCAGGCGGATCAGTCAGAGCAGATCGAGGTGGCGTTGCACGCCCTGCTGCAGGGCGTGGTGAGCAACTTCGCGGCAGTCGCAGCGGACAAGCGCATAGATCTGCGCCTCCTTCAATGCCAGCCGGTCACGCTTCGCGCCAACGAGACCGCAATGACCGTCCTGCTCCGCAATCTTCTCGACAACGCTGTACGCTACACCCCGCGCGGCGGACGGATCGAGGTGGCCCTGCGCCGGGAAGCGGCGCGCGCGTATCTCGAGATTGCCGACAATGGCCCCGGCATCCCGCCGCACGAGCGCCGGCGTGTCTTTGACCGCTTCTATCGCGTGCCCGGGACGTCCGAGCCGGGCAGCGGACTGGGCCTTGCCATTGTCAGGCGTGCAGCCGAACTGCACCGCGCAGATCTCGACCTTCAGGACGGTCTTGACGGACGCGGTCTGCGCGTACAGGTGTCCCTGCTCTTGCCGCTCCCGGCTTAAGTTTCTCTTAAGTCTGCTCACTTATCGTTGGCCATAACAGCCGGGCACGCGCCCGGCGGAAATGGTCCAACTTTTACAAAGGAGACGAACCATGACTCGCAAGACCATACTGCGCGCGGCGATTGCCGGTGCCCTCCTGCCCGCGGTGACTGCCGGCTATCTGTACGTGAAGAGCCCCACTGGCGCCGCGCATGCGGAATCCGCAGCCCCAGGCGTGAGCACAGCCGCCGCCCTGCCCGACTTCTCAGGGCTGGTGGCGGCCACCGGTCCGGCGGTGGTGGCGATACGCGTCACCGGGACCGCCCAGGATGCGGGCTTCACCGGCCTGCCGCCGGAGATCGATCCCGGCTCGCCTTTCTACGAGTTCTTCAAGCATTTCGGCTTCCCCAACGGCGGCGACGAGGAACCCATGCGGCAGGGCATCGGCTCGGGCTTCATCATCTCACCGGACGGCTACATCCTCACCAACGCGCACGTAGTGGCGGACGCCGGCGACGTGCAGGTGAAGCTGACGGATGAGCGCGAGTTCAAAGCCAGAGTCATCGGCGCCGACCGCAAAAGCGACGTCGCCGTTATCAGGATCGACGCCAGGAACCTGCCGACCGTGCGCGTCGGCAGCGCAAAGACGCTCAAGGTCGGCGAGTGGGTCGCCGCGATCGGCTCGCCCTTCGGGCTGGACAATACCGTGACCGCAGGCGTGGTGAGCGCCAAGTCGCGCGCGCTGGCGGAAGACAGCTACGTCCCCTTCATCCAGACCGATGTGGCCGTCAACCCCGGTAACTCCGGCGGTCCGCTGCTCAACATGAAGGGCGAAGTCGTTGGTATCAACTCGCAGATCTACAGCCGCAGCGGCGGCTACATGGGTCTCTCCTTTGCCATTCCCATCGACGTGGCAATGAAGATTGGTGAGGAACTGCGCCATCACGGCAAGGTCGAACGCGGCCGGCTGGGTGCGAGCATACAGTCGCTGACGCAGGAACTCGCGCAGTCATTCGGTCTGGACAGGGCGAAAGGCGCGCTGGTGGGCGCGGTGGAGGACGGAAGTCCCGCCGCCAGGGCCGGCGTTGCGGTCGGCGACGTTATCTTGAGCGTCAACGGCAAACCCATCAACGACTCGGTGGAGCTGTCGCGCTTCATCGCCGACATGAAGCCGGGTGACACCGCAACACTGCACGTAATCCGCAAGGGCGAGGAAAAGGATCTCCGCGCCACCATCGGCGCGATGCCGTCCGAACGGGTTGCCGCCAACGACAGCAGCGGTGGCGACGAGACCGGACGTCTGGGGCTCGCGGTTCGTCCGCTCGCCGCCGATGAGCAGCGCCAGCTTCACGAGCCGGGCGGCGTGCTCGTCGAGAGTGCGAGCGGACCGGCCGCCAAGGCCGGGATACGCCCCGGCGACATCATCCTCGCTGTCAACAGCGAGCGCGTGCGCAACGCCGAGCAGCTCAAAGCGCTAGTGAACCGTGCCGGCAAACACGTGGCCTTGCTCGTCAAACGCGACGATGCGGAGATCTACGTGCCAATCGCGCTCGGTTAGGCAAGTTCTGAATAAGTCGGTGTCGTCATTACGACCGAAGGGAGAAATCCTTGAGCGGTTGATTATCGCGAGCGGCTAATCCATGAGATTTTTCGCTGCGCTCCAGAGGCTCCTTAGGTGTCCACGGTTACAAGGGGCGGCGACTGCGCCGCCCCTTGTCCACTGCAACGGAGGTTCGGAAACCTCTGCAGCGCTCTCGCCACAACGACCCGGTGCGACCCTCGCCGCGCCTCGCCAGGCTTTGAACACACTCACTCAGATGATGGCCCCTGCCCTGGGGGAGTGTTTGTCAACTTCGTAATTACTGAATAGCAACCGCAAGCAAGCTAGACTCGTCGCGCAACATCGCCTATCCGTGCTCGATAACTCGCCAGCGACGATTACAGACAGCGGTCGCGCTTGCAGGATCGGCCTGGTCACTGTGACAACGACGGGCTTATGGCTCCCGTAAGCGCTTTCTGCGTGCTGCTGGTCGTACTGACTACGACGGTGCACTACGAAGTGCTGCGCGGGCTTTCCCTAAGCTTGCCCGTGGTCCGCGTTCCTTCCAGGGCCAGGTTGATCATTGTGATATTGGCGACATTTGCCGCCCACGCCGTTGAAGTCCTGCTTTACGGCATCGCGTATTTTGTCCTCATGCATTTCCCGGACTTGGGCGCGTTGAGGAAAGCGGTTCACTTGTCTTTGAGCAACTGCTTATACTTCTCGGCGGAGACCTATACCTCGCTCGGGTTTGGCGACATCGTACCGTCGGGACCGCTACGCTTGCTGGTGGGAGCGGAGGCTCTCAACGGGTTGCTGTTGATCGGCTGGTCAGCGTCCTACATCTACATTTCCATGGAACGGTTTTGGAACACGAAAGGCGGGGACGGTTGATCATGCTGACACCACCATTGAGCGGTTCGTCAACGCGGCCAGGGCACAATGCACGCCTCAATGGCGGCGCCAACAAGCGGCGCGCCAGTAAGAATGCTCACATCAGATTGTCCGTCCCGTTGGCACGCCGCATTTTACGGATGGCCGGTGCGCGATGAGCGACGAGGCGGGCAGGCTTACTGCCGATCACCGTCAGGCGCGTCTGTGGTTTCTTTCGGCGACGTCGCTCCTTGTCTTTTTCCTTTGCATCTTCGCCATTCATCGTCTGCTCGCCGAAGTCACTTACGGCCAGCTTCTCGCCGAGCTTAAGACACTGAGACCGGCACAGTTGCTGCTGGCATTCGGCTTCACATGCGGCAGCTTTTTCGCACTCACCGGTTATGACTGGAGCGCGCTGCGCTACATCGGCCGGCGCCTGCCCTTGCCGGCCGTGGGGCTTGCCTCGTTCTGCGGTTACGCGATCGCCAACACCCTTGGACTCAGCCTGCTCTCCGGCGGTTCGGTCCGCTACCGCATCTACCTCTCCGCGGGCCTGGATGCCGCCGATATCGCCAAGGTCTCGCTGTTCGCGACACTGTCGTTCATGGCGGGCATCCTGTTTGTAACGGCCAGCGCGCTGGTCGTGCAGCCCGAGCTTGTCGCCTCCATCTTTCATCTGACCACTGAGGTTTCGCGCGAACTCGGCGGCGTCGGCCTGATTCTGCTGCTCGGACTCGTGGGTGCGTCGTCTGCACCGAGATCCCATAAGCATGGGGCCATGGCTGCTCCGCGTACCCGCCGGTCCGGAGACGCTTGTCCAGCTGTTCGTGTCGGTTGTGGACATCGTGTGTGCAGGGGCATGCCTCTACGTGCTCCTCGACGCATCCGGGCTGCCGTTCCTGGTCTTCCTTTCGGTGTACGTGGTCGCGTTGCTCGGCGGAGCCGTCAGCCAGGTGCCCGGCGGTTTGGGGGTGTTCGAGACCGTCATGATCCTGGGACTGCGTAACCGGGTTGCCGCCGAGACGCTCACCGCGGCGATCATTGCCTACCGCGGCATCTATCATCTGCTGCCGCTGGTGCTTGCCGTTGCCATCCTTGCGGCTCACGAAACCCGTGAACGACTCCCCTCGCTCGTGAGCGCGGTCCGGCAGGTGACGTCATGGAGTGCGAAGCTGGTCCCTAGCGTGCTCGCGGGCGTGAGCTTCCTCGCCGGGCTCGTGCTACTGCTCTCGATCGCGACGCCCGGAGCTGCGACGCGCCTGCAACTAGTCAAGGCGATTGTGCCACTGCCGCTGGTCGAGGCATCGACCCTGCTCGCCTCCGTGATCGGCCTTGGCCTGCTCGTTGTCGCCAGAGGACTGTACCGCAAACTCAACGGCGCCTATGCGCTGGCGTCGACACTGTGCCTCGCCGGCGCTGTGCTCTCGCTGATCAAGGGGTTCGACTGGAGGGAGGCGCTTATCCTGTTCCTGTCCGCGCTGGTCCTCTTCCTGTGCCGTCGCGAGTTTTACCGCAAGACTGCGCTCATGGATTCGCCGTTCACGGCGGGCTGGGTCGTGTCCATACTCGGTTCCGTCGGCGCGATGTACTGGCTGGTGCTGTTTTCATACAAGCACGTCGAGTACGCCGACATGCTGTGGTGGAAGTTCGGGTATCACGCCGAGGCGTCGCGCTCGCTGCGGGCCGCCCTGCTCGTGACCGTCGTGCTGTTCTTCTTCGGCGTCAGCCGGCTGCTGCACCCCCCTCGACAGCGACCGCCGCCGCTCGCACCCGCGGAGCTGGATCGCGCCGAGGCGGTGGTGCGAGGCCAGGACCGGGCCGATGCCAATCTCGCACTGATCGGCGACAAGCAACTGCTGTTCTCTCCGGACAGCGACGCCTTTCTTATGTACGGCGTGCATGGGTCGAGCTGGGTGGCGCTGGGCGACCCGGTCGGATCTGCGCTGGCCGCCGACGAGCTGGCCTGGCAGTTTCGCGAGCTGGCCGACCGCGAGGGTGGCCGCGTCGCTTTCTATCAAACCCGCACGGAGACCCTGCCGCTCTACCTGGACATGGGCCTGACACCGCTCAAGCTGGGCGAGGAGGCGGTGGTCGATCTTGAATCTTTCTCGCTGGAAGGGGCTGGGCGCAAGGGCCTGCGTTACTCCCTACGCCGTGGCGAGCGTGACGGCTTACGCTTCGAAATACTCCCTCGCGAGGTCGTGCCCGCCCGCATCGACGAGCTGCGGACGATTTCCGATCAATGGCTGGCGTTGAAGACAACGCGGGAGAAGCATTTCTCCCTCGGTGCCTTCTCGCCCGAGTACCTCGCTCGATTCCAGGTCGGAACGGTCATGCACGGCGGCCGTATGGCCGCCTTCGCCAACCTCTTCACCACGGACATGCGCGCCGAGGCTTCCATCGATCTGATGCGACACGTTGCGGACGCGCCCGACCAGACCATGACGTTCCTGTTCGTGAATCTGATGCTGCATTTCAAGAGCGCCGGCTTCCGCCGCTTGGCCTTGGGGATGGCGCCGCTGTCAGGAATGGAAATGCACCCGCTTGCGCCTTTGTGGCACCGCTTCGGTCATCTCATCTACAACCGCGGCGAGCGCTTCTACAACTTCCAGGGGCTGCGCGAGTTCAAAGAGAAGTTCGATCCACTCTGGGAACCGCGCTACCTCGCCACGAGCGGCGGTCGGAGCCCGCTGCTGCTGGTCACGGACATTGCCGCGCTGATTGCGGGCGGTGCGCACGGCGTCATCGCAAAGTGAGAGTTCCCCGGCGACAGCAGCAGGTGTGCAGCGCCGATGGGGCGCGCTCACCGTATGGAGTCCAAGATACCCTCCAGCACAGCATCCACCCCCTCGTCGCGAAACCAGCGCCATACGAGCACCAGATCGTGCTCGGGATCGATCCAGATCATGTTGGAGCCGTAGCCCAGCGCCGCGAAACTTGACGCCGTGGCGCTCGGCCACAATACACGGTCGGTGTTCAGCCACCACATGTACCCGTAGTCGGGCCTGATCGCTGAGGGTGTTGTCGCGGCGCGAATCCAATCCGGTGAAAGGATCCTCCGGTCGCCCCACTTCCCCTGGCGCAGGATGAGGTAGCCGAAACGCGCGGCATCGCGCGTGCCGATCCACAACCCGCCTCCCCAGCGCGTGCCGCCGCTTATCGATGGCATCCTTTGGCCATCAATCTCGACATGGGCATTGTCATACGCGAGATAGTCCCAGCTCTGCAAGGCGCCAATCGGGTTCATGATAAATTCGCGGAGCACCTGCGGCAGTGGCTTCCGCCAGACCCGCAGGAGCGACAACGCCAGCCGGTTCACGCGCACGTCGTTGTATTCCCAGTAGGCACCCGGGGTCAGCAGGGTGCGTGGCAGGCGCGCCGCAGCGCCGTACTCCTCTGTGCCGAGAAAATCGTGCGACTTGCCCCACAGCGAACCCTCCCACTCACTTGTCTGCTGCAAATGCTGCTCCCAGGTGATCCGGGTATTGTGGGGCGAGTGGTAGCCACCGTCACGTACGTAGTCGGCGACGCGATCGCGCACGCTGCGGATGAGCCTGCGATCGATGGCGACACCGCATAGCGTGGAGAGGAAGCTCTTGGCGACACTGTAGATCGGATCGGGGCGCGTCGTGTCGCCCCACTCCGCGACAATGTAGCCGTGACGCAGGAGGATACCGTTGCTCGCCGCGCGCAACTTCGGCAGCGCTCCGAGCTGCCGGCCGAAGGCCGCCACCTGATTGGAGAAGTCGCGCGGAGCATCGCTCTCGTACTGTCGCGCGTAGACGATGGCGCGCTCGAGTGGCGCCGGGTCCATGCCGACCTGTTCGGGTTGCCGGCGCTCCCAGGCATCGCCAGGTGGCGGGAAATACAGTTCGGCCGGCGCTACCGGATCCACCCCGCGATCAGCAACGCCGGCGGCGCTGGTAACGCGCAGCGCCAGCGCTACACAAACGGCCGCGACAGTTCGATTAAACACCATTGCCCAATTGGTGCAGCGCGCCTTCCCGCTTTGAGAAAGAACGGGCAATGGAGGTGGAACGGCACGGCAGCTTGCCGTCTTCAACCTTCCCCCTATCAGGGTTGGAGCAATTCGCGCTCCCTCCTCCTGCCAGGTGGAGGGAGTCCAGGGAGGGTCGTTCACTTCTGCGGCGAACGGTACTTGTACAGATAATCGCCGGCGAGGCGCTGCGCCTCCTTGAGCGCCTGGGGGCCGAGGAGTTTGCCGATGGCGTCGCGCTCTTTCCATGCCGCGCTGTAGCCGTTGGCGCCGCTGGTGTCGAACCACGCGTAAGCCTGAACCGTGTCTTTCGGCACGCCCCGGCCTTCCTTATATAACGAGCCGAGGCTGTATTGCGCGCCGCTCAGGCCCGACTCCGCGGCCTTGCGCACCCATCTCGCCGCTTCCGCGGGATCCTGTGCGACGCCCTGCCCCGCAAGATATAGCAGCCCCAAGTTAAGCTGCGCCGGTGCCACGCCCTGATCGGCGGCCTTGCGAAACCATTGGGCGGCCTGCACGGGGTCCTTTGCCGCGCCTTCGCCGAGCAGATAGCGCTGCCCCAGCATGAACTGCGCCTCCGGATGGTCCTGGTTGGCCGCCTTCAGATACCAGGTCAGCGCCTCGACGGGATCCGCCTTCACCCCCAGCCCCTGTGCGTAGAGCGTGCCGAGGTTGTATTGCGCGGAGCCCACGCCCTGCGCGGCCGCCTTGTGGAACCAGTCGATCGCCGCTCGATAGTCCTTCGCCACGCCGCGGCCCTCGGCGTAGCTCACCCCAAGCTGGAAGGCCGCTTCCTTGTCGCCCTGCGCCGCCGCCTTGGTTAACCACTGCGCGGCCAGCGCCGGGCTCTCCTCGACGCCGCGACCGCGCAAATAGCTCATGCCGAGGTTGTATTGCGCGCCGGCGAGGCCCTTCTCCGCCGCCTGCCGAAACCACTTCACCGCCTGCGTGTGATCCGCTTTGACGCCCAGCCCACGGTTGTACATAACGCCGAGGTTGTTCTGCGCCAGGCGATCACCGCCCTTCGCAGCAGCGTCGAACTCACGAAAGGCCGTTGCGTAGTCGCCGCGCGCCAGCGCTTCGCGGGCGGCGGTCACATCGGCTAGTACGGAAGGGGTCAGCAGCGCACAGAAGAGGTAAACGGGGATGCGTCGATGCATGGGCGGCCAGTATAAGATGGCTGCGCCTCGTCGCAACAACCCACAGACGGCGCGGCGGTCTATACTCTCCAAGAGGAACAGATCTGAGTTTCTGGTGAACCGGAGACAAGCCATGAGATACCGCCTGTACTTTGTGCTTCCCGATGTGGCTTCGGCACGTCAGGTGGAGGACGACCTGCTACTTGCCAAGATTGAAGACCGGCGCATGCATTTTCTGGCGAAACGCGGCACTGATCTGAAGGGGCTCCCTGAGGCTTCCATTTTCCAGAAGACTGATCTCCTTCACGGTATGGAAGTGGGGATGGTCGTGGGTGCGGCGGCCGGTGCAGCACTGGGCCTGGGACTCTTCTTCTATCCAGTGCTCGGCACTGCGCTGGGCATTGCCAAGATATTCATCGGCGCCCTGGGCGGCGCCCTGTTCGGGATCTGGGCCGCCGGGATGATCGGGATCAGCACGCCCAACAAGGTGCTTAAGCAGTTTGAAAGGACAATGCAGGAAGGGCACGTGCTGATGATGGTAGACGTGCCCCAGCATCAGGTTGAGAAGATTCGCCAGCTTGTGCTGGCGCGGCATCCGGAAGCGGAGGCGCACGGCGTGGAGCCAACTGTTCCGGCGTTTCCGTAAGCGCGGCATCCCGGGCTCGAGTACGCCTGTGGCAAGGCAGGCGGTTCTGCCACCTGAGCGGTCTCCCCGCAGGGGTCGGAATGCGGGTCACGTTTGCGGAAAAAAAGCTCCCCCGGCGCCCCACTGCAGTGCGACAACGGATAGCACCGCGAAGCAGCTAGTCGCCTCAGGCTCGTCCGTACAGGCCGGTCAGATCTTTGAGCCTGCCAGCGATGACGGATGTCAGTTGTGACCAGTCGAAGCGCCAGCGCCAGTTCCCCTCCGCCGTGCCCGGCGTATTCATGCGGTGGCCATTGCCCAGGGCGAGTACATCCTGCAGCGGCAGGATACAGAGGCGGCTCACCGAGGCCAGCGCCAGGCGGTTGAGCGCCCAGGGCATCGCCGCCGGATCGCCGCCGACATAGTCCATGACGTGCCTGCGCACCGGCGCAGGCAGCGACTCGAACCAGGCGAGCGTCGTGTCGTTGTCGTGGGTGCCCGTGTACACCAACGAATTCGCCTCGTGCTCGTGCGGCAGATGCGGGTTGTGCGGATTGCCGTCAAATGCGAACTGCAGCACGCGCATGCCGGGGAAACCGTAGCGTTCGCGCAGGGCGATGACCTCCGAGGTGATTATCCCCAAGTCCTCAGCGACGACCGGCAGCGGCCCCAAGCTCTCCGTCAGCGCATCGAACAGTTGCCTGCCCGGTACCTTCACCCACCGCCCCTGCGCCGCGGTCTGCGCCGAGACCGGGATCTCCCAGCACGCCTCGAAGCCACGGAAGTGATCGATGCGCACGAGGTCGAAGAGTGCGAGCTGCGTCTGCATCCGCCGCTTCCACCAGGCAAACCCGTCCGCCGCCATCTGGTCCCAGTCGTACAACGGGTTGCCCCAGCGCTGGCCTGTCGCGGAGTAGTAATCGGGCGGACAGCCCGCCACGACCAGCGGCTCGCCTCCGCTGTCCAGTCGGAAGTACTCGCGATGCGCCCAGACATCCGCGCTGTCGTGCGCGACGAAGATGGGCAAATCCCCGAATAGCAGCACCCCGTTGGCGCCGGCATAGTGGCGCAATGCCTCCCACTGCCGCCGGAAAGCAAACTGAACGACTTGCTCGCGATGGATGCTCACGGCGAGCCGCCTGCGCTCGCGATCCATGGCCTGCGGTTCGCGCTCGCGCAGGGGGGCGGGCCACTGCGTCCAGGGCCGTCCCTGATCGGCGCGCAGCACCGCAAACAGCACGTGGCCATCGAGCCAGTCTGCCTGCGCGCGGCAGAACTGCTCGTAACGCGCAAGATCCTCGTCACGCGCGCGGGCGGCAAAGCCGCTGGCGAGTTCGTCAAGCCAATGCGCACGCGCGCTCGGAGCAGCGAACGCCTCCGGCGGCGGCCTGCTTAGCCACCCCCACTGCGACGCCAGCTCGAGGCTTACCAGCAGCGGATCTGCGCCGCAGGCCGAGAGTGCCCTGTAGGGGCTCCGTTCAACGTGGGGTGGATTCAGCGGCAGCATCTGCCACACGGTCTGGCCGGCGTCGCGCAGGAAGTCGATGAAATGGTACGCGTGCCGTCCCAGGGCACCCTCCGCGGGAGCATGCGGCAGCGAGGTGGGATGCAACAGGATTCCCGCGCGCCGCCTGCGGAATACGCTGCGGGTCCGATCGCTCCTGTCATCCATGGTGCGGTTCTGTCCGCGATGTGAGTTGAGCGCAAGAGGGACGGATTTATTTTCCGGAGGGAGCGGACGCGCGTCTGCGGGAATAAATTGGTCTGCTCTTCCCGCGAACTAGAAAATTCGTCCGCCTTTTCGCCCTTTTTCCGAGCTGCTATCTCACTCGGCGCCGCCTCAGCGCTGCGCCGGCAGCATCGTCCCGCCGCCGACAATCCCGCTGCCCGCGCCGCCGAGACTGACCGGCGTCATCAGCTCCGCGGGCGGCGGCGCACGTACGAGGCGATAGAGCTTCACCAGTTGATGCCGGAACAGGCGGTCGAACTCCGCGACCGTCTCGCGTGCATGCGCAGGACCAAACCACCAGAACCAGTCCGATCCCTCGCAGATCGCAAGCTGCTGCTCCACCTGGCGTCGGTCCGACTCCTGCCAGCCCCCCTCCGCGAGCGCTGCATCGACGGCCCGCTTGGCGGCGACGAGCAGGTCCCAGGCGCGGTTCTTGTCGGTCTCGCCTATCCATGTGGAGAAGTTGCCATAGATCCAGCTGCCCGCGACCAACTGCGATAGCTCCTCAACCGGCATCCCCTGCTCGATGCAGGCGGAAAATGTCGTCAACTCAAGCTGGGGGTCCTCGCTCAACCGGCGGTAGAGCGCGTTAAGGAAGTACCAGCCGTTGCGGGGATAGTGGTCCCAGGCGTTCTCACCGTCCATGATGATGGGCACCACTGCGTTACCTGAGTGTTCGTTCAGGCGCTTGACGCTGTGCAGATGGCCGATGAAGTCACTCACGGCATCGTCGGCATGCCAGTTCGCGTAGGCGAAGCCGATGCGATCGGAAAGCCCGTCATCGCGGAAGAAACAGGCGGCGTCAGTGCCGTTCACACGATAGGGCTGTTGCTTCAGCGCTACTCCACCCCCGCGCGACAGCGTGTGGCCGATGACACCCTGGCCGCTGGCGGTCCAGCGGAATCCGAACTCATCGAGCAGCTTCAGCAATGGTGCGCTGATGCCCCCCTCCGCCGGCCAGATTCCGCGGGGCTGAAAGCCGAAGACATGCCGGAAGACCACCACGGCCTTGTCGATATGCCAGCGCGCCCGTTCCACGCCGCCGGGATAGCCTGCGTCCGTCGGCAGCGCGATTTCCGGCATGGCCTCCCGCGCCACGGTGAAGTCGATGAGAAGCGGGGCAATGGGGTGCGCATAGGGCGTGACCGAAAGTTCCACACGACCGCCCGCCGCCAGACGTTGATAGCGCGGGATCAATCCGGCGATGAGTTCACCGATGATCGTCAGCAGCTCGATGCGATCCTCGTAGGTGTAGCCTGCCGCTCTGGCCGTGAGCCGCTGCACGCGCGCATCCTGGCGCACCGTCTCGCCCAGCCACGCCAGGTGGTACCACACCAGCAGATCGGCGAGGAACTGGTCGTTGACGTAGACTGCCCGCTCGGGTGACTGCACGCAGCAGCGCGCCAGCTCCGCGAGCCGTGCGTAGGGGGGGAAACGCTGAATGAGGTTCTGCTCGTTGGCCTGCAGGCAGGCGCGAAGCAGCGCCGCGCGCTCGGCCGCCGCGGGAGGAAGGGCCGGCAGCCGCAGGGCGTCGAGCAGGCGGTCGCGGATTTCGGTGTCGTGCGCGAGCGAGGCGGTGATGCGCCGCTCATAGTCGACCAACTGCTCGAGCAGGGTGGGCGTGAAGTTGACAACGGCGCGCGCCGTGGGCACCGCCTCGAGGTGCGCCGCCATGTCTGCATAGTCCTTGATCGCGTGCAGATAGACCCACGGCAATTCGTAGCGCTCGCTCTGCGGGTCCCAGTACCACGGCTGGTGCATATGCCAGCACAGCACCACCTTCAGACGCTCGTCAGCGGCCATGACGCAGATCTCCGCCCGCCGTACCGGGATGCGCTGCTGCCTGCGCAGGTCGCGCGGCTCGACGCGGTCTGCGATCTCGACGGCGGAGCGGAAGGGCAGACACGCCGCGCATCGATCAGCGGACGTGATGCAGGTTCTGGCCCAGCATCTCCGGGGTGACGAGCACCACGCCCTCCGGCGAGACATGGAAGTGCTTCTCGTCCGCCGCCGGATCAATGCCGATAACGATGTTGGCGGGGATGACGCAACCCTTGTCGATGATGGCGCGGTTAACCTGACAGTGCGCTCCGATGCGTACCTCCGGCAGCACCACGCAGTCCTTCACCTGTGCGTACTCCTCCACATGCACGTTGGAGAAGAGCAGCGAGTGACGGACGACCGCACCGGAAATGATGCAGCCCCCGGACACCATCGAATCTATCGCCATGCCCCGGCGGCCGTCCTCGTCGAACACGAACTTCGCCGGCGGCAATTGTTCCTGGTAGGTGCGGATCGGCCAGTCGTGGTCGTAGAGATTCAGCACCGGCGTCACCTCCACCATCTCCATGTTGGCGTGCCAGAACGCGTCCACCGTTCCGACGTCCCGCCAGTAAGGCCCCTCCCCATGCGGGCCGCGCGCAAACGGGTAGGCAACGACGGAGTGGCGGCCGACCACGGACGGAATAATGTCCCTGCCGAAGTCATGCGACGAGAGCGGCGCATCGGCGTCCTTGATGAGCTGCTCGAAGAGAAAGCCGGTGTTGAAGATGTAAATGCCCATCGACGCGAGCGCCACATCGTCGCGGCCGGGCAGAGTTATGGGCTGTCCCGGCTTTTCCTGGAACGCGATGATCCTCCACTGATCATCGATCGCCATCACGCCGAAGGCGCTCGCCTCCTGCACCGGGACCTCGATGCAGCCGATGGTCAGATCGGCCTTGCGCTCGCTGTGGTAGGCGAGCATGGGACCGTAGTCCATCTTGTAGACGTGATCGCCCGCAAGGACCAGGACGTAGTTCGGATTGAAGGTGCGCAAAATGTCGAGGTTCTGGTAGATGGCGTCCGCGGTGCCCGCGTACCACTCGGTGTCGATGCGTTGTGAGGCAGGCAGTATTTCGACGAATTCATTCAACTCGTGCTGCAAAAAGCCCCAGCCGCGCTGCAGGTGGCGAATAAGCGAGTGCGCCTTGTATTGCGTCAGGACGCCGATGCGGCGGATGCCGGAGTTGACGCAGTTGGACAGTGGAAAGTCGATGATGCGGAACTTGCCGGCGAAGGGCACGGCCGGCTTGGCGCGCCAGCGCGTGAGATCCTTCAGCCGGTCGCCGCGTCCGCCGGCAAGGATCAGCGCCAGCGTGCGGCGGGTGAGCCGGCTGACAAATCGTTTTGCGGTTTTCTCGGGCATGGCCACTCCCGTATTGCATCCCGCGAGTCCCCAATCTGCTCATGGTATCATCAACAAAAGTGATCCCTCAGCGCCGCCTCAGGCGCCTTATGGCCCCGTGAGCAAGCCGGCCCTCGCACGCCACCTCGGCCTCGGGGTGCTCATCGTCTACGGCATCGGTGACATCCTCGGCGCGGGCATCTACGTGCTGGTCGGCAAAGTAGCTGGCGCCGCCGGCGCGGACACCACGCTGGCGTTCATCATCGCTGGCGTGATGGCGATTGTTACCGGCCTCTCCTATGCCGAACTGGCCGCGCGTATCCCCCACAGCGCGGGCGCCTGCGCCTACTGCGCGCACGCCTTCCGCCAGCCGTTCATTCCCTTTCTCATCGGCGTGCTGGTGTTGATGAGCGGCGTCACTTCGGCAGCCACCGCCGCACTCGCCTTTCACGGCTACCTCGAGGTCTTCGTGGCGTTACCGGCCTGGCTGGCCGCAGCCGCCCTCATTGCGCTGCTCGCGCTCATCAACTTCATTGGCATCCGCCATTCCGCGCGCGCCAACAACGTCCTGACCGCCATCGAACTCGCCGGCCTGCTGGTGGTGATCGCCGTGGGCGTACACGCGGCCACGACCGTGCGCGAGCCGGAGGAACTGGGCGCCGCGCTTACACCCGGTTTCGACGCCGCGGCGATCGTCGCCGGCGTCACGCTCGCTTTTTATGCCTTCGTCGGTTTCGAGGATCTCGTGAACCTGAGCGAGGAGGCGAAGGAGCCGGCGCGCGACGTACCGCGCGCTCTGCTCATCGCCATCGTGATCACCACAATCGTCTATCTGCTGGTGGTGAGCGCGGTGCTGTGGTCCATGTCGCCTGCCGAGGCGGCCGCCTCCGAACGGCCGTTGCTGGATGTACTCACACGCGCCGGACATTCCCTGCCCGGGGCCGCCTTCGCACTGGTGGCCATCACCGCCATCTGCAACACGGCACTCGCCAACAGCATCATGGCCTCGCGCCTGCTCTACGGCATGTCGAGACAGAGTCTGATGCCATCGCTGCTCGCCACAGTGCACGCCACGCGGCACACACCTGTCGTCAGCATACTGGTCGCGGCGCTCATCACCCTGCTGCTCGTCCTCACCGGCGGCGTTACGGTGCTGGCACAAACCACCGGCTGCCTGCTCATGGTCGTGTTCCTGTTCGTGCACCTGAGCGCCATGCGCCTGCGCCAGCAGGGCCGCCCGCTTGAAGACCGCTTCACCGCGCCGGGCTTCGTCCCCTACCTGGGTGCGCTGATGTGCGCGGGACTGCTGACGCAGTTTCCCTCTGCGGTTTACGGACGGCTGGGCATCATCATCGCCTGCGCCTCTGCGCTCTACCTGGCGCTGCGAGCCAGCGGCGCCGTTAATCCTGATCGGCTCGGCGCAGGTGGCGTAACGGACTGACGGCGGCGGGCCGGCCGCAATGCAGCCTCGGCACGCGCGCCGGACAGGCAAGAATGCCTTTGCAACGAGCGATAAGGCGGCGGGCAAATGAATGCCGCACCCGGCCACTGCGGCTACTCAGAAGTGATTACCGAGGCGGAACAGGTGGAAGTTGATGCCGGGATTGGAATCGCCGATGGAAGCGTTGGAGAGGTGCTGGAAGCGGTAGCCGAGATCGAACCCGCCTTGCGGGCCGAATCGCAGACCGGCACCGACATGATCGCCGAATGCGAACGGGATGTCGAAGTCCCTGTCGCCCAGCTCGGTAGCCGTCATCACGTGTAGTCCGATCGCTGCTTCGAGGTAGGGCACGACGCCGCTCACCGCCGTGCGGGGTTGCATACGGAACACAGGTGTGAAGCCGGCCTCGCCGAGTGAGCCGTTGCCGGTGCTGCCGTTGTCACCATCCCAGTAGCTGAGGCTGAGCTCCCAGAAGCCGCTCAGATACCAGTCGCCGGCGCTGAAAAGATTACGCCGCCAGTCCCACTGAGCGGCGGCGCCGCCGCGCGCGGAATCCTCGTCCCCCACGCCGATCTCGACCGCGATGCCATCCACGGCGCGCACTGGATCGTGCCAGAGCAATAGCCCCGCCAGAGCGGCGGTACACATCAACAATATTCTCATGACATCGCTACAAGGCATTGTTTTTACAGTATCTCAATTATCGCAAAGGTTGCCGATCCGCGCAAGCGAGTGATGTCCATGGAACACTTGAAAAACGTCGCGCGGCTTTCCAATGCGCTGATGCGTGGCTCCGCGTCGAGGACGCGCGATGAGTGCCTGCTTAACGGCAGGTCACGCTGGCGATGAGGAAGGTGGCAGGGTTTGCGTGCCGTCCCGTGCGATTTCGTTTCGCCCATTTCGTGTTAGCATGTTTGCGCGTCGTTCAACTCCACACCGCAGTCTTTGCGTGGGGATATCAAAAGAGCGTGCCCATCCCTGCCATCAGTTGCCTCGCCCTGCCAGGGGACAGGGTGAGCGTTCGGGCTGATGTGCGCGGGGCAAGCGACGAGTTGGAGGAAGATCGAGATGAGAAAAAGAGGTTGGCTCGGGGCAGCGGGCCTGGCTTTAGGGTGCATGCTGGCGGCTTCGGCGCCAGGCGCCGGGGACGCCGAAGCGGGCAGAGTGAAGGCGCAGACCTGCACCGGCTGCCATTCGATCGCCACCTACTACAACGTTTATCCGACCTACCGGGTGCCCAAGCTCGGCGGACAACACGCCGAGTACATCGTGGCGGCGCTGAAAGCCTACAAGAGCGGCGAGCGCGCGCATCACAGCATGCACGCCAATGCCATCAATTTGAGCGACCAGGACATGGCAGACATCGGAGCGTTCTTCGCCAACGAGGTCCCCGGCGGTCAGGCTGCTGCGAAGGCTGAATGAGTACTACGGGAGAGGTCATAATGAACAACACGATTACCGCCACCACCGCCCTCACCGTGGCACTCGCCTGCGCAACTGCCAACGCGGGTGGTGACTACGCGGCGGGCGAGAAGAAAGCGAAGGAAGTGTGCGCGGCCTGCCACGGCGCTGACGGCAACAGCCCCAGCGGCGCATTCCCCAAACTTGCCGGCCAATGGGAGAGCTACCTCATTCAGGCGATGCGGGAGTACAAGTCGGGCGAGCGCAAGAATGCGGTGATGGTTCCGCAGGCCGCTTCGCTGTCTGAGCAGGAAATTCTCGACACCGCAGCCTACTTCTCGCAGCAGAAACCGGCTCTGTTCGTCATCGAGCGCTGAGCAGATCGTCCGCGGAGATCCGTCTCCGCAGCAGAGGGTAGTGATACGGCCCGGATGAACCGGGCCGTTCCTTTTTCCTTAATCCCAGCTCGCTACGCTTGCTCACATGATCGAGGCGGAAACACCTTCGCAACTCGGCTACCGCATGCCGGCGGAATGGGAGATGCACCAGGCCGTATGGTTGTCGTGGCCGCATAACCGCGACTCCTGGCCCGGCGACTTCGAGCCGGTCGAGCCCACGGTCGCCGCGGCGGTAGCCGCACTCGCCGGCAGCGAGACCGTGCGCATCAACGTTCTCGGTGCAGAGCACGAGGCGCGCGTGCGGCGGATCCTCGCCGAACATGGTGTCGACCTGACCGGCGTCATCTTCCATTACTTCCCTACCAATGACGCCTGGTGCCGCGACCACGGCGCCATCTTCGTTGTCCGTGACCGCGATGGCCGGCGCCAGCTCGGTGCCGTTCATTGGGATTACAACGCCTGGGGAGGCAAATACCCGCCCTTCGACCTCGACCGGCAGATCCCCCGCCGCATGGCCGAGGTGCTGGAGGTGCCGCGCTTCGAAGGCGGCATGGTGCTTGAGGGCGGCTCCATCGACGTCAACGGCGAGGGCGTGCTGCTGACCACCGAGCAGTGTCTGCTCAATCCCAATCGCAATCCCCAGCTCAGCAAGGGCGGAATTGAACGGCGGCTGAAGGACTCCCTCGGCATCCACACGGTCTGGTGGCTCGGCGAAGGCATCGTCGGCGATGACACCGATGGCCACGTCGATGACCTCGCCCGCTTCGTTGCCCCCGACACGGTGGTCACTGTCGTCGAGGAGGACTCCGAAGACCAGAACTACGCGGCGTTGCAGGACAACCTGGCGCGGCTGCGGGCGCTGCGACTGCCCGACGGCCGCGCGCTCAAGGTGATCACGCTGCCGATGCCGGGGCCCATCGTCCGCGAGGGTCAGCGCCTGCCGGCAAGCTATGCCAACTTCTACATCGGCAATACCGTGGTGCTGCAACCGCTCTTCAACTGCGGCCGCGATCGCGACGCTATCGAGATCATCCGGCGTTGCTTCCCGAGGCGGCGCGTCGTCGGCATCGACTGTACCGCGCTGGTGTGGGGTCTCGGCACCTTTCACTGCCTCACGCAGCAGGTTCCCGCGGCTTAAGAAATCTCTTGCTGTCGCGGTACATTTACCCTACATTTCGCGCAAATTTTTTTTGCGTCGCCACATCTCACACGCGCCAGTGTGAAAGGAGTGTGATATGAACGACACCATTGCCGCCGCCGCCCGAAACGACGTCGCCACCGTCGCACACTATGTGCGGCATCACTTCCGGCATTTCAACGCCGCCGCCCTCGTCGATGCCGCGGACGGCTATATCCGGCACCTCGAGAACAACGGCAAGATGCTCATATGTATCGCTGGCGCGATGAGCTCGGGTGAGCTCGGCCTGTCGCTTGCCGAGATGATCCGGCGTAACAAGGTGCACGCCGTCTGCTGCACCGGCGCCAATCTCGAGGAGGATCTCTTCAATCTTGTCGCGCACGACCACTATGTGCGCATCCCCAATTACCGGGACCTGACACCGGCCGATGAGGAAAAACTGCTCGAGCGGCACCTCAATCGCGTAACGGATACCTGTATCCCCGAGGAAGAGGCGATTCGCCGGCTGGAAAAGGCGGTATTGGCCGAGTGGACGAGCGCGGACCAGAGCGGCCAGCGTTACTTCCCCCACGAGTTCACATACCGCGTTATCCGCAGCGGCGCGCTCAAGCAGTACCACCAGATCGATCCAAGAGACAGTTGGCTGGTCGCCGCCTGCGAGGCGGACCTGCCCATCTTCGTCCCCGGCTGGGAGGACTCCACGCTGGGCAACATCTTTGCGTCCCATTGCATAACTGGCGAGGTGAAGAACGTCCACACCGTGCGTACGGGCATCGAGTACATGATGGTGCTGGCGGACTGGTACCGGAAGACCTGCGCCGAGCACTCCATCGGCTTTTTCCAGATCGGCGGCGGCATCGCCGGGGACTTCCCGATCTGTGTGGTGCCGATGCTGGAGCAGGACCTGCAGATCCGCGACATCCCGCGTTGGGGGTACTTCTGCCAAATCAGTGACTCGACGACGAGCTACGGTTCCTACTCCGGCGCCGTGCCCAACGAGAAGATCACCTGGGGCAAGCTGGCGGCGCAGACGCCGAAATACGTCATCGAGTCGGACGCGACGATAGTTGTCCCACTGATTTTCGCCTGCGTGTTGGCGCCCGACGTCCGATGAGCACGCCTCAACCGCTGTCCACTGTGCCGCCCGAAGCGCTAGCGTGGACGACGCAGGACGCCGAGGAGCTCTACCGCATCAGACAGTGGAGTGATTCGTTCTTCTTCGTGAACGGGCACGGGCACATGGCGGTGCATCCGTTGCGGGACGAGGAGCCGGTCATCGACATCCACGATGTCGTGCAGGACCTGCGGAACCGCAACGTCAGCTTCCCGGTGCTGCTGCGCTTCCAGGACGTGCTGCGCTCCCGCGTGGTGCGGCTGAACACCGCCTTCCAGGACGCGATCGCCGAGTCCGGCTACCAGGGGCGCTACCAGGGTGTCTATCCCATCAAGGTCAACCAGCTCCACGAGGTCGTCGAGGAGGTGGTTGAGGCCGGCAAGCCGTTCAAGATGGGGCTGGAGTGCGGCTCCAAGGCGGAGCTTATCGCCGCGCTGCCGCACATGGCGGACGATGAGGCACTGTTGATCTGCAACGGCTACAAGGACGCGGTCATGCTGCGTCTCATCCTCGCCGCCCAGCAGATCGGCAAGAACGTCGTCCCGGTGATGGAGAAGTACGGCGAGTTCGAGCACCTCCTGAAACTCGCGGAAAGGTCCAATCAGCGCCCGCGCCTCGGCGTGCGCATACGCCTGGGCACCAGCGGCTCGGGCAAGTGGGCGGAATCCGGCGGCGATCAGTCGAAGTTCGGAATATCGGTGCCCGAACTCGTCAGTCTCATCCAGCGCCTGAAGGAGGACGAACTCACCGACGCGCTCGTGCTGCTGCACTTCCATCTCGGCAGCCAGATTTCCGACATCCAGATCCTGAAGAAGGCCGTGAAAGAGATCGCACAGGTCTACGTCCAACTCGTCGAGCGCGGCCTGGCGGTCAAGTATCTCGACGTCGGCGGCGGCCTTGGTGTCAACTACGAGGCGGGCTACGGCAGTCAGGACGACAGCAGCATCAACTATACGTTGCGCGAGTATGCCAATGCGGTGGTGTACTCCGTCAAGGAGCTCTGCGACGAAGAGAAGGTGCCGCACCCTGTCCTGGTTTCGGAGAGCGGCCGTGCGCTCACCGCGCATCACTCGGTGCTCATCGTCGAGGCGCTCGGCGCCTATCGCAAGGACACCATCGACAACGGCTTCGCACCCGCTGCCGAACACAACATCGTCGTGCGCGAACTGTACGAGGTGCTCACCCGCGTGCGCGCGCTGGCCCAGAACAAGCGCCGCAAGACACCGCCGATTTCCGATCTGATGGAGGCCTACCACGATGCGGTCGAGAAGCGCCAGGAGGCCGACCTGCTGTTCAACCTCGGCTACCTGCCGCTCGAGGAGAAGGCCATTGCCGAGCGGCTGTATTGGACCGCGTGCCACGCCATCGACGAGCAGCTCAAGCGCATTCCGCGCCCGGAGCTGATACCGAAGGAGCTGCGCGCCATCGATGATCAGCTCGTCGACCAGTTCCTGTGCGATTTCTCCATCTTCCAGTCGATCATCGACCACTGGGGCATCGGCCAGCGTTTTCCCATCGTGCCGATCAAAGGTCTCGACGCCCGGCCCACGCGTCGCGCCGTGCTGGTGGATCTCACCTGCGACTCCGACGGCAAGGTCTCCCACTACGTATCCTCGAACGCGGACAAGGATTTCCTCGAGGTTCATGACTTCAAGCCCGATGAGCCCTACTATCTGGGCTTCTTCCTGATGGGCGCCTATCAGGACATCATGGGTGATTCGCACAACCTTTTCGGCCGCGTCGCCGAGGCGCACGTCTACGCGGACGCCGACGAGCCCGGCGATTACTACATCGAGAAGATCATTCCCGGAACGTCCGTGCAGGAAATGCTGGCGCTGGTGCAATACTTCCCCAACGACCTGCACCGGCGCATGAACGATCTCATCCGCCAGAAGATCGATGAAGGCCGCATCCGTCCCAAGGCGGGGGTGGAACTGCTCGATCAGTATATGAAGTGCTTCGCGCAGAGCACCTACTACGAGCCCGGCTCCCACAACGGTGAGGGAGGCGCTCCGCCGTGACGCGCGCAGGTGCCGTGCGGGTCGGCCTGGTGCAAATGCGCTGCGAGGTCGATCCGGACGCCAACACGCAGAAGGCATTGCGGCTGACGCGCAAGGCGACCGAGCAGGGCGCGCAGGTCATCTGCCTGCCGGAGATGTACCGTTCACGCTATTTCTGCCAAACCGAAGATCACCGCTTCTTCCAGCTTGCCGAACCCGCCGACGGGCCGTCGCTCGCCGCCTTTGGCCAGCTCGCCGCCGAGGTGGATGTGACGGTGATCGTGCCCATCTTCGAGCGCCGCGCACCCGGCCTCTATCACAACTCCGCTGTCGTCGTTGACGGCAAGCGCGGCAATGTCGGCCTGTATCGGAAGATGCATATCCCGGACGATCCGCGCTTCTACGAGAAGTTCTACTTCACCCCCGGCGATCTCGGGTTCAGAAAGTTCGAGACGCGGCATGTCGATCTCGGCGTGCTCATCTGCTGGGACCAATGGTATCCGGAGGCGGCCCGCCTCACCGCCCTGCTCGGCGCGGAGATCCTGTTCTACCCGACCGCGATAGGCTGGCAGCCTGAGGAAAAAACCGAGTACGGCAAAACGCAGCACGAGTCCTGGGAGGTCGCCCAGCGCGCCCACGCCATCGCCAACGGCTGCTACGTCGTAGCCGTGAACCGTGTCGGCTTCGAACCGGACCCGTCATCGTCGGATCAGGGGATCGAATTCTGGGGCCAGAGCTTCGTCTCCGCCCCGGACGGCAGCGTTCTCGTGCGCGCGCCGGCCGACGAGGAAGCGGTTCTCGTCGTCGCGCTCGATCTGGGCCGGCTCGATTTCGCGCGCACGCACTGGCCGTTCCTGCGCGATCGCCGCATCGACGCCTACGCGCCGATCACCCAGCGCTTCATCGATTAGCGCTCAGCACGCAACGCACCGGTTGCTGGAGGCTTGCCCGGCATCCCTGCGCCGACCTGCCGTCAACGCCCTGAGGGTTTTCTCATGCTTGAGCGATCCGAAAACATTCTCGCCCTTGTCGCCATCGCCGCTCTCGTCTTCGGATGCATGCTGGTGCTGGCGCCGTTTATGTCGGCGTTGCTCTGGGCGGTGGTCATGTCCTTCTCCACCTGGGGGCTCTACGAGCGCATCCTCGCCTTGGTGCGCAACCGCGAACACATCGCCGCCGGGATCATGACCGTCCTGCTCGCGGCCATCCTCCTCGCACCGCTGGTGATTGTCGGTGTCAGTCTCGGGGAGAACTTCGACAATCTCGCCCGCGCGATCCAAGGCTGGATCGGGGCCGGTATCCCGGAGCCGCCCGCCTGGCTGGCGGGGTTGCCGGTGGTTGGCGAGAAGCTTGCCGCCTTCTGGGTGGGACTTGCCGCCGACAGCCCGAAGCTCATCGCCTACCTGCAGAATCTGGGCGCGCCTTTCGGGAGATGGCTGCTTGGCACCGGACTCGCCTTCGGTCACGGTGTGTTGTATCTGTCCTTGAGCGTGCTCACCGCCTACTTTCTATACCGTGACGGCAGCGCCGCAGCCGCACAGGTGCGCGCCGGCATGGAGCGGATCGCCGGCGCCCGTGCCCACCACCTGCTAGCGGTGGCCGGCAACACGGTGAAGACTGTCGTTCACGGCATCATTGGTGCTGCGCTCGCGCAGGGCATCATGGCCGGTCTCGGTTACTGGATTGCCGGCGTGCCCGGCCCCTTCCTTCTCGGCTTGCTCACCTGCGTGCTGGCGCTGATCCCGGTGGGTCCGCCGCTCATCTGGATCCCGGCGAGTCTGTGGCTGTTCAACGAGGGCCATGTCGGTTGGGGTATCTTCATGCTGATTTGGGGCGCGGTCGGCATCAGCGGCATCGATAACATCGTAAAGCCCTATCTCATCAGTCAGGGCAGCCGCCTGCCGTTCATTCTCGTTTTCCTGGGCGTGCTGGGAGGCATCCTGACTTTTGGATTCATTGGTGTGTTCCTCGGCCCCACGCTGCTTGCGGTTGGCTATGCGCTCCTCAGGGACTGGACGCGCACGCAACTGTCTCCTCCCTCTGCGTCCGGCGAGGAGTCCTCTCCCGTTCCAGAAGCACCCAGGCCGAGCGCCCCCCCTAGCTAGCGTCTGCCTACCCTCGACAAGCCGACCTCGCATCTCTGCAACCACGCAATACCGAGGAAGCTTCCGGCGAGGGCGTCTGGGCCTGTCTCGCCCGCTTAGCCCCCTAGCGGGCGAGGAATTGGAGCACTTTTTGCTTCCAGGTCGGCATAAATGAATACCAACAACGCCGGTAAAGCGATCTCCTTGACGTGGCCCTGCCTGCTCGGGCCGTTGCTCGTGATCGGCTGCGCTGGGACGATAGAGACTGTCGCCCACCTGGGGTTCAGGATCCCCAATCCTCCCGCCATCCTCCTGCTTGCCGTGGTCTATTCCACCTGGATCGGTGGATACATGCCGGGTTTTATCAGTGCCGCACTGACGTTGCTATACGCGGCCTGGTTCTTTTCGAATCCAGGGCAACCCTTCCACTACGGCGAGGAGAACCTACTGCGTGTAGTGATTTGGACGATCGCGATCCCGCTCATGGTGTGGATGGTCGGCACCCTCAAGAAGCGCGCGCAAGCCCTGGCCCAGATAGAACAGGCCAATGCCGCTTTGCGCAAGGAGATAGAGGAGCGCAAGCAAGCGGAAACGTTCCTGGCGGGACAGCGCCATATCCTGGACCGCATCAGTCGCGGAATTTCGCACACCGAGGTTCTGCGCGACATCACATTGATGTTCGAAGCTCGGTTCCCCGGCAGCCTCTGCTCCGTCCTGCTTGCCAACGGGGACACCACCCGACTGTATTGCGGCGCTGCGCCCAACCTGCCCCAAAGCTACACCCAGGCGATAGAAGGTATACCCATCGGCGAGGGCATCGGCTCCTGCGGCACGGCCGCGTGTCGCCGCGAGCCGGTGATCGTCAGCGATGTAACCCTCGATCCACTGTGGGCTGATTTTCGCGATCTCGCCGCCCGGTACGCCATCCGCGCCTGCTGGTCGCACCCCATCCTCTCGAGCCAGGGCGAACTGCTGGGAACCTTCGCGACGTACTACCGCGAACCACGTGCGCCCAGCCCGCGAGAGATCGAAGCCATCGGCACGGCGGCCCATCTTGCCTGCATCGCCATCGAGCGCAAGCGCAACGAAGCGCACATCGCGGAGTGGGGCAATCGCTACGAGGCGGCCGTGCGTGCCTCCGGCCAGCTTCTCTACGACTGGGACACGGAGAACGACGTCACGATCTACGGCGGTAACGTGGAACGCATCCTGGGCTACAGCGCCGATGAGCTGAATGGCGGGATTGAACGATGGATTGCGCTGCTGCATCCCGATGACAGACCTGCCATCGAGGACGAGTTCAGGCGCGTCGTTGCGGAACGTGAATCGTTTGATGTCGCCTACCGTCTCATCCGTAAAGACGGTCAGGTCATCGACTGCGAGGATCGCGGACACTACATTTGCGATCGCGAGGGACGCACCACCCGTATCATCGGCGTGGTGGCCGACGTGACGACGCGAAAGACGGCTGAGGCGACGCTAACAAACAGTGAAACTCAGTTCAGGACACTGGTGGCTAACATTCCCGGCGCCGTCTACCGCTGCCTGTGCAATGAGCATTGGACCATGCTGTATCTGAGCGACGCCATCGAGGTCATCAGCGGCTATCCGGCCTCGGACTTCATCGGCAATCGCGTGCGCAGCATTGCAAGCATCGTTCACACCGATGACGCAGCGATGATCGAGCAGGTGGTATCACAGGCTGTGCGCAACAGAGAGCCCTTCACCCTTGAGTACCGCATAATCCATCACAACGGCTCGGTACGCTGGGTACGCGAACGCGGACAAGGTGTCTTCAACGCGAACGGACAGTTGCTCTATCTCGATGGTGTCATATTGGACTACACCGAGGCCAGACACGTCGAGGAGACCATGCGCGAGCGCGAGGAGCGACTTGAAGCCATCGTCGACACAACCGGCGAGTGCATCCTGCTCGTGGATCAGGACGGCACGCTCGCGGAAATCAATCCGGCGGGCGTGAAACTGCTCGAGGGCTCCTCGCGCGAGGCTCTCATCGGCCGCCCGTTCCACGAGTTCCTCACCCCGGAGAGGCGGCCCGCCTACCTCGCCTTTCACAAGGCCGTGTGCCAGGGCGATCCCGGTGTGTTGCAGTTTGAGATTGAGGCATGTCGGGGCGGTCGTCGCTGGCTCGAAAGTCAGTCCGTGCCGCTAAGGGCGACAACGGCGGGTCAAGCGATGCAGCTTGCCATCTGCCACGATATTACCGAGCGGCGCTCAACGGAGGACAAGATCCGCCATCTCGCCTATCACGATGCGCTCACCGCGCTGCCGAATCGCGCCCTGTTGCAGGACCGGCTTGGACAAGCGCTCGCGCAGGCGCAGCGGGAGGGTCATCACGTGGCGGTGTTGTTCACGGATCTCGACCGCTTTAAGGCCATCAACGACACGCTGGGGCATGCGGTAGGCGATGACTTGCTGCGCCAGACGGCACAGCGCCTGCGTGAGGCGTTGCGCGACGGAGATACGGTGGCCCGTCTCGGTGGCGATGAATTCGTCATCGTCCTTCCCCACATTCGTGAAGCCCAGGAGGCCGCGCAAGTCGCCGTCAAGGCGCTCGACACACTCTCGCTCCCGTTCTACGTCCTGGGACAGGAGTTGCATGTCACCACCAGCATCGGGGTGAGTTTGTACCCCAAGGACGGTTTGGACACTGAGACGTTGCTCAAGCACGCCGACATCGCCCTCTATCAGGCCAAGGACCGGGGGCGGGCCAATTACCAGTTCTTCAATGCCGGCATGAACGCGCAGGCGCGAGAGCGGTTACTGCTGGAAAACAGCCTGCGCCGGGCCATCGAGCGAAAAGAGCTGGTGCTGCACTACCAACCTCAGATAGATCTGCACACGAATCAGATCACGGGTGTGGAGGCCCTGGTACGCTGGCAGCATCCGGAGCGCGGTCTTGTCGCGCCTGCCGAATTCATCCCGATCGCCGAGGAAACGGGCCTCATCGCCCCAATCGGAGATTGGGTGCTGCGCACCGCCTGCCAACAACTCAAAATCTGGCAGGCGAATGGATTGCCGGCCCTGAGGATGGCTGTGAACCTGTCCGTGCGCGAGCTGCGACAACCCGATCTGCCAGCCAGGACCACAGCCGTATTGCGCGAGGCCGGACTTGCGCCCACCTGCCTCGAACTCGAGATCGCGGAATCGAGCATCATGGCCAATCCAGAACAAGCGATCGAGGCACTGCGTGCGTTGCATAAGATGGGAGTCCAGCTGGCCGTCGACGACTTCGGCACGGGCTATTCCAGCCTCGGTTACCTGAAACGCCTGCCTCTGCACCGGATCAAGATCGATCGTTCCTTCGTGCATGATATCCCTGACGATCCGGACGACGTGGCGATCGTGCAGGCGATCCTCGCGATGGCGAAGCGGCTGGAGATCAAGGTGGTGGCGGAAGGCGTGGAAACCCCCGCGCAGTGGCAGTTCCTGCTGGAACACGACTGTGCCGAAGCGCAGGGATACGCCATCGGCAAACCGCTCCCGGCGGAGGCTCTGGCAGACTTCATACAAAGAGGCTCGCCGCGCCTGCTGCGCAGTGCCGTGAGGGTCGCCCCCGAACTGAGGAGCACGCATGGCTGAGCGGTCACCGTTCATCGCGGGCCAGCTCTGAGTACAACCCGCCGCTGGCGTCATGCCGGCGAAAGCCGGCATCCAGTTTATTGAATTGACTCTGGATTCCGGCTTACGCCCGCTTTGCGGACTTGGCCGGAAAGGCAATGAAATTTGCGGGACGCCATGCCTCGGGGGGGCGGCACTCTGCCCACCCTGCGCCTGCGCCGGTACCACCGCAGTCGCAGATCAATGAGCACTGACCCGGGAGACATCCTGAATTACTGGTTCGGGGATGAGCTGAACTCCGCAGGAGCAGTGGAGGCATGGTGCTGCGGTCTAGGCGTAACGCGTCCTTGTGTGGGTGGGGCTAGGCGCGCTGCTCTAACCCCGTTACACCATTAACCTAATCACTTTGCAAACCTCCGAAGGAGATGTGATGTCGGCATCCCGTTATCTGGTCTTATTGAGCCTTGCAGAATCGGTGAACAGCCTTTCGTCATGCCGGCGGAAGCCGGCACCAGTATTTTCACTGGATTCCTGCTTTCGCAGGAATGACTGCTAATAATTCACTCTAAATGCAAGGCTCAATAGGTGGGGGTTTCGCGCTGCTTGCCTCCTTAACTGCCGGTTGCGATCGAGGTGAAAAGGTCTCAGCACCATCCGATCACGCGACGACCGCCGATGCGGTGCAGCTCGACCGCGGGCGCTATGCCGTGCGCATCACCGGCTGCAACGATTGTCATACGCCGGGATACACGCAGGCGGCGGGAGCCGTGCCGGAGCAGAACTGGCTGACCGGCGACGCGCTGGGTTGGCGCGGACCGTGGGGCACGACCTACGCGAGCAACCTGCGGCTCTACATGCAGAGCATCTCGGAGGACCAGTGGATCGAGGTCGCCCGGACCGCCCGCTATCGCCCGCCCATGCCGTGGTTCACGCTGCGCGAGATATCGGAGCAGGATCTGCGCGCGATGTATCGCTTCATCCATGCACTGGGTCCGGCCGGCGAGCCCGCGCCGGTCTTTCTGCCTCCCGGCGAGCAACCGCATGGGCCCTACGTGCAGTTCCCGGCGCCGCCCGAACCCGGACCCTGACCTGGAGCCGGTAGTCCGACGAGATCCACGAACGGCCTGGAGACATTTGTTGTCAGAAGGCGCCACCCTCCCTGGCAGCGTCCAAGCACTTGACTGCTACACCACATCATCCGTTTCCGGCGTGGCGTTCTCCTTCTCGACCGAGAATGCAGAGAGATGCACCACCCGGCCCTCGGCGATGAGTGCACCGCCAGTGAGGTTCTCCCCCGTCAGCCGCACGTCTTCGCCCAGATCCACACCGGGAAAGCTCTGCACCGAAGCCCTCCTCACACGGTCGATGAATGCTTCGGCTGCCTGCTTCGAGGGCGCCTCGCGCTTCACCTCCGGCACATCGAGGGCATCCACGGCATAGCTCTCCACCAGCATCGACAAATACTTCGCAAAGGCGCTGGGGCTGTCGAAGAGTTCCAACCCGGCGATCTCGCCGTTCACCGCGAACACCGCCCCCACCTGCCCTTCCCGGGCCTGGAAGGCCTGCTCAAAGCGCTTCACCGAGACTGCCGATTTGTCGTAGAGCGCATCCATCGCCCCTGTTTCCGAGCAGGCTTCCATTCGATCACTCTTCCTTGCGATGTCCAGCCAAAGACCTCCCTGATCCGAGCGCCGTGCGCCGCTTCGGCGCATGGATTCGCTGACCGCCGCCATCTTGGCGGCTCGCGCCTTCGCGTAGAGCTTCTTCCTGCCGGAGGCAAAGCGCCGCTGCCGGTAGGCCCAGCGACCACGTTCCACGCAGGAGACGGGAATGACCACCTTCTTCGCCGCCGCCACCAGGATGGCGAGATTCAACACCCGATTCTGCTTTGCCCCTATCAGCTCCTCACCGTCCACCAGCAGCACCTTCCGCGCGGAGTGGTTCTCGAAGGAAAGCTCCGGGACGCTGCCGCCCTCGGAGACCTCGCTCACCTCGGCAAGTCCGCCTTCCAGCGCCTCATCCAGTGTCAGGTAGTCGCACTCGCGGCGCTTCCCGGTGAGCAGTGGAAAGACCGCCAGGTTCTCGCGCACGGTGGGGTCGCCGAGGGCGAATTCAATCAAAGTATCGTTCAGAATCTGCATCGGCACGTCCTCCTTTGTCGCCTTAACAGCGGTGACCGCAACATTGTCGCCCGCCAGTGGCTCACCTGGTGCACCACTGCCCGTGCCATCATGAATTGGAATTACCGGCGTCGGAGGGCTACATTTGAGACTGGAAGCACCCCTGTGGGGCGTATCAACTGCCGCCACAACAACGATCACGAAGCCCCGCTCTCCCATGGACCGAACCGAGCGCCTCTACCGCATATCCAGTCTGCTGGGCAGCCGGCGGGCAGTTCCGTGCGCGGAGTTTCTCAAGACACTGGAGGTGTCGCACGCCACCTTCAAACGCGATCTTGAATATCTGCGCGAACGCTTCAATGCGCCCATTGTCTGGGATCGGGAATTGCGAGGCTATCGATTCGCCGACGATAAATCCTCGCAAGCCGGTCTGCGCTTTGAACTGCCGGGCATGTGGTTCAACGCCTCGGAGGTGCACGCTCTGCTCGCCATGGAGCATCTCCTTGAGCACATCCAGCCGGGCCTGCTCGCGCCCCACATCGCGCCCTTGCGCAGCCAGGTGCGGGCGCTGCTCGACAAGGGCGATCATGCCATCGAGGAGATCGAGCGGCGCATCAGACTCCTGCCCATCGCCAGCCGCGCCGTCCCTACCGAGCACTTCGAGACGGCGGCGAGGGCCGTCCTCACCCGCAAGCGCCTTCGCATCACCCACCATAGCCGCGTGCGCAATGAGACGCTGACGCGCGAAGTATCCCCGCAGCGGCTCGTGCATTACCGGGACAATTGGTATCTCGACGCCTGGTGCCATATGCGGGTTGCCCTGCGCACCTTTGCTATCGACGCCATCACTCACGCCGAGTTACTCAAGACGAACGCAAGGAACGTCAGTGAGAAGCTGCTCGACGAAACTCTGGGGTCCGCCTACGGCATCTTCAGCGGCAAACCGAAGCATCGCGCGCTGCTGCGTTTCACGCCCGAGCGGGCGCGCTGGGTCTCGCGCGAGAAATGGCACTCTCAGCAGAAGTCCCATTTCGACGAACAAGGCTACTACCTGCTCGAAATCCCCTACTCCGACGACCGCGAACTCATCATGGACATCCTCAAGCACGGCCCGGACGTTGAAGTTCTAAAGCCGATGACACTCAAGGCAAGGGTGCAGCAGTTGCTCGAAAAGAGTCTTCGCAGTTTTTATCGCGAATCACATAAAGGATAACCGCAATCAAGGAATTTGTGGACATGAACACATATGTCGCCCATAGCACAAACACAGCAGGCGTCAAACATCGAGTCAGCAGCTATAGGTCAGACTGCGGTAACTGACCTACTCGCTACGCCGTAAGACGGAGATCGGTTGGAAAAGGAGAAGCAGGTGAGCAATGAGGCGAGACAAGCATTGCGTGTTTATATGGAATGGATCTCGGAAGACCAGTGGCGCGCGGGTTGGCTGTGCGACCTCGAGTACGTGTTGTGGGAATAGGTAATCCGCAGTCAGGCGCGATCGAGCACAATGGCTGACGATGATCCAGGCACTGATACTGGTGGATTTGGGATGATCGGCCGGCGGCCGGAAGTTCCTGCCCATGGTGGAGTGGCTAGTAACTTTCGCCAGTGCTCGAAGAAAGCATGACACATAGTCAGATGGCACACTCGCAATCCTATCTGGCGCACAGCGCCAATTCGGCGGGCATGCCGCATCGGCTGAAGGATCACTTGCAAGCAGTTGGCAACTTGGCTAGCCATTTCGCAGGGAAAGGCTCTGCGGCCTTGAAGGACGCCGCCTACTGGACTGGATTGCTGCATGATCTCGGCAAGTACCGCGACGAGTTTCAGCAATACCTTCGAGCCGAGCGAGATAGCAGCACCGAAACCCACCACGCGGTCTATGGCGCGGCGTTGGCGTATCGGCGGGGGTGGCTTGGCCCAGCCTTCGCCATTGCCGGGCATCACGCCGGATTGCATGACCGTAATCAGCTGCAATCACTGATCGAGGATTCTAAATACCAGGCTGCTGAACGATTGCTGCTGATCGGCGAGCTGTTTGAGAACGAGATCGGCGCAATTGCCAAGCAGATTGCGGAACCGCAGTTTGCCATCAACAATGAGCACCGCGCCGAATATTACATCCGGATGCTTTTCTCGGCGCTTGTGGACGCGGATTTCTTGGACACCGAAGCGCATTACACAGGCGCGCTAAGAAAGTCCATGGAACTTCAGCCTGGCGAGCTTCTACAACGCCTGATCGAAGAGAAAGAGAGCAAACCGCAATCCGGCGAACTCAACACTATCCGTAATCGCATCTTTCAGCAGTGTCTCGATAGGGCGAAGTCACCGCCAGGCTTCTTCTCGCTGACCGTCCCGACCGGCGGCGGCAAGACGCTTTCGGGAATGGCGTTCGCCTTGGCTCACGTCGCCCAAAACCAACTCCGTCGGGTCATCGTGGTCATCCCCTATCTATCGATCATTGAGCAGAACGCCGCCCAATATCGCCGCATCCTCGATCCGAAAAATCAAGGCATCGTGGTCGAACACCACTCCGCTGTGAGCGTACCGGAAGACAAGGACGAATCTCGCCCCAAAGCGCCGCTCGAAAAGCACCCAGCCGAATACGCGGCTGAAAACTGGGATGCGCCGGTCATCGTCACCACGTCGGTGCAGTTCATTGAATCGCTTTTTGCCAGCCGCACGTCGCGCTGCCGTAAACTCCATAACATCGCCCGTTCGGTGGTGATCTTCGATGAGGTGCAGACGTTGCCCAATCATCTTCTCAATCCGCTGCTCAATGTGTTTCGCGACCTACGTGACAATTACGGCGTGAGCTTCGTATTCTCGACCGCCACGCAACCCGCCTTTCGCTATCGTCCCGCATCACTCAACGAAGGCTTCAAACCGGGCGAGGTTGAGGAAATCACCCAAGACACCGCCGAGACGTTCCGCCGCCTGCGCCGCGTGAACATTCGTGTGCCGAAGACTCATGAAGCCTTGAGCTGGGATGCTATGGCTAAGCAAATGTCGGGGAAGGACCGCGCATTGTGCGTGGTCAACGTGCGCCGCCATGCTTTTGAGTTGTCAGAGAAACTCTACCGCACCGTGCCCGATGAGGAAAAGGCGTCCGTCTTTCATCTGTCCTCGGCGATGTGCGCGGAGCATCGGCTGGATATTTTGGGTGATGACCTCACTCCACGGCCCGGCAGTATTCGCTACCGGCTAAGGAACGAGCAGCCTTGCCGTCTCGTCTCAACCCAGTTGATCGAGGCCGGAGTCGATGTGGATTTCCCGACAGTCTGGCGCGCATTGGGGCCGCTCGATTCCATCATTCAGGCTGCCGGGCGCTGCAACCGCGAAAACCGCCTGCGCGATGCGGTGGGCAATCCCGTGCTTGGCGAAGTCGTCGTTTTCATTCCTGAAGACCATAAACTGCCGCCTGGTGTTTACCGTACCGCCACCGATATCACGGCTTCGCTTCTGGTGAGCATCGATGCACTGGCTACTGATCACGCGCTGTTCGAGAGATACTTTGATCAGCTTTATCAGTCGGTGCCAACTGATATAGACATTCAGAGCGAACGCGCAAAGCTGCATTTCCGTAAAGTGGCTGAATTGGCGCGTGTCATCAAGGACGCCACCCAGCCGGTAATCGTACCTTACGGCAAAGGCCGCAACCTGATCGAAGAAATTCGTACGCGCCCCATTGCCAAAGGCCAAGCGCGATTCGACCGCAACGACTTGAGAAAGCTGCAACGGTTCATGGTCAACCTGCACTCGCGTGATTTCCAGCGGCTGCTCACGCTCAAAGCGACCACACCGCTGCTGCCGAATCTCGACATCCACGTACTCGCCGAGGGCTGGTATCACGATAACCTCGGCATTTTGATCGAACAACGCCCGCTGAAGGACTTTATCCTATGAACAATCAGCTTGTAACCATTCGCGTGTGGGGCGATTTCGCCTGCTTCACACGCCCGGAAATGAAAGTCGAGCGCGTGAGCTATCCGGTGATGACGCCTTCCGCCGCTCGCGGCATGCTCGAAGCTATTTTTTGGGAGCCGCAGATTTATTACCTGATTGATTCGATTCGCGTCATCCAGCGCGGTCGCTGGTTTTCGTTCCGCCGTAACGAGGTCATCAACGTCATCAGCATAGACAGCGCGAAAACCTGGATGAAGGCGCCGGAAAAGATTTTGCCGATCCAAGCTGGCGGCGGCGCGCCTGATGGCACGCAGCGCAATATGCTCGCGCTCGAATCAGTTGAATATCTCATCACCGCTGAAGTTCATTTGACCGAAATCGGCAGAAAGTCCGGCGAGACGAGTCAAAAATACCGGGCCGAAATCAAACGGCGGGCGAAAAGCGGTAAGTGCTATCACCGTCCCTCCCTCGGCGTGCGCGAGTTTGCCGCCGACTTCGACTGGGAAGACGATGTACAAAGGGCGCTGGAGCGCCGCGCGGCGGAACTCACAAAAGACTTGCGCAATGTCTGGCCGGATGAAGATCTGGGGCTGATGCTGTACGACGTGTTCAATCACCAGCAGCGCGCGTTTGGTTTCCGCTGGCTGTCTGAAGAAGAAAAGCCGAAGAACAAAACCGCCCCCAAATGGGAGGGCACTTTGATCAAGCCTGAAACAGTTTTCTTTCACGCCCGTATCGAGAACGCCAGGCTCGACTGCCATCCGCAGCGCGTCCGGTTTGCGCGCAGCCAAAGAAAGGAGGGATGAAGATGCTGCTCAAACTGCTTTATGACTTCGCGCATTCCCGCAGGTTGCTCGACGATCTGGCCTTTGCACCAAAAGCGATCCGCTGGGTGATCCCGCTGGACGTCGAAGGCAATCTGATTGGCGCGGGTCCGCTTGAAACCACCGGACAGAAGAATCGCGGCAAGGAATACTCTGCACCGCAAACCAGCCGCCCGAAAAACGCCGGGGGCATCGGAGAATTTCTAGCCGACAACATCACGGGCGTTTTCGGCCTTGATACTGATCCTGAGAAGGACAAGGACAACGAGAAGAAGCGCATGGAACGCGATGCCAACAACGCGGCCAAGTACGACGACTTCTGGCGACAGATTCGGCAGGCCTTCGATGAAACGCGGTATCCGGCGCTCAAAGCCTTGCTGCAATTTCACGAACGTACCAAAGACTTGCCTTCATTTCTGCGCTGGGCCATAAGCAAAGAGTCAAAACCCAATGGGAAGCCGAACTGGTGGCTGACGACGGCTACAGGTGATGAAGTTAAACTCGGCCCCGACAATCTTACGTTTCAGATTGATGGTGAGCTGCTATTGAATGATGAAATGAAGCTCCGACCTTTCTGGCGCCGGGTATATCAAAAGGAGATCGAAGACAAGGAAACTTCCGCGCAGCGCGGCATCTGCCTCATTACCGGCAACGATGATGTGCCAATTGCTCCGACGCACCTGCCAAAAATAAAAGGCGTGCCGAACACACAGTCATTCGGTGCGGCGATCGTATCTTTCGATAAGCCCGCCTTTGCCTCTTATGGTTTTGATCAAAGCCACAATGCGCCGGGTTCGACAACGGCGGTTTCGGCTTACTGCAATGCGCTTAACTTTATGCTCAGTCAGAAAGACCACAACCTGCGCATTGGGCAGACAAGCGTGTGCTTCTGGGCGCACGAAACAAAGGAGGCATCGAGCTTCTTTGCGCGGATGCTCAATCGTCCCGACCCGGCGAGTGTTGCTGCATTTCTGAGTACTCCCTGGGCGGGAGTGGATCGGGAGCTGGCGAGGCACGATCAGTTCTACAGCGTCACGCTGTCAGGCAATGCCGGGCGCATCGTTGTGCGTCATTGGATGCAGACCACGCTCGAAGCGGCGCGCGAAAACCTTCGGCAGTGGTTTGCCGATCTCAAAATCGCCGTTTACGGTGACCCCGCCGCCCAGGAAAGAAGGAAGCGAAAAGCCAAAAGCGACGCGGGCGAAACGGACGGCGGAATGCCTCCGCTGGCGTTGTTTCGCCTGGCGTGTACTACCGTGCGAGAAGCGAAAGATTTGCAGGCGGAAACGCTCACGCAGCTTTATCGAGCCTCGCTCGAAGGCACGACTCCGTCGCTGATTCTCCTCAAGCCGATGCTCAATCGTTTAGATGCTGATCTGGCGCGCTACGGGTCGAACGCGTTGCGCAACACATCGCGCTTTGCATTGATGCGTCTGATTCTCAACCGAAACCGAAAGGAGGGTGAACCCATGATCGAACCGCAGGTTTTTGAAACCGATGACCCGGCTTACAACTGTGGGCGATTGCTTGCCATCTTCGATGGCCTACAGATGAAGGCGCACGAATACAAGCTTGAAGGTGCGGGCATAGTCGAACGTTACTACGGTTCGGCTTCCTCAGCGCCTAACAGCGCCTTCGGAATTCTCTGGCGGTTGCACCAACATCATCTGAAGAAGGTTTCGCAGCAGGGTGACAGGGGTAAAGCCGCGGCGGAAGCCATCAAACGCAGCATCTCTGAAATCGCGGCTCTTTTTCCGCAGCCCGCGCCCAAACAGCCACCGCGTTTTCCGCGCACCTTCAGCTTGCAGGAGCAGGGACGTTTCGCGCTCGGCTTCTATCAACAGAAGGCGGCGGACGAAGCTGCCCGGCGCTCTCGCTCCGCCGAAGCCCAGACAGATCCGAATGCCACAGCTTAACGTCGAAATTATCAACTTTAGTGAACTGAAAAAGGAGAAACCCTAATGACCAGTACCTTGACTAACCGCCACGATTTTTTGCTGCTGTTTGAAGTCACTAACGGCAATCCGAACGGCGATCCTGACGCAGGCAATCTGCCGCGTCTTGATCCGAACACGAATCGCGGCATCGTTTCGGATGTCTGCCTGAAACGCAAAGTCCGCAACTATGTTGAAGAATTCAAGCCTGCACGGAGTGGGGATCAAGGCAACGGCTGCAACATACTGATTCGTCAGGGCGCCGTGCTCAACACCGAGATCGGTAAAGGCATCGAGGCTGCAAAGAAGAGCGCTGCGAAAGACGACCTCGCGCGCGAAGCGATGAAGTGGCTCTGCCGCGAGTTTTACGACATTCGTGCTTTCGGCGCGGTGCTATCGACCGGTGAGGATGTGATGAAGGGTTCAGCTTTTGGCCAAGTGCGCGGGCCAGTACAGTTCACTTTCGGACAGTCTTTCCATCCGATCACGCCGCTGGAAATCACGATCACGCGCTGTGCGGTAACTAAGGAAGAAGACAAGGCCAAAGAGCGCACGATGGGCAACAAACATATCGTGCCATATGCACTCTATGCGGCGAAAGGCTACGTCTCTCCGGCCTTCGCGGAACGCACTGGATTCACACAGGCTGACCTCGATCTGCTATTTGAGGCGCTATTGCACATGTTCGAGCACGACCGATCCGCAGCGCGCGGCGAAATGGTCGTGCGCGGCCTATACGACTTCGAGCACGTCGGCACACAGCACGAAAACAACGCCGAACAGAATAAGCGCGAGGCCCGGTTGGGCTGTGCCCATGCGCACAGACTGTTCGAGGGTATCAAGGTCACGTTGAAGGAAGGCCGCGAGTTTCCGCAGTCTTTCGAGGACTACGAAGTGGTCTGCGAATGGAATGAGAATAATCTGCCAAGAGGCGTGAAGCTGCATAACCGGCACGAATAATCCCGGTGAGGGGCGCTCGCGCTCCCCGGGAGTTGCCCGAGGCAAAAATGAATACCTTAGCAATCCCGAGCCGGTTCCTATTTCTGCGCTCAACCAGTACGCCTACTGCCCGCGCCGTTGCTATCTCATCCATGCCGAGGGCAAATACACGATTACTGTCCATGGGGATGGCATGCGACGGGAGTACAATTGCTGCGACTATGCTGAGAGCGGAGGACGCGAGATGGTGATTCGAACCATGACCCCTACTGACAAACGTGTGACGGTCGAAATCCCCGACGACTACGTCAATCACCCTGTGCGGATCAGCGTCGTGCGACTGGATGCCGACGCCGCTCAGCGTCGCAAGGAGATCGACAGACTGTTCGCGGAGTTCGAGGCCGATTTGTCGGGATTCAAGTTCAACCGGGACGAACTCTGTAGAATTGCTTAAGTTGACATTAGAAGTATGAGGTTATCGATGAACTGGCGTGAACACATCGTTTCGAACCCCGACATCCTTGGCGGCAGGCCCACCATCAAGGGCACGCGGATATCCGTCGAGCTGATCCTGGGCTGGCTTGCCAACGGCTGGACCTTCGAGGACATCCTGGCGTCATATCCACACATCACGCGCGAGGACATCGTCGCGGCGTTGGCCTTCGCCGCCGAGATGCTGCATGAGGAAGAATACATCGCCATCCACAAGGCGACGGCATGACGGTGCGCTTGCTGGTCAGTGAGAATTTTCTTATACCCGCTTTGCGGGTACTGCCCTAAGCGTGGGCCATGGTGGACGATCCGATCCCCATCTCCGCGCTCAACCAGTACGCCTACTGCCCGCGGCGTTGCTATCTCATCCATGCCGAGGGTGAGTTCGAGGACAACATCCACACGCTGCGCGGGACGTTCGAACACGAGCGGGTGGACAGCCTCCGGCATGAGGTGAGCGCTGGCGTGCGCGTGGAGTACGGACTGCCGGTTTGGAGCGATCGCCTGGGCCTGAATGGCCGCTGCGATGCGGTCGAGTTCCATCCGGACGGGAGTATCTATCCCGTTGAGTACAAGCACGGTAAACGCCGGCGATGGTTCAATGACGACCTTCAACTCGCCGCACAGGCGATGTGTCTGGAGGAGATGCTCCAGTGCCAGGTCCATAGAGGCGCGATCTATCACCAGCAGTCACGCCGGCGGCGCGAGGTGGTCATTGACGAGGCGCTGCGCAAGGCCGTCGAAGATGCCGTTCGGGACATCCGCCGACTATTGGCTCGCAAGGAACGGCCGCCGCTGGTGGAGGACAGGCGGCGATGCAGTGAATGTTCCTTGCACGAGGTCTGTCAGCCGGAGCTGTCGCGTGCGGCAGTCAGGCTCGCTGCATTAAAGGACACGTTGTTTGAGCCGCAAGAAGAGTTGCCATGACCTATCCGGCACCCCGGCACTATACTTAAACGTCAGCTAATCGTGATGACGGAGGCGGAGATGAGTGAGGTCTTGTTTCTCGTCGAGCAGGCTCCTGAAGGCGGCTATGTCGCGCGAGCCCTGGGCGAGTCGATTTTTACGGAAGCCGATGATCTCGAGAGCCTGTATAAGGAGGTTCGTGACGCGGTACGTTGCCATTTTGAAGAGGGACGTGTGCCGCAAATCATACGACTGCACTTCACGCACGACGAAGTCATCGCGGTATGAGGCTGCCCCGTGACCTGTCTGGTCGGGACTTGGTAAGGCGGCTCGGATCTCTGGGGTATCGCGTCACAAGACAGACTGGCAGTCATATCCGACTGACCTGCGATACACCCGATAGACATCACATAACAATCCCCGATCACGATACTCTCCGGGTCGGTACACTATCGGCAATCCTTGCCGACGTTACGGCGCACCACGGGTTGGGGCGAGATGAATTGGTGCAAAAACTCTTTGGGTGATTACAAACCAGTACCTGTTAGGACACAGATTCTGGATGGCCGTGCTGCTCAATACACTTTATGTAACCACACCCGATGCCTATTTGCGGCTTGAGGGCGAGACTGTGTGCGTGATGGTGGGCGATGAGAAGCGCCTCCAGGTTCCTATGCATCATCTCGGCGCGATCGTCTGCCTGGGCGATGCGATGCTCAGTCCTGCTCTTCTGGGCCGGTGTATGGAGGACGGGCGCTCGGTTGTGTGGCTTGCCCGTAGCGGCCGATTTCAGGCGCGCGTCGAGGGACCTGTGAACGGCAATATTCTTCTTCGGCAGGCCCAGTATCGTGCAGCGGATAATCAGGAGAAAGTGCTTGAACTTTCGCGCGCGTTTCTCGCCGGGAAGCTCCGCAACAGTCGTAATGTGCTGCTGCGAGGTGCTCGGGATGGCCAGGACGCGCACGAACGTGCTGTGCTGGTGCAGAATGCGCGCCTCATCGCAGGTCACCTGCGTAAGCTTCCGTTCGCAGGCGATCTCGACAGTTTGCGCGGGGAGGAGGGCAGCGCGGCCAAGATTTACTTTCAGTCCATGCCGTGTCTGACCCGCCAAGGTGTACGGGGTGACTTCGCGTTTAATGGGCGCAGTCGCCGACCGCCGATGGACCCGATGAATGCGTTGCTGTCGTTTTTGTACGCCGTTCTTCTTAACGATTGTCGCAGTGCGCTTGAGGCAGTGGGGCTTGATCCACAGTTGGGCTTTCTGCACGCCGTGCGCCCAGGCCGTATGGCGCTGGCACTCGATCTCATGGAAGAGTTTCGGCCTGTGATTGCCGACCGGCTCGCGTTGACTCTGGTAAATCGGGGCCAGATTCAGGTCACTCACTTCGATAAACGCGAGGGTGGCGCCGTGTTGCTTAAGGAGGAGGGACGAAAGGCGGTCATTGCCGCCTATCAGGAGCGCAAACAGGAAGAATTAAATCACCCTGTCCTGGAGCAGCAGGTGGCAATCGGCCTGCTGCCTCATGTCCAGGCCCGCTTGCTGGCGCGCTACCTGCGTGGTGATGCGTCTGCTTATGTCCCTTATCTACATCGCTGATAAACTATGTTGATTCTTGTCGCGTATGATGTGTCCACGGAAACCGCGGAGGGGCGGCGTCGGTTGCGCCGGGTGGCCAAGGTTTGCCAGGACTACGGGCAGCGGGTGCAGAAGTCCGTGTTTGAGTGCAAGGTGGACAAGGCGACCTATGAGGTCTTGGAGAAACGGCTGCTTGATGAGATCGATGAGACCGAGGACAACCTTCGTCTTTATCGCCTGACCGAGCCCCTTGGAGAATATGTCAAAGAGTTCGGTCAATTCAGAGTTGTGGACTTCGATGGCCCGCTTATGGTGTAGCGCGAACCTGAAGTGGTGGCTATCTGGCCGCGTGGTTCGCGCGCGCCGTAAGTCGTTCTTTAACAAGATGGAAGAGTGGCGTTTGTCGAGGATAGTGTTCCTGCGGTCGCGAGCGGACGAGACGTTCGCGCGTTGCATCGCAATTTCCGCGATTTCTGTTGTAGTTGCAGTTCAGCAGTATCGCCCGCTCTCGCGAGCGGGCGCGGATTGAAACTGGGATGGGGCTGTCGACCTGCCAGCGGGCCGTGCGTATCGCCCGCTCTCGCGAGCGGGCGCGGATTGAAACACTGCCAGCGCCAACGTCCGTCAGCCC
>JBQTIC010000070.1:0-33386 GCA_052388435.1 Chromatiales bacterium | reverse complement strand
TTTCTGGCCGAGGCGTGCAAAGAAGCGGGGAGGGGACCGTTGCAGCTGTCACAGCAGGTAATACAGCAGCTGCTTTCCTACCCGTGGCCGGGAAACATCCGCGAGCTGCGCAACCTGTGCGCGCGCTGGGTGTTGATGGTTGAGAGCGATACTGTGGAACCGCTACACATCCCCCGGCACATCGGCTCACGCGCAATCATGACAACTGCCACGGTGGCGGAGCGTTGCGCTTCCGGACTGCGCGAGATCGAGGAGGAGCTGATCCGCAATGCCTTGGTCGAATGCAACGGCAACATCAGCGCCGCCGCGCGCAGGCTGGGGGTTGACCGCACTACGATATACCGTCGACTTCGGCCATCGACCAAGCGGTCGTAAAGTCTGGGATAAGGCCTTATTCACCACGCTCGCTCTGTGGCCAAGGCAAGAATTCCCTAGGTAGCGGAATGCAGCAGTAAGGTGGGCACACTGCAACCCTGCGGGCACTGTGTCGTGCGAGTATGACCAAGGGGGGTGCGGAAGCCCCGAAATTATCTTTATGTTGCAGCATTTCCATTCCCAACAACTATTCAGCACTATATTCCCCGTCGTACAAGAGGAACTCAGCAATGCAATCGATGCGGCGATAGCAAGGCGCGTGGCGAACAGAACGATTGCCGGCGTATTTGCCAAACACGGCTTGACCTACACGCCCGCAACACGATAGCGGCGGTCGCGCTCGGCGCCTGGAAAGGATGAAAGGCGTTTCCGCAGGCCGCGCTGAATGCACGACATCAGTTGGTGCAGTGCACCCGCGTTGCCGCTTGCTGCATTTCACAGTAAGTTAGCGACCACGGTAAGCCATTCGCACGCCCCGTACCGATAAGAAGAGGTCCCGTTGAAAGTGGCGTTCAGAGGGTAGGGTGGCGCGCTTCGACGGAGGACGGGAGCGAGCAACATGATTCTTGACCGCGTAGGCCCCGGGGACAAAGCGCCGGACGAAGTCAACGTCATCGTCGAAATCCCCATGCGCGGGGAACCAGTCAAGTATGAGGTGGACAAGGACACCGGCGCCATGTTCGTCGATCGTTTTCTGGACGTGTCCATGGTCTATCCCTGCAACTACGGATACATCCCCCACACGCTGTCCGATGATGGGGACCCTGTCGACGTGCTGATCCCGACCCCGGTTCCGCTCATTTCGGGTTCGGTCATTCGCTGCCGTCCCATCGGCGTGCTGATCATGGAAGACGAGGCCGGTGGCGACGCCAAGGTCCTTGCCGTGCCGATTACGCGGATCTACAAGACATACGGTCATCTCAACAAGCCGGGGGACCTCTCGCCCGGATTGCTCGACCGCATCACTCACTTCTTCGAACATTACAAGGATCTCGAGGCCAAGAAATGGGTGAAGGTGCAAGGTTGGAGGGGGGCGGACGCCGCGCACCGGGAGATCCGCGACTCTATACATCGCTTCAAAACAGCGAAGGTGCCGCCGCACTACTAGCAACTTCGTGTACTCAGACCTATGCGCGTGAACTGGAGGACATCATGCCCGCACAACCCATGTATCCGGTGCCCGACGAGCTGAAGAGCAAGGCATTCATCGACGGCGAAACATACCGGCAGATGTACCGGCGGTCGCTTTCCGACCCGGAGGGATTCTGGTCGGAGCAGGCAGAGAAGTTTCTGACGTGGCTGAGGCCATGGAAGCGGGTCGCGGCATCTGATCTCCGCGCCGGCGATATCAGATGGTTCGAGGGCGCCGAGCTCAACGTCAGCGCGAACTGCCTGGACCGGCACCTGGCTGAGCGCGGCGATCAGGTGGCGATCATTTGGGAAAGCGATGATCCGAATGTGGACAAGCGCATCACCTACCGCGAGCTGTACGAGGAGGTCTGCCGTTTCGCCAATGTGCTGAAGTCCTACGGCGTCAAACGCGGCGACCGGGTCTCAATCTATCTGCCGATGATCCCGGAGACGGCTGTGGCGATGTTGGCATGCGCCCGCATCGGCGCGATCCATTCCGTGGTGTTCGGGGGCTTCTCCGCGGATTCGCTCAAGGATCGCATCCTCGATAGCGACTGTCAGCTGCTGGTCACCGCCGATGAGAGCGTGCGCGGCGGCAAGGCCGTGCCGCTCAAGACAAACGCGGATAGAGCTCTTGCCAGCTGTCCTAACGTGCATACGGCGATCGTCGTCAAGCGCACCGGCAACGCCGTGCCATGGCGCGAGGGTCGGGACATCTGGTATCACGAAGCGATCGCAAAGGCATCTGCCGACTGCCCGCCTGAGGCGATGGATGCCGAATCGCCGCTATTCGTGCTCTACACCTCTGGTTCCACAGGCAAGCCCAAAGGCGCATTGCACACCAGCGGCGGCTATTTGCTGTTCGCCGCCATGACGCACAAATACATCTTCGACTACCACGATGGTGACGTCTACTGGTGTACGGCCGATGTCGGATGGGTTACCGGACACTCCTATATCATTTACGGTCCGCTTGCGAACGGCGCGACCACGCTGATATTCGAGGGTATACCTACTTATCCGGATGCCGGCCGCTTCTGGCAGGTGGTCGACAAGCACAAGGTGAATATCTTCTACACCGCTCCCACTGCAATCCGGGCGCTGATGGGCCAAGGCGATGAATTCGTGAAGCGCAGCAGCCGTGCGAGCCTGCGCATCCTTGGGTCGGTCGGCGAACCGATCAATCCCCAGGCCTGGGAGTGGTACTACCGCGTGGTGGGCGACAGCCGCTGCCCGGTAATGGACACCTGGTGGCAGACCGAGACGGGCGGGATCCTCATCACGCCGCTGCCGGGCGCTATCGCGCTTAAGCCCGGATCCGCCACCCTGCCGTTCTTCGGCGTGGAGCCGGCGCTGGTCGATGACAAGGGGCAGGAGCTACAGGGCGAGGCCACCGGCAATCTGGTCATCAAACGCGCGTGGCCGGGGCAGATGCGCACCGTATTCGGAGATCATCAGCGCTTCATCGACACCTATCTCGAGGTGTATCCGGGTTATTACTTCACCGGCGATGGCGCCCGCCGCGATAGCGACGGCTATTACTGGATTACGGGACGTGTCGATGACGTGATAAATGTCTCTGGCCATCGGATGGGCACAGCCGAGGTCGAGAGCGCGCTGGTGCTCCACGATGCGGTCGCGGAGGCGGCGGTGGTAGGCTACCCGCATGACATCAAGGGTCAGGGGATTTACGCATACGTGACCTTGATGAAAGACGTGGAGCCTACCGAGGCGCTGCGCAAGGAGCTGGTGAGCCACGTTCGCAAAGTGATCGGGCCGATCGCTACTCCCGATGTCATTCAGTGGGCACCGGGTCTGCCCAAGACCCGCTCCGGCAAGATCATGCGCCGCATCCTGCGCAAGGTGGCCGCCAACGAGATCGACAGCCTGGGAGACACCACCACGCTCGCGGACCCGACCGTCGTGGACGACCTTATCGCCAACCGCGCCAATAAATGATCGTCATCCTCAAGCCGGACGTCGACATAACAGGCCAGGACTACCGCAACCTTCTCGGTTACCTGGGGGCGCTGCCGAACGTGGAGCATCGCGTCCACGAGGTGGTCGGCACGCAGCAGGTACTGACCGAGATATACCTCATCGGTGACACGTCCTCCCTTGACCAGAAGGAGATTGAGTCCTTCGAGGTCGTGGAACGCGTGGTGCGCGTATCGCGCGAGTATCGCATCCTCGGGCGTCACAAGGGCGACACCCGCCCGAGCCACTTCGAATACAACGGTGTCACCTTCAGCCAGGATGTTTTGCACGTATTTGCCGGACTGTGCGCGGTCAGCACGCGCGAGCACGTCGAGGCGATGCTGCGGGCGTTGCAGGCACACCGCCAGGTGTGCACGCGCATGGGGGCATACAAGCCGCGTACCAGTCCGTACTCGTTCCAGGGGCACGGCAAGGACTGCCTGTCCTACGTCTTCGAACTGGCTGGAAAGTACGGGATCCGCGTCATCGCCATGGAGGTCACGCACGACGATCAGATCGGGGAGATCAACAATGCGCTGGACGCCGCGGGCAGTCCGACCGGCGTGATGTTGCAGATCGGCACCCGCAACACCCAGAACTTCGAGCTGCTGAAGAGCGCCGGGCGCCAGCACCGCTTCCCGGTGCTCATCAAGCGCGGCTTCGGCATCACGCTTGATGAGTCATTGAACGCCGCTGAGTACCTCGCCAGTGAGGGCAACCGCAACGTTGTCTTCTGCTTGCGCGGGGTGAAGACGGGCATGGCCGATCCGCACCGCAACCTGGTTGATTTCTCGCAGGTGCCGGTGGTAAAGCGCCTCACGCGCATGCCCGTCTGCATCGATCCGTCGCACTCGATCGGTGGACGGAGCGCCGATCCGGATGGGATCGCGGACATTCTGCACGCAGCAGCGCAGGGCGTAATCGCCGGGGCCAACATGATACTGGTGGACTTTCATCCGGAGCCGGCGAAGGCGCTGGTCGACGGAGCGCAGGCGCTGACGCTGGAGGAGCTACCCTGGTTCCTGGAGGACGTGAGCGTCGCGCGCCACGCCTACGAAGCGCGGCGCGAGGTGTTCAGACGCCACGCCGGGTGAGCCGACCCGCGATCGGGATCTGCCGCGCCCGCGGTAGGTGGTTGCAGGGGAAGGAGTGGATGCGGCAGCGGCTACGCCCGCTGCTTCTCCCGGATCTCGTCCAGCGTCTTGCAATCGATGCAAAGGGTCGCCGTCGGGCGGGCTTCCAGACGCTTGATCCCTATCTCCACGCCGCACGTCTCGCAGTAACCATAGGTGCCTGCGTCAAGGGCAGCAAGCGAGTCGTTGATCTTCTTAATCAGCTTGCGTTCGCGGTCGCGGGTGCGCAGTTCCAGCGCGAATTCCTCTTCCTGCGTCGCGCGGTCATTCGGGTCGGGGAAGTTGGCAGCATCGTCCTGCATATGATGGACTGTTCGATCCACTTCCTCCATCAGATCGTGGCGCCAGTTGAACAGCAACTGGCGAAAATGCGAGACCTGCTTCGGGTTCATGTACTCCTCGCCGTGCCTGGTCTGATAAGGCGCCGGCCGTATGCGCGGCTCATCGCCGGTCGCCGGCCGCGGAGCGGCGGGTTTCAGGATCGGTTTGGGTTGTGACACCTGTCTTCCTGTCGTTAGTTTCCGCGCTGGCGCGACGGCCGGCTTCCTGGCCATTGCTGTCGATCGGCGTCTGGCGGTGGCCGGCTTCCGCGCCCCGGTGGCAGCCTTGACAGTGGCCGCACGCTTCTTGGTAGCGACGATCGCAAGCTTTTTCTTTAGCGGTTTCACGGCGGTGCTCTTGCGACCACCGGCTGCCGTCTTCCGGGACCTCGGCGCCTTCTTCGGAGCGAGTTTCTTCATCGCCGCCGATCTCCTGGCGGGCGCTTTCTTGATCACTGGGGATTTGCTCTTGGCAGCCATTTAGGGACTCCTGCCCGAAAAATCAGGCGCGAATATTTACCAGAAAGGTATCACGTGCGCAATAAACCCTCGCCGATGCCACTGTGCGCACGGAGGCGTTCCTGGTACATCGCGGTGGCGCCGGCCACGGCGGCCGGCATGGCGAGGAAATTGAGCAGGGGAACGAGGGTGACGAGCAGTGCTGCAACGCCAAATCCAAGGCTCAGCGCGCGCCGGGAACGCAGCAGGCGACGCTGTTCGACAAACTTCAGACCATGGTTGCCCATCGGGTAGTCAGCGTAGTTGCAGACCATGACCCAGGCACTGAACAGAAACCAGAGAAGAGCGCCGGCAACGGGCACCCATAGCAGCAGTACAAACGGAATTGCCCAGAGGGCGAAGTAGCCCATCTTGCGCAGCTCCGATACGATTATGACGCCCGCCTCGCCAGGGAGTTGGCGCCACGAAGTTGGCGCGCTATCAACGTTCCCGGTCAGCGTCCGTTCCACGGCCTCCGCCAGCCAGCTGTTGAACGGCGCGCCGACGATATTGGCCACCAGGACAAAGCCAAAATACAGCACCACCATCGCGGCGAGGGCAAACAGCGGCCAGAGCAGGTAGCGCAGCCAGTCCAACCATTGCGGGATTATTGTCTCGATGAGCGAACCCAGCAGATGACCCGTATACCAGATGCCGCCGGTGAAGACGAGCGCGCTTATGAACAGCGGAATGATGACGAAGCGCCCGACGCCCGGTCGTCCGAGCAGCCGGCAGCCGACCAGCACATAGCCCGCCCCTTTCATAAAGTCTGCGAGCACGATAGCGTCAGCCGGCCGGGATCGGCGTCGGGGGCTGCCAGCCCAGTTTGCGGTATTCGGCGACGACAGTGGGGTAGGTGCCGCCGCGCACATTGAAACGGGCGCTCACACGCGCGTATCGCGGCTCGCAGGCCGCGATGAAGTCGTCGAGGATGCGGTTGGTCACTGCTTCGTGGAAAGCGCCCTCGTCGCGAAACGACCAGATGTAGAGTTTCAACGATTTCAACTCCACGCACTTGCGGTCCGGTATATAGCTCAATTCCAAGGTGGCAAAGTCGGGCTGCCCGGTCCGCGGGCACAGGCAGGTGAACTCGGGAATCCCGATCTGAATGCTGTAGTCACGCTGCGGCGCTGGATTGTCGAAGGTCTCCAGCGTCCGACCGGGTGCGGTGCTCATGATTGAATGCAAGGCGGCGCGGAAAATGCGCGCATCAAGATAGCACGCAAGCGTCAGCAAACACAGTCTGTCCCCCGCAAAGACCTGCCCGCGTCCGCATGCTGTAACTGTTTGATTTTGAGTGACGACGGCGCGCCGCGGCGCCATGCCCCAGCTTGCCTTGTCGCGCCGCTCGCCTATCCTGTATCCTCCCGGCCCATGCGAATCAACAAGATCAAGATCGCTGGCTTCAAGTCTTTCGTTGATCCCACCACCATCGAATTCCCTGGCAGCCTGAGCGCCATTGTCGGCCCCAACGGCTGCGGCAAGTCCAATATCGTTGATGCCATGCTCTGGGTGCTGGGCGAGAGCTCGGCCAAACACCTGCGCGGCGACTCGATGGCCGATGTCATCTTCAACGGCTCCGCAACGCGCAAGCCCGTGGGGCTGGCCTCGGTCGAGGTCATCCTTGATAACACTGACGGCAAGATCGGCGGGCAGTACGCCGCCTACAACGAGATCGCCATCAAGCGACAGGTGGGTCGGGACGGTCTGTCCACCTACTACCTTAACGGCGCCCGCTGCCGGCGGCGCGACATCACCCATCTCTTTCTGGGGACCGGTATCGGTTCACGGACCTACTCGGTTATCGAGCAGGGCACCATCTCCCGTGTCATCGAGGCTAAGCCGGAGGACCTGCGTCTGTTTCTGGAGGAGGCGGCCGGAATCTCCAAGTACAAGGACCGCCGGCGGGAAACCGAGACCCGCATCGGCAACACGCGGGAGAATCTGGCGCGGGTCACCGACATTTTCGGCGAGCTGGACAAGCAGCTGCAGCACCTGCAACGCCAGGCTCGCGCGGCGGAGCGCTATCAGGCGCTCAAGCAGGAGGAGCGCTTCACCCAGGCACAACTGCTGGCCCAGCGCTGGCAGGCCCTGAAGAAAAAGGCCGGCGCGTTGCAGAAGGAGGCCGAGCAACGTGCCAACGGCGTTGAAGCGACGACCGCCGCGCTGCGTGGCGTCGAGAACGACATCGTGCAAGAACGGGAATCGCAGGCCGGCGCCGCCGAGCGGTTCAACTCAGTGCAGAGCGCCTTCTACCAGGTCGGTGCGGAGGTTGCCCGTGTCGAGCAACAGATCCAGCACCATCAGGAACGCCGGCAGGTCATGGTGCAGGAACTGGCCCAAGCGGAAAACGCGACGACTGAGGCGCGCCAGCTTATCGACGAGGACGAGAGGCGGATCGCCCGGCTGCGTGAGGAGTTGGAACGGTTGGCGCCGCTCCAGACTGAACTCCGTGATAAGGAAACCCGCGCCCAGGCGGAGGGCGCGGAGGCGGAGAGTGCGATCAGCGAGTGGGAGCAACGCTGGGATGCGTTGAACCGCCAGCTGGCCGAGGCGCAGCGTCACGAGCACGTGGAGCAGACGCGGCTTGAACATCTGGAAGACGGCCTGGAATCAGCACGCGCCCGCCTGCACGGCGCCACTTTGGAACAGCGGCAGCTTGAGCCCGGCGCGATCGCCGGCGCGCTCGCTAAACTAGCGAACCAGGTGATGGGTACACAGGGGAATTACGAGCGCCTGCTCAGCGAGCATGAAGCCTCGCAGCGGGCGATGCACTCGCTGCGCGAGGACGTCCACCGGCTAGCGGCGCGCCTGGACGACTTGCGCCAGCAGCGGCAGGTGACGCTTGGACGGATCGCCTCCCTGGAGGCGCTGCAACAGTCGGCGCTGGGCACGGACAGGCCGGCAGTCGCCGAATGGCTGCGCCAATCAGGACTGTCGGAGACGCGACGCCTCTCCGAGTCGATGCAGGTAGAAGGGGGATGGGAACACGCTGCGGAGACGGCCTGCCGCATCCCACTGTATTCGCTCTGCATGGAGGAACTCAACGCCGTGCTCGCCGCCCTGCCGTCGCTGCGGGAGGGAACCGCGGCCGCGCTGGAGACGCGACGGGCGATCCGTCCAAACGCCGGCCGCTCCACAGTCGGGTTGCCGCCCCTTGCCAGTAAAGTGCGTGCGCCCTGGCCTGTTACCGATCTTTTCCGCGGCGTTTATGCCGCCGAGACCTTGGAGGCCGCGCTCGACGCGCTCGCGTGTCTTGCGGACCACGAGTCCGTCATCACGCGCGATGGCATATGGCTCGGATGCGGTTGGGTCACAGCAAACCGGGAGACCACGACGAGGTCGGGACTGCTCCTGCGCGCCAGTGAATTGCGAACGCTGGCGGCGGAAGGGGCGCGACTGGAGACCGAAGTCAGCGCGTGCTCCGCCACGCTGGCGCAGACGCGCACAAGGCTGGATGCGCTCGAGCAGGAGGATGGCCTGCTGCGCCAGCGCCTGACCGCCGCGCATGAATCGCTGGCCGCATCGCGTTCGGATGTGGCGGCGGGGCAGGCGCGGCTACAACAGACGCGCGAGCGACTGGGTCGGCTTGCCGTAGAGATCGATGAGCTCGAGCAGCAGGTACGCGACGACGAGGATGAGCGACAGGTGACCCAGGATCACGTGCAGCGCCTGCGGGCCGAATGGCACAAGCTGGAGCGGCGCAGGCAGACGTTGCTGGCCGAGCGCGATCGGCGGCGCGCGGCACTCGGAGAGGCGCGCGCGCGCTGGCAGGCTACACGCGATGAAGCCCACTCGCTGCAAGTGAAGGCCGGCACCTTGAACTCGGAGCGGAATTCCCTCGAGCAGGCCATCGGCCGCAATCAAACGCAACTCGATCGGGTCCTGGTGCGCGTGGCCGAGTTACGAGACACATTAGAGGGTTGCAACGAGCCGCTCGCGCAACTGCAGAGCGAGCGCGAGAGCCTGCTGGTCCGCCGCCTGCAGGTAGAGGGCGATCTGGCGCAGACGCGCGAAGCGGTACAGCAGATCGATGCGCAGTTGCGCCAACTGGAGCAACAGCGCCTGACCATTGAGCGGGAACTGGGCGAGCGTCGTGACGAGCTTGAACAGGCGCGCGTCGAGGCGCGTGGGTTTGACATCAGGCTGGAAGGACTGCGCGATCAGATCGGCGCCCTCGGTTACACACTGGAGCAGATTTGTGAGACGCTGCCGCCGGAGGGCACCGAGACGCAATTGGAAGAGCACCTCGGCGAGATCGACCGCAAGATCCAGCGTCTCGGTCCGATCAACCTGGCCGCCATTGACGAGTGTGCGACTCTCTCGGAACGCAAACAGTACCTCGACCGCCAGCACGCCGATCTCACCGAAGCGCTATCGACGCTTGAGGAGGCGATCCGAAAGATCGATCGCGAGACCCGCACACGCTTCAGGGAGACCTACGACAGGGTCAACACCGGTTTTCAGACGCTGTTCCCGGTGCTGTTCGGCGGTGGCCACGCCTACCTTGAACTCACCGGCGATGACCTGCTCGAGACTGGCGTGACCGTGATGGCGCGGCCGCCGGGCAAGCGCAACAGCACGATCCATCTGCTCTCCGGGGGCGAGAAGGCGCTGACGGCTGTTGCCCTCGTGTTCGCCATCTTCGAACTCAACCCGGCGCCGTTCTGCCTGCTGGACGAGGTGGACGCTCCGCTCGATGATGCCAACGTCGTGCGCCTGAGCGAAATGTTGAAAGAGCGTGCGCGGGACATCCAGTTCGTCTTTGTTACTCACAACAAGATCACCATGGAGATCGCCGAGCAACTCATCGGTGTTACCATGCAGGAGGCCGGCGTGTCGCGGCTGGTGTCGGTCAACATGGAGGAGGCGGTGCGCCTGGCGGCGACGGTCTGACAGCCACCCGGCTGGGCGCGCGGGTCGCGTAGCGGTCACTGATGCGCGGATGGGTTGCTGTCGGGGCCCACAGATCGGTCGGAGGAATCAATGACGACGCTGCGGGTGATCCTGCTCATTATCGGGGTCTTGATCATTGCCGGTGTCTGGCTGTGGAGCCGCCGGCAACAGCCATCCCACACCCCGCTGCCACGGCCGCTCCGGACGCTGCGGCGCGATCCGGCACATGAACGATCACCCATTTCAGGCGAGGAGGATGACGACGCGGTCGACTACGCCCGGACACTTGCTGATCTGAGCGGCCTGATGCGGGAGACCCGCGCCGATCGTGACGAGTCGGCAAGGGGAAGCGAGGCGGATCGCCGACGCCCGACGCGACGGCGGCACCCGCGGCAAATGGATTTGACGCTTCCGGAGGGGGCGGACAGCGAGACGGCGGCGGCGCTCGCGCTGCCCGAGCGGATTGTGGCCTTATACATACGGGCCCCTGACGGGGCTGTTTTCGAGGGCCCTTCCATCCTGCGCGCACTCGTCGCCGTCGACATGCACTTCGGAGAGATGTCGATCTTTCACCACTACGGTGTGGGACAGTTGCTGGCGCCGCAGCCTCTGTTCAGCGCCGCCAACATGTTCGAGCCCGGTACGCTGAACCCCGCGGAGATGCAGGTGTTTACCACCGGCGGTATCGCCCTGTTCATGCAGTTGCCATGCCTGCGTGAGGCGAGCCTTGTCTTCGAACTGTTGCTCAACACCGCCCAGCGCCTCGCCGAGCTCCTTGGTGGCGAGGTTCTGGACGATACCCGACAGCCGCTCACCAGCCGCGGGATCGAGCAGTTGCGCGAGCTGCTGAGGCCGTATGACCATGCCTAGCCGCCGTGCGGCGGCGCGGCGCGTGGAGGAGTTGCGCCGAATCCTCAACGAACACAACTACCGCTATCACGTCCTCGACCAGCCGAGCGTTCCGGATGCCGAGTACGACCGCCTCCTGCGCGAGCTGGAAGGGCTCGAAGCATCGCATCCCGAGCTGGTCACACCCGATTCGCCGACCCGCCGTATCGGGGCGACTCCCGCCGCCGCGTTCGGCGCGGTGCGACACGGCGTTCCAATGCTCTCCATGGACAACGCGTTTTCTGAACAAGAGGTGTTGGATTGGGAGCGGCGGGTGCGCCACGCTCTCGGCTGCGACGGAGACGTCGGTTACACGGCAGAACCCAAGTTCGACGGCGTATCGGTCAGTCTGCGCTATGAGAATGGCATGTTGGAGCTGGCTGGCACACGCGGCGACGGCGGGACGGGCGAGGACGTGACGGGTAACGTCTGCACCATCAAGACAATACCGCTCAGATTGCATGGCGGACGCTGGCCAGCGGTGATCGAGGTGCGGGGCGAGGTGGTAATGCCGAAGAAAGACTTCGAGCGGCTGAACCGTGAGCAGTTGCAGCGGGGAGGGAAGGTCTTCGCCAACCCGCGCAATGCCGCAGCGGGTTCGCTCCGGCAGCTTGATCCGCGCGTCACGGCCGTGCGCCCGCTTAGCTTTTTCCCCTGGGGCCTCGGCGAAGTTTCAGCGCCGTTCGCCGAGCGCTACTCGGAGGTGGCCACGCAGCTCAAGTTGTGGGGCTTCCGCATCAGCGAATTCCTGCGCACGCTGACAGGCATCAGCGCGTGCCTTAGCTACTACCGGGAGATGCTTGAGCGGCGCAACGCTCTGCCTTTCGAGATCGATGGGGTGGTCTATAAGGTGGACGACCTCGGCGCCCGCGAACGCCTGGGCTACACCGCGCGGGCACCGCGCTGGGCACTCGCCCACAAACTGCCCGCTCAGGAGGAGACCACGGTCATCGAGAATATCATCGCCTCGGTGGGTCGTACCGGAGTGATCACACCGGTGGCCGTGCTGAGACCGGTTCAGGTAAGCGGCGCCACCGTCACGCATGCGACGCTTCATAATCAGGACGAGGTTGAGCGCAAGGATATTCGCATCGGTGACACGGTGATCGTGCGCCGCGCGGGCGAGGTCATTCCGGAGGTGGTCGCGACTGTCGCCGAAAAACGCCCGCGCGGTACGCGGCCGTGGCGCGTGCCGGCGCAGTGCCCTGTGTGCGGAAGCCAGGTGGTGCGGGAGGAAGGTGAGGCGGCGCACCGGTGCATGGGCGGGCTCTACTGTCCGGCACAGCGCATGGGAGCAATTCTGCACTTTGCCGGGCGCAGCGCCATGGACATCCAGGGCCTCGGCGAGAAACTCGTAGGTCAGCTCATCACCGATAAGCGCGTGAAGACCGTGGCCGATCTGCACACCCTGCGGAAAGACGACTTGATCAAGCTGGAGCGTATGGGCGAAAAATCGGCACAGAAGCTTCTCGACCAGATCGAGAGCCGCACGACCCCGTCTCTCGCCCGGTTCCTCTATGCGCTTGGCATCCCCCAGGTGGGCGAGGCGACCGCCGAGATGCTCGCTGACTATTTCGGCTCTCTCGATGCGGTCATAACGGCCGGCGCAGGCGAACTGGGGAAAGTCCACGGCATCGGCCCGGCGATGGCCAGCGATATCTCTCTGTTCTTTCTACAGAAACACAACCGCGAGGTGATCGAAGAACTGTTGCGAGCCGGCGTGCGCCCTCAACCTCCCGCACGCCGCAGGAAGGCCGCGCCGCTCGCAGGCAAGGCGGTGGTGCTGACGGGCGGACTTTCGTCCATGACTCGCGATGAGGCCAAACGGCGGCTCAAGCAACTCGGGGCCAAGGTCAACGAAAGTGTATCCATGAACACTGACCTCGTCATTGTTGGCGTCGATCCCGGCAGCAAGGCAAAGAGGGCCCTGGAGCTGGGGATTCCGACGCTCGATGAGACCGCCTTCCAGGCGCTACTGGCGAAGGTCGGATCGGAGCTGGCTTAGAGGGCAGTGTTGTTGTCGCAGCAGACGACCCGATTGCGGCCGTCAGCTTTGGCGTTGTACAGGGCCTGGTCGGCCCTGGCGAGCAGCGCGGCTGCATTGTCACCCTGCGTCAAAGTCGCCACGCCGACGCTCGCAGTGACGGAGATCTTGATGTTCTCGAAGTGAACATCCATGCGCTCGACCGACTGGCGAATGCGATCTGCTAACAGACAGGCGCCCGCCGTGTCGGTGCTACTCAGGACCACCGTGAACTCCTCGCCGCCGTAGCGGAAGACCATGTCACTGCCACGCGTGCAGTCCGTCAGACGCCTGGCCAGCGAGCGCAACACGAAATCGCCGGCCAGATGACCATAGGAGTCATTGACGCGCTTGAAGTGATCCAGGTCGAGCATGATCACCGACAGGGCGGTGCTGTGGCGGTGTGCCAAGTTAACCTCCCGATCCATCGTGGCATTGAGTGCGGCGCGGTTGTTGATGCCGGTCACCGGATCCTTGAAGGCCGTATCCAGCGCGCGCTTGTACCGGATGGCATTGCGCAGCGGATAGACCAACGCGCAAATGAGCGCCTCAAGCTGATCAGTCTCCACCGTCGTGAACCGCCGGTCGCGTTTGAATGCGAGCTGTCCCAGCGACTTGTCGAGCACGAGCAGGTTGTAGCTGCAGGAATTCGGAGCGTCGTGGCCCTGTGAAATCCTGACCTGCTCGTCGTCGTTGACGTATTCCATGCCGTCGTGCGGAACAATGCGGTCGACCTCCTGCGCGAATAGCTCAAGGAGGCTGCCCAGGTCGAGGGTGCTTTGGAGGACGTTGGCCAGGTGCAGAGTGTTGGCCGCGAGCGAAGAGGGGCTCCGGGCCAGATCGGAAAGCGTCCTCTCGGAGACGCAGTACGCCATGTCGCTCGCAGTCATGGTCTCAGCGAGGATTGCTGGAGCTGGCACAGTCATACCTGCTCGTCTGTTCGCGTACACTTTGATGTGCGTTCGCGAAGACTGTACCACAGGTGTCTCTATACGGCATATAAGTTGTATTAATCAATATAATAGAAAAGTATACTAATGTATCATCTAGAGTCAAAACGATGCCGCCCCGCGCACTATTGTCAGACTTTCGCCGCTGACAATGGTGGGGCGGCGCCATGTCCGGTCGTCCCGGTTGGGATAGTCCAGCGTGTAGTGCAGGCCTCGGCTTTCTTTGCGCAGCAGCGCAGAATGGATGATGAGTTCCGCCGCCAGCGCCAGATTGCGCAGCTCGATGAGATCGTTGGTGACGCGGAAGTTGCCGTAGTACTCGGCGATCTCGGCACGCAGCAGTTGTACCCGGCGCAGGGCGCGCTGCAACCGCTTTGTCGTGCGCACGATACCGACGTAGTCCCACATGAAACGGCGCAGCTCCTCCCAGTTGTGTGACACCACGACCTCCTCGTCGGAGTCTGTCACCTGACTCTCGTCCCATCGCGGTAGGCACGATACGCCCGGCGTCTCGGCGAATGTGTTCCGGATGTGCTCCGCGCAGGAGCGCGCCATGACGCAGCATTCCAGCAGGGAATTGCTGGCCATGCGGTTGGCGCCGTGCAGACCAGTGTAGGCTACCTCGCCAATCGCATACAGACCGGCCAGGTCGGTGCGTCCGTGGCGGTCGGTCACCACGCCGCCGCACAGGTAGTGGGCGGCGGGCACCACGGGAATGGGCTGCGCGGTCATGTCGATGCCGAACTCCAGGCAGCGGGCGTGGACGTTGGGGAAGTGCTCGCGGATGAATGAGGCATCTTTGTGACTGATGTCCAGGTAGACGCAGTCGGCGCCGAGGCGCTTCATTTCGTGGTCGATGGCGCGAGCGACGATGTCGCGTGGAGCCAGCTCCCCGCGCTGGTCGAATTTATGCATGAAGGGGCTGCCGTCAGGCAACAGCAGCCTTCCGCCTTCGCCGCGTATGGCTTCGGTAATGAGGAACGACTTCGCCTTGGGATGGAACAGACAGGTGGGGTGGAATTGAATGAATTCCATGTTCGCCACCCGGCAGCCAGCGCGCCAGGCCATGGCGATCCCATCGCCGGTCGCCACGTCCGGGTTGCTGGTGTAGAGGTACACCTTGCCAGCCCCGCCTGTCGCGAGGACGACGCACCGGGCACCGAAGGTTTCCACGCGTTGGCGCGTGCGGTTGTAGACGTAAACGCCGAGACAACGCTGGTAGCCCATGCCGAGCTTGACCGCGGTAATCAGGTCAAAGCCCAGGTGCTGCTCGAACAGGGTTATATTGGGCTGGGCGCGCGCGTGTTGCTCCAGGGTTGTCTCCACGGCGAGCCCGGTAGCGTCAGCGGCATGTACCACCCGCCGGTGGCTGTGGCCACCCTCCCGGGTGAGGTGAAACTCGGCGCGCCCCTCCGCATCCGTATGCATGGTAAACGGGGCGCCGAGGTCCCTGAGCCAGCCGATACAGTCGTAGCCCTGCTCGAGGATGAACTGAACGATCTCCCGGTCGCACAAGCCGGCACCTGCGTCCAAGGTGTCTTCCACGTGCGAGGCGACGGAATCCTCCTTGTCGAGGACCGCCGAGATGCCGCCCTGGGCGTACAGCGTGTTACTCTCAGTGAGCCTGCTCTTGGAGATGACGGCCACCTTGAGCGTCTCTGCCAGCCGCAGCGCAACGCTTAAGCCCGCGGCGCCGCTGCCTATCACCAGCACGTCGAAATCGTATTGATGGTTCATCCGGGATTGGTTGATAATCTTGGGTTTATCGCGCGGTTGCGCTTGGGACAACCGGCTTTGGCGGGCGGAACCTATCTTATCCTTCGACGGTCTACGGCTGTAGGAATTGTGAGCGCTGCGCTGATGATACTAGGAGGGTGCCCGGATGGGCGACAGCGGCGCTGACAGACCGTTGGTTGAGAGGGTGCAGCGCGGTGACAAAAAAGCCTTTGACCTGCTGGTGCTCAAATACCAACACAAGATCGTCAAGCTTGTGTCGCGTTACATCCGCGATCCGAGCGAGGCGCTGGACGTGGCGCAGGAGTCGTTCCTCAAAGCGTACCGGGCGTTGCCCAGCTTTCGCGGCGACAGCGCGTTCTACACCTGGTTGTACCGCATCGCCATCAACACGGCGAAGAATCACTTGCTGACCCTGTCGCGCCGGCCCCCGGAGGCGGAGTTGCCGACCAATGGCGGGGATGAGGAGATAAAGCTTGAGGAGATGCAGCGGGAAATCGAAACCCCGGAAAACCTGCTGCTGACGGAGGAAATCAGGGATACGGTGTTCAGGACGATAGAGAGACTGCCGGAGGATCTGCGCACGGCGATCACTCTGCGTGAAATGGAAGGATGGAGTTATGAGCAGATCGCGGAGGTGATGGAATGCCCTATCGGCACCGTCCGCTCCCGCATCTTCCGGGCCCGCGAGGCCATTGACCACCAGTTACGACCGCTACTGGAGTAGGCTGCTTATGATAGACGAACAGTTGCAGAAGGTTTCCGCATTCATCGACGGCGAGTGTACGCAGATGGAGGCGAGAGGCGTCATCGACCGCGTGCTCGCGGAGGAGACGGCGCGCGGCGTCTGGACGCGTTACCACTTCATCGGTGATGCCATGCGCGGCGAACTGCCGCGCTACAGGCGGAGCGATTTTACGGCGCGGGTGCAAGACGCGATTACCCGCGAACCTGCCGTCCTGGCGCCGGCGGTCGGTCACAGGAAATGGCTCAAGCCGGCGGCTGGCCTCGCGATCGCCGCGTCGGTCGCCATGGTGGCAGTGCTGGGCGTGCAGCGCCTTGGCGATTCCCCACAGTCGCCTGCCGCGCTGCCCGCGCAGGTCGCAGCCGTCACACCCCCGGTGCTCACAGTGGTCGCCCAGCCCATGCAGGCACCGGCGCAGCCCGCCATCTCGACCTCGGTGGTTGACTGGCCGCAGCTCGAGGAACTCTACCCGACCACCACAGCTGCAGCGGCGTCGCCGTCCTGGTCGAGGCTGAACAGTTATCTCGTCAATTACAGCGAACAACGGGCGATGCTTGCCGGTCCGGGCATGCTGCCGTATGTGAAGGTGGTCGGCTACGAGCAGAGTCAGTAGCCGGATGGCATTGCCGCGGAATGACTGTCGCCGCACCCGACCCTGGGGTGCGGTGCTTTTGTGTTGGGCGATGGCTGGCGTCGCGGCCGCCGCCGACGAGGCGGCCACCGCCCAGGCGCTGTTCGAGAAGATGGCCGCGGCAACCCGCACTCGCAGCTATGACGGCGTGTTCGTCTATAACCGCGGCAATCATACCGACAGCATGCGCATCATCCATCGCGTCGACGACCATGGCGAGCAGGAGCGTTTGATCTCCCTCTCCGGGCCGGCGCGCGAGGTCATTCGCAATAACGAAACGGTGACCTGCATTTATACGGATAACAGATCCGTGCTGGTGGAACGAAGCAGGCCCCGGAAGCTGCTGCCCATTATCAACCAACCGACATCCGAGATTGCCGAGTACTACCGGTTTGTGCTCCTGGGGCGCGACCGCACGGCCGACCGCCAGGCATGGATCATCGGCATCGTGCCGCGCACCGCCTTTCGCTACGGCTACCGGTTCTGGATCGATGCGCAGAACCATCTGCTGCTGCGCTCAGAGGTGATCAACAGCCTCGGCGTGGCGCTGGAGCAGATCCTCTTCACGCAACTGTCGCTTTCAGAACATATCCCTGATGATCTGCTGCGACCGTCCATAGACGGGGAGGCGTTTACCTGGTACGGCAAGGGCGCCACTGCAGCGGCGGTGACCGGTCCGGCGGTGGCCCCCGAGAACTGGAAGGTGCGCTGGGTGCCGGAGGGATTCTCACTGCGCGAACATCAGGTGCAGCGGCTGTCGACCAGCGCCGAGCCGGTTGAGCACATCGTGTATTCCGACGGGCTCGCCATGATATCGGTCTTCGTTGAAAAGCTGCGCGGCCACACCAGCCCGCTAAAGGGATTCTCCAGGATGGGCGCCGTCACCGCGTACAGTACCACGACGAACAATGACTATCAGGTCACCGTCGTGGGGGAGGTGCCGCCGCTGACGGTTCGCCAAGTGGCTTCCTCCGTGGTATATACCTCACCCCCCTAGGCATTGCGCACTGCCGTAAGTCACTCACTGATCGATCGCGAGGAGTGGAGATGCCGTACATTCACAAGTTGGTGATGGTCGCCGCAGTGACGGTGCTGACGCTTTGCTCGAGCGTGCCGGCCCACGCCCGCACGCTGCCGGAGTTCACGCAGCTCGTGGAGGATTTCGGACCGGCCGTCGTCAACATCGGCACGACCTCGACGAAGCCGCGTCGCCCGCCGGGCATACCAAAAGACTTGCAAATCCCCGACCTCCCGGAGGACAGCCCGCTGCACGATTTGCTCAGGAAGTTTTTCGAGGGTGAGGGCGGCTTCGGAAGCGACGAACCGAGCCAATCGCTGGGGTCGGGCTTCATCATCTCCCGCGACGGTTACGTCGTGACCAACAGTCATGTGGTGCGGGATGCCGAAGAGATCGTCGTGCGCTTGAGCGACCGCCGCGAGTTCAAGGCCACGCTCGTCGGCACCGACCGGCGCAGCGACCTCGCCGTGCTCAAGATCGAGGCCGACAATCTTCCTACGGTGAAAGTGGGAAACTCCACCGACCTGAAGGTCGGCGAATGGGTACTTGCCATTGGTTCGCCTTTCGGTTTCGACCATTCCGCGACCGCCGGTATCGTCAGCGCCAAGGGACGCAGCCTGCCCAACGAAAATTACACGCCATTCATCCAGACCGATGTCGCGATCAACCCCGGCAATTCCGGCGGCCCTCTGTTCAACCTCGACGGCGAAGTGGTCGGCGTGAACTCCCAGATTTTCAGCCGTACCGGCGGCTTCATGGGGCTTTCTTTCGCGATCCCGATCGAAGTGGTGATGAACGTCTACCAGCAACTGCGCGAGAAGGGCGCCGTCACGCGCGGCTGGCTCGGTGTGCTGATCCAGGACGTGACACAGGATCTCGCCGAATCATTCGGCATGGACAAGCCGCACGGCGCGCTCGTTTCCAAGGTGGTCCCGGACGGGCCGGCCGCAAAAGCCGGCATCCAGGCTGGCGACGTGGTCGTCGAGTTCAAGGGCACGGTCATCGACAGCTCGGCCGATCTCCCGCCGATGGTCGGCGGCGCCGAGATCGGCGAAAAGGTGCCGGTGACCGTGCTTCGCGATGGAAAGAAGGAAGCCGTCCAGGTCGAGATCGCCGAGTTGCCGAGGGAAGAGGAACTCGCGCCAACCCTCGGGGAAGTCGAGCCGAAGGGCAGCCGTGATGATCAATTGAAGCTTACGGTGCAGGACCTAACTCGGCAGCAACGCGAAGAGCTGGAGGTCGAGGACCGCGGCGTCATCGTTACTAAGGTCGAACCGGGACCCGCGTATAAGGCGGGCCTGCGCGAGGGTGACGTGATCCTGATGGTTGACGACGAAAAAGTCGAAAGCGCAAGACAATTGAAGGACATCATTGCCAAACTCCCGGAGAGCAAGTCGGTGCCCATTCTGATCCAGCGTCGCGGTGGCCCGGTATTCCTGGCGATGAAGGTTCCGCCCCACGGCGCGAAGGAGTGACGGTTCGACTCACTCCGCTGTGGCGGCATGACTGTGTCATCTGTGTGATGACAGGGTGAAGGCATTGCGCCGCCTCCAGCGGGATCACCAGTTCAAGCTCGATGTGGTCGACGTCGACAGTGCGCCGTAGCTCGAAGATGCCTACGGTGATGTGATCTCCGTCCTGCTGGTAGGCGCGCGCGATCTGTCGCGGCCATCTCGGTGAGGCTGCCGTGCGGCAGTATTTGAGCCAGCCACCAACTCGGCTAGAATCTGCGCCGGCCGGCTAGTCGTGGCGATTCTCGCCTGGACGGCTCAGCCCGCGAACAATCCACATTTCCAGTTCCGTCGCGGACGCTACGAGCCGTTAAAGCATGGATCATATTCGCAATTTTTCCATCATCGCGCACATCGACCACGGGAAATCCACGCTCGCCGACCGGCTGATCGAGATTTGCGGCGGTTTGAGCCAGCGTGAAATGGGGGAGCAGGTGCTCGATTCCATGGATCTGGAACGCGAACGCGGCATCACCATCAAGGCGCAGAGCGTTACCCTCGATTACAAGGCGAACGACGGCCACAGCTATCAGCTCAATTTCATCGACACGCCGGGGCATGTTGACTTTTCCTACGAGGTGTCGCGCTCGCTCGCCGCCTGCGAGGGCGCGTTGCTTGTGGTGGATGCCGCCCAAGGCGTGGAGGCCCAGTCCGTGGCGAACTGTCACACGGCGGTGGATCAGGAACTGACCATCGTACCTGTTCTGAACAAGATCGATCTGCCCACCGCCGACCCCGACCGGGTGGTAAGGGAGATAGAAGAGATCATCGGAATCGAGGCGGACGATGCGGTGCGGGTCAGCGCCAAATTCGGCACCGGCGTCAGGGATCTCATCGAGGCGGTGCTCCGCCGCATCCCGCCCCCGCAGGGCGCCCCAGCGGCGCCCCTCAAGGCGCTCATCATCGACTCCTGGTTCGACAACTATCTCGGGGTGGTGTCGCTGGTGCGAGTGTTCGATGGCAGCCTGCGCGTGGGGAGCAAAATCCGCGTGATGTCGACGGGCCGCGATTTCGAAGTCGACCGTGTCGGGATTTCCACCCCGAAGAAGATCGATCGGGAACAGCTCAGGACTGGCGAGGTGGGCTGGGTGATCGCCGGCATCAAGGACGTCGACGGGGCACCGGTCGGCGACACGTTCACCGGTGCGGTGCGCCCGGCCGCCGCCCCACTGCCGGGCTTCAAGCAGATCAAGCCGAATGTGTTCGCAGGCATGTATCCTGTCGACCCGGCCGACTACGAGGCCTTTCGCGAGGCGCTGGCAAGGCTCCGTCTCAACGACGCGGCCCTGCACTACGAGCCGGAGACCTCCCAGTCGCTCGGTTTCGGCTTCCGCTGCGGCTTCCTAGGGCTGCTGCATATGGAGATTGTGCAGGAACGTCTGGAGCGGGAGTACAACCTCAACCTCATCACCACGGCCCCGACTGTCGTCTACGAGGTGCTGACCAGCTCGGGCGAGGTGCTGCACATCGACAATCCGGCGCAGCTCCCGCCGGTCGGCGCGATTGCCGAGATCCGCGAGCCCATCATCCAGGCTGACATACTCGTCCCGCACCAGTACCTGGGCAGCGTCATCACCCTTTGCGCCGAACGCCGCGCTGCGCAGCAACGACTGCAGTATCTGGGTGGGCAGGTGGCGGTAAGCTACGAGATGCCGCTCAGCGAGATGGTCCTGGATTTCTTCGATCGCCTGAAGTCGGTCACCCGTGGCTATGCCTCGATGGACTATACCTTCCGCCGTTATCAGTTCGCCCGGCTGGTCAAGCTGGACATCCTGATAAACGGGGAGCGCGTGGATGCGCTGTCGAGTATCGTCCACCAGGACCGGGCGCCGCGGCATGGCCGCGAGCTGGCGGAGAAGATGAAGGAGATCATTCCGCGTCAGATGTTTGAGGTGGCTATCCAGGCGGCCATAGGCTCCCACATCATCGCGCGCGAGACCGTACGGGCAATGCGCAAGAACGTGCTCGCCAAGTGCTATGGCGGCGATGTGACGCGCAAGCGCAAGCTGCTCGAGAAGCAGAAGGAAGGCAAGAAACGCATGAAGCAGTTCGGCGCCGTGGAAATCCCCCAGGAGGCCTTCATGGCCGTGCTCAGCATAGGCAAGGAAAAATGAATATCGACTTTGCGCTGCTGTTGGTTATTTTGACAGTATTGAGCGGGGCGATCTGGGCCTTCGACGCCTGGGTGATAGCCCCTCGCCGGCGCCAGGCCGTGCGTGCCACACAAGGGAGCGCCGAGGACCGCACGGTCGAGTCTTCGGTGCGCGAACCCGTCATCGTTGACTATGCTCGATCGTTCTTCCCCATTTTCCTCCTCGTTCTGCTGCTGCGCTCCTTTCTCATCGAGCCCTTCCGCATCCCATCCGGCTCCATGATGCCGACGCTGCTGGTCGGCGACTTCATCCTGGTGAACAAGTACCGCTACGGGCTGCGCCTGCCTGTTCTCAACACCAAGTTCTGGGAACTGGGCTCACCGCGGCGTGGCGACATCATCGTGTTCCGCTACCCTCAGGACCCCTCCGTACCCTTTATAAAACGCGTGGTTGGCCTACCCGGCGAGCGTGTCGCCTATCGCAACAAGAGACTCTATGTGAACGGCAAGATAATGGAGCAGGAGGCGGCCGGCGCTTACGTGGGGGTGGGTACAGGGGCGGAGCAGACCGGCGATGCCGTCCGGGTCGAACATCTCCCCGGCTGCTCGCATCGCATACTCATTAATCCCGACGCCCCAGCCGTTGACGGCGAGGAGGTTGTTCCGGAAGGCCACTATTTCGTTATGGGGGACAATCGTGATAATAGTAGGGACAGCCGTTACTGGGGTTTTGTCCCCGATGAGAATCTCATCGGGAGGGCATTTATGATATGGATGAACTTCGACCTCAAGAACGACAACAGCTTCATTGACTGGCAACGGCTCGGTCAGAGCATACATTGAGCAACCCGCAGCCCCGGAGGAATGTAATGAGCACTCTATCCCGTCAACGCGGCCTGAGCATCTGGGAGCTGCTGTTCTACTCTGTGCTCATCGGTATCGCCGCCCTGGTCATCATCAAGGTGTTCCCGCTCTACATGGAGAAATTCAAGGTCGTGAAGTCGATGAAGGTGATCACGGCCGCAATTGACGCCAGGCAGATCGACGAATTCGAAATTAAGAATCGACTGTTGAAGCACTTCGAAATCGAGGATGTGGATCGCTTCTCGACGCCGGATGACTTGAAGAAGGTCTTCAAGGTTACAAAGAACAAAGAGAACCCGAATCGCACCATGAGCATGGTCTACGAAATACGGGCACCGTTCGTGGCCGACCTCGACCTCGTCCTTAAGGTGAACGAGCACATGGATCTCCCTCCCTACGCACCCCTGTGAGAGGAGCGACAGCTACAGGCTTCCCGCTGAATGGCGGCGTGGTATCCGACCAGGCTGACAAGCTGATGCGGCTGCTGGAATACCGGTTTGATGAACCGGCCCTGCTCGAGCAGGCGCTCACCCACCGCAGCGCCCGGCGTCGCCACAACGAACGGCTGGAATTCCTCGGCGACGCGTTGCTCGGAGTGGTCATCGCCGGGGAACTCTATCGGCGTTTTCCTGCTGCAGATGAAGGGCAGCTGACACGCCTGCGCGCGACTCTGGTCCGCGAGGAGAGCCTCGTCGAGTTGGCACAGCGGCTGGAGATTGGGGCCAGCCTGCAGCTCGGAGAGGGAGAGCTCAAGAGTGGCGGCTTCCGCCGCGCATCCATACTCGCCAACGCGCTCGAGGCGATCATCGGCGCCATCTATCTCGACGGCGGCTTCGAGGCGTGCCGGCGGCGCGTGGTCGCGCTCTTCGACGAGTCGCTGCGGCGGCTGTCTCTGGAGGAGTTGAAGAAGGACCCGAAGACTGATCTCCAGGAATGGCTGCAGGCTCGGCATCTCGCGCTGCCCGCCTACCGTACGGTCAAGGTGGAAGGCGAGCCGCACAACCGGCACTTTACGGTTGAGTGCGAGCTGGCCGGAGTGATGGCACCCGTGCGCGGCGAAGGGCGCAGCCGCCGACTCGCCGAGCAGAACGCCGCCACCGCGGCCCTGGCCCTGCTGCGGGACGCTGCCCTGAAGGCCTGACATCGGTGCGGCACTGTGGCACGGTGACCATCACTGGCCGGCCCAACGTCGGCAAGTCAACACTGCTCAATCAGCTGGTCGGTCGCAAGCTCAGCATCACTTCGCGCAAGCCGCAGACCACGCGCAATCGTCTGCTCGGGATCATGACGCAGGGTGCCGTTCAGATCATCTACGTGGATACGCCCGGTTTGCAGATGCGCACCCCCCGGGCACTGAATCGCCTGATGAATCGCGAAGTGCTGGCTGCGCTGCGGGACGTGGACGTCATCCTGTTCGTCGTCGAAGCCATGCGCTGGTTCGACGACGATACCTACGTGCTGGCGCAGCTCGAGGCAATGTCCACGTCCCTCATCCTGGTGGTCAACAAGGTTGATCGAGTGGCGGACAGACAAGAACTGTTGCCAGATCTGCAGAGCAAGGCTGCCGCCGGCAAGTTCGCAGACGTGGTGCCGGTCTCAGCCCTATCCGGCGCCAACCTCGAGGCCCTGGAGCGATGTATCCAGACCCATCTTCCGGAAAGGGCGCATCTGTTTCCCGACGACCAGCTCTCCGATCGCAATGAGCGCTACTTTGCCGCGGAGTTCATACGCGAGAAGCTGGTGCGCATGCTTGGGGAGGAGCTGCCCTACAGCACCAGCGTGGTCATCGACGAATTTGCCGAGCAGGCCGCCATCGTCCGCATCTCGGCGATCATCTGGGTCGAACGGCAGGGCCAGAAGCCGATCGTCATCGGCGAGAAAGGCAGAACGCTCAAGCGCATTGGCGAGCTGGCTCGGCGCGACATCGAGCACTTCCTTGGCAAACAGGTATATTTGCGGACCTGGGTCAAGGTGAAGGAAAACTGGGCCGACGATGCCGCCCTGTTGCGCCAGCTGAACCTGGAAGGTTCGGCGTAGGCAGGGCGGGCGGTTCGCTGCCCTCATACGAAGTACACGCTTGCGGGTCGAACTCCAACCGTGCTATCTGCTGCATCGTCGCAGTCACCGCGAAACCAGCCTGCTGCTGGAGGTGTTCTCGGCGCAGCACGGGCGCGTCGCCCTGATCGCGAAGGGCGTGTTGCGCCGAACATCAGATTCCGGCGCACACATGCAGCCGTTCCGGTCGCTGCTGCTGTCGTGGACTGAACGGGGCGGAGAACTCGGGACGCTGGGCAGGTGCGAGGCGGCGGGGCCGGCGCTGTTGCGTGAGGGACAGGCGTTGCTGTGCGGCTTCTACCTCAATGAACTCATTCTGCGCGCCGTGCCCAGGCACGACCCCCACCCCGAGATTTACAACGACTACGACAAGGCTATTCATGCGCTCGGTCGTCCACCTGCGGGCGTCGAAGCCATCCTGCGCACATTCGAGAAACGGTTGCTGCAGGGGCTGGGCTACGGACTGATTCTCGATCACGACGTTGCTTCCGGTGAGCCCATCGAGGCCGAGGGCCGCTATCACTATCAGCCCGGACAGGGACCGATCAGAGGTGAAGCGGCGTCTATGGAGTCCGTCCCCGTCTCCGGAGCGGCACTCATGGGACTGGCAAACGAGCGGTTCGCGGATGCGACGGTGCTCGCGGAGGCGAAGCGCCTCATGCGGGCACTGTTGCGCATCCACATTGGCGAGAAGCCGCTGGCGAGTCGCTCCTGGTTCGAGTCGTACTGAGCTGGCTCTGCGTTGCGGCACCTGGCCTGCTACAATTCGCGCTCATTTTTTTGACCGCAGATCATAGCCTGTCCGAGTACGGTGCCTGCAGATGTCCCGTGATCCGATCTTCCTTGGCGTCAACATCGACCACATCGCCACGTTGCGGCAGGCGCGGCGGACGCGCTATCCCGACCCCGTTGACGCGGCACTGCTCGCGGAACGCGCCGGCGCCGACAGCATCACCGTGCATCTGCGCGAGGACCGCCGACACATCCAGGACCGCGATGTGCGCATGCTGCTCGACGTCGTGCAGACTCGCCTGAACCTGGAAATGGCAGCCACGGAGCAGATGATCCTGCTGGCACGGCAACTTCGGCCGTTGGACTGCTGCCTTGTCCCCGAACGCCGCCAGGAGCTGACTACGGAAGGCGGACTCGATGTATTCGCGCAGAGGAAGGGGCTGCGTTCCGCATGCGCGCGGCTGGCGGACAAAGGGATCCGTGTATCGTTGTTCATCGACGCGGCAAAAAAGCAGATCGAGGCGGCCGCTGAGTGCGGCGCCCCAGTCATCGAGCTGCACACCGGCCATTATGCTGACGGCCGCGGCGCGCGGCGTGCCGCCGAGTTGCAGCGGCTTATCGGCGCGGCACAGCACGCGCATGCCTGCGGACTGCAGGTTAATGCCGGTCATGGGCTCAACTACGTCAACGTCCGTGAGGTGGCCGCCATACCGGAGGTTTGCGAACTCAACATCGGTCACGCCATTATTGCGCGCGCGGTGCTCACCGGTATGGACGAAGCGGTGCGCGAAATGAAGCTGCTCATGCTGAAGGCGCGGCAGTGATCTACGGCATCGGCGTGGATATGGTGCGGGTGTCGCGGATGACGGACGGATTCCGGCGCTTCGGGGTTCGTCTTCCGCGTCGCATCCTGAACGATGCGGAACTCAATGCGTTCGCTGCGTGCGTGCGCCAGCCGCGCTTCCTCGCGCAGCGGTTCGCGGCCAAGGAGGCGGCTGCCAAGGCGCTGGGGACGGGTTTCAGCCGCGGTGTCTTTCCCCGGGACATCGTGGTCGTCAATGACAAGCGCGGCAAACCCCTGCTCAGCTTCGCCGGACACACGCTGCGGCTCATCCGGCGCCTGGGGATAACCAGCAGCCGGGTCAGCCTGACCGACGAGGGCGATTACGCCATCGCCATGGTTACGCTCGAGCGAAGTTGAGCCATCCGTACTGCGCGATGCCTGCGATGTCGGAACTTGCTCACGAAGTTGCCCGCCGGCGCACCTTTGCGATCATTTCGCACCCTGACGCCGGCAAGACCACGCTGACGGAGAAGCTCCTGCTGCTCGGTGGGGCGATCCAGACAGCGGGTGTCGTGAAGGGCAGGAAGGGTACGCGCCACGCGACCTCGGACTGGATGGAGATCGAGAGAGAGCGCGGGATCTCGGTCACCTCCTCGGTGATGCAGTTTCGTTACCGCGACCGCGTGATCAACCTCCTCGACACACCGGGTCACCAGGATTTCTCCGAGGATACCTACCGCACTCTGACGGCCGTGGACGCGGCGTTAATGGTGATCGATGCCGCCAGGGGCGTGGAGGAGCGCACCATCAAGCTGATGGAGGTATGTCGCCTGCGCGACACACCCATCATTACCTTTGTCAACAAACTGGACCGCGAGAGCCGCGACCCGCTGGAGCTGATGGACGAGATTGAACGTGTGCTGGGCATCCATTGTGCCGCCGTGACCTGGCCCATCGGCTCGGGATCACGGTTCCGCGGTGTTTACCATTTCATGGAGCAGTACCTGCGGCTGTATCGATCCCGCAGCGAGGACGGCTCAGGTGAGGGCGACGTGCATCGCGATCTTGACGATCCGGCAGTCATCGAGGCCCTGGGTCCGCAACTGGTGCATTTCCGCGAGAGCGCGGATCTCGTCAGCGGCGCGGGGCATGAGCCTGACCCCGAAGCGTTTCTCGCCGGCAAGCTGACGCCAGTGCTATTCGGGTCGGCGTTGAACAGCTTCGGCGTCCGCGAACTGTTGGATTATTTCGTCGCGCACGCCCCACCGCCCCGGCCACGCGACGCGATCGAGCGCCGTGTCCTGCCGCAGGAGGAGTTTTTCACCGGGTTCGTGTTCAAGATCCAGGCGAACATGGACCCTGCCCACCACGACCGCGTCGCGTTTCTGCGCATCTGCTCGGGTCGCTACGCGGGAGGCATGCGCCTGCGGCAGGTGCGCACCGGACGTGACTTTGCCGTCAACGGTGCCTTGCGCTTCATGGCGCAGGATCGGGACCAGGCGGATGCGGGGTGGCCGGGCGATATCATCGGTATCCACAATCACGGCACCATCCAAATCGGTGACACCTTCTCGCAAGGAGAGGCGCTCAGGTTCACCGGCATCCCGTATTTCGCGCCCGAACTGTTCCGGCGCGTGTTGCTGCGGGACCCGCTGCGCATGAAAGCCCTGCACAAGGGGCTGGTGCAATTAAGCGAGGAGGGCGCCACCCAGGTTTTCCGCCCGCTCAGCAACAATGATCGCATACTTGGCGCGGTCGGCACGCTGCAGTTCGACGTCGTCGCCTGGCGCCTGAGGCACGAGTACGGCGTGGAGTGCGCTTTCGAGCCCGTAGGGATTTACGCGGCGCGCTGGATTGCGTGTGCCGATGGCGCGCAACTGAAGCAGTTCAGGGAGAGGTGCCATGCCAGTCTCGCCAAGGACAGCGCCGGCAATCTTGCCTACCTGGCGCCGACGCGGGTAAACCTCACCCTCACAATCGAGCGCTGGCCCGACATCCGGTTCCTTGCCACGCGCGAACACTGAGACACGGTCCGCCGGCCCCTGATTCAGCGCGGCGGTGTGTTGCCTGATCCGGGGATTTCTGCAGGCGATGCGGCACGCCTGTCTACTTCTTCGTCGCCAGAGCGCCCAGGTGCCATGGCGGACTCTTCCTGTGGTCGGGGCGTCGCTCGCGGTTCTTGTGCGGGAGGAGCAGAAGCAAGCTCCGCCCCGGTGGAGGGGGTGGTATCCCCAGCCTCGGGCACAGTCCAGTCACTGCGTTCTCCCGATGCAACCGGAGCGGGAGGGAGATCGCCCGCGCCAGTCGATCGGTCGACGGCATTTTCCTCGCGCGAGTCTGCCTCCGAGCCTGCCGGACCAGCATAGGTGCGCTCGCCCTCGCGCCGGCGACGGCGGTTCATATTGCGGCCACCCCGCCGCCCGCGTCGACCACCCATGCGCCGCTCTTCCTGCCCGGAACCCGCGCCCTGGTTCTCGCCTGGCTGCTCTGTGAGGTCGGCTTTCACGACTGGAAGCGGCCGGGGGTCACGTCGCGGCTCATCGCCGCCGCGCGGGTGGTCCCGGCGCCGCTCGCGACGGTCGCGTTGTCCGTAGCCGGGACTACGTCGTGGCTCGAATCGTCCTGGTCCCCCGCGGGGGCCGCGTGGTACGCGCGCAGGCGGCTGCGCAGGCCCGGTCTCCTTGTCCTTTTCGCGGAAGAGCAGCGAGACCAGCCGCTTAATCAGCCCGGGACGCTTGGTCACCGCAGGTTCGGCCGTTATCGGCGGAGCAGACACCTGCCGGAAAACGTCCTTCACGACCGGCTCCTCCGTGACCACCTTCGGCGGTGCGACGACTTCCGTGTCCGTCCCTTCAGGGATGGTCACCAGCCGGTAGCTGCTCTGCTGGGCAGCGGTGCCGACCGCTTCCTGCTCGCGAATGCGCTGCACCTGGTAGTGAGGTGTCTCCAGGTTTATGTTGGGGACGACGATCACGGAAACGCTGTGGCGATCTTCGATTCGCCAGATCTCGCGGCGTTTTTCGTTCAGCAGGAATGTTGCTGCGTCCACCGGCACCTGCACAACCACCTTTGCGGTCGACTCCTTCATCGCCTCTTCCTCGACAAGCCGCAGGATCGACAGCGACAGTGACTCCACGCCGCGGATCGCGCCGTTCCCGCTACAACGCGGGCAGACGATGTGACTGAACTCAACCAGCGACGGACGCAGTCGCTGGCGGGACATCTCCAGCAGCCCGAAGCGCGAAATCTTTCCCACCTGCACCCGTGCGCGGTCCACGCGCAGCGCCTCGCGCAGGCGGTTCTCGACGCCGCGCTGATTCTTCTGGCTCATCATGTCAATGAAATCGATGACGATGAGCCCGCCCAAGTCGCGCAGCCGCAGCTGCAGGGCGATCTCGTCAGCCGCCTCGATGTTGGTGTTGAGCGCGGTTTCCTCGATGTCACCACCGCGGGTGGCCTTCGAAGAGTTGACGTCGATGGTGATGAGCGCCTCGGTCGGTTCGATAACGACGGCGCCCCCCGATGGCAGGGTCACTTCACGGTCAAACGCCGACTCGATCTGGCTCTCGATCTGGTAGCGGGTAAAGAGCGGGATGCTGTCGTGATAGTACTTGAGCTTGCGCAGGTGCTGGGGTATGACCTGCTGCATGAACTCGCTGGCCTTCTCATGGAGGGCCTTATCGTCGACCAGGATCTCGCCGATATCGCTGCGCAAATAGTCGCGGATGGCGCGGATGATGACGTCGCGGTCCTGGTAGATGAGGAACGGCGCCGGCCGCTCACGCGAGGCCTCGTCGATGGCCTTCCAGAGCTTGAGGAGATAATCAAGATCCCACTGCAGCTCCTCGGTGGCTTTGCCAACCCCGGCAGTGCGCAGGATGAGTCCCATCCCGTCCGGCACGTTCAGCGAGCTCATCGCGTCGCGGGCCTCATCGCGGTCCGCGCCCTCGATCTGCCGCGATACCCCGCCCGCGCGCGGGTTGTTGGGCATCAGCACCAAATAGCGCCCTGGCAGGCTGACAAAGGTGGTCAGGGCCGCGCCTTTGTTGCCGCGTTCGTCCTTCTCGACCTGGACGACCAGCTCCTGGCCCTCGCGCAACATCTCTTTAATGTTGAGGCGGCCGCCGCCGGGGGGCGCCTCGGCAAAGTAGGAGCGCGCGACCTCCTTCAGGGGGAGGAAGCCGTGTCGCTCCGCGCCGTAGTCGACGAACGCCGCCTCCAGGCTTGGCTCGAGACGGATGATGCGGCCTTTGTAGATGTTGGACTTGCGTTGCTCGCGGCCGGTAGACTCGATGTCCAGATCGTAGAGTCTCTGCCCGTCTACGAGCGCAACCCGCAACTCTTCTGGGTGAGTTGCGTTAATGAGCATTCTTTTCATTGCGACTATCCTGTCGGTTCCCCTGGGCGGCAGTGAGGCCGGGGTGACCCGGCAGCTCACGCGTTGCAATATACCTGTCGTGATGCAACGCGAGTCGCAACAGGAGGAACGTCTCAACCGCGCCGCTTTTTGGTGCGACGCTCTCTAATTCTCGCTTACAGGCAGTGGAGGCCCTGACCGGATCCAGGTGCCGTTGACGGCGCCTGCCATGGAGTACACACCCAGCGCGCCACAGTTGCGGCGGGATTGGTGCATTGGTTACAAACTCGATAAAAAACCAAAACTTAGCGGTACAATGTCAACCTTAATACGTTTTGCACACTATAGCAGCGAAGGCCGCCACCGGCAATAAAAGTGACAGCCAGGCCTCCACCCGCAAACACCACGGTACGTCCCGGCCAAGTGAGTTATGTGCGTGTCGACGAGGGCCACGCTGGCCGGCGCATCGACAATCTACTTAACTCGTTGCTGGCCGATGTGCCCAAGAGTCACATCTATCGCATGTTGCGACGCGGTGAGGTACGCCTGAATGGGCGGCGGGTCCGGCCCGAGGTCCGCGTCGAACAGAACGACATTTTACGCCTGCCCCCTCTGCGCAGCGAGGCGCCCACGGCGGGACGCAGGCTCTCCGCGCGGCATGCCGAGGATCTCCGCGCCATGGTGCTATACGAGGATGAGCGGCTGCTGGTGGTGAACAAGCCGGCAGGCATGGCGGTCCACGGCGGCTCCGGACTGCGATTTGGCCTTATCGAAACCCTGCGTGCCGCCCGGCCAGAGGCGGAATTCCTCGAACTGGTCCATCGACTGGACCGCGACACTTCGGGCTGTCTCATCATCGCGAAGGGCATGCGCGCCTTGCGGCAGTTGCACGACGCCCTGCGTGCGGGAGGGATCGGCAAGCGCTACCTCCTCCTCGCCAGGGGGCAATGGCGCGGCGGTGAGCGAAGAGTCGACGAAGCGCTGCGGAAGAACGGCCGGCAGGGAGGCGAGCGCATGGTGCGTGTCGATCCTGACGGCAAGCCGGCAGTTACCTGGTTCCGGCTCAAGCGCCAGTTCCCGTCCGCGTGTCTGCTCGAAGCGGAGACTGATACCGGGCGCACGCATCAGATCCGCGTCCACGCCGCCTGCACCGGTTTCCCTATTGCCGGGGATAGCAAGTATGGCGAGCGCTCCTTCACCGCACGCATGCGCGGGCATGGACTGCACCGCCTGTTCCTGCATGCCGCTCGCGTCGAAATCCCTTGCGGCAACAATGAGCCGCCGCTGGTCGTGGAGGCGCCGCTCCCCAAGGAACTCGGCGCGGTGGTCGAGTCCCTGGCGATGGCCACGGCGTGCGATAATAGCTGTTGACTGCTACTGCCGGACGCGATGACAGAACCTCCCAACACCCCCGACCAGACACGCGAACCGTCCGCACGCCCCGGCAGCGGGAACGAAGACTGGCAGCGGCGTGTCATCGACACCTTCGCCTATGAGGTATTGCGGGAACAGCGGCGCGCCCGACGCTGGGGGATCTTCTTCAAGCTGCTGGGCTTCAGCTACCTCGTTGCCCTGTTGATCCTCTATCGGCCTGCCGGCCTCGGGGGAGGCATCATGGCAGGGGCCAGGCACACGGCACTCATTGAGGTGCGCGGCATCATCGCTGACGACGCTGAGGCCAGCGCTGACAACATCGTCACCGCGCTCCGCGGTGCCTTCGAGAATAAACGCGCGGCAGCGATTATCCTGCGCATCAACAGCCCGGGCGGCAGCCCGGTGCAGGCCGGCTACGTCAGTGATGAGATCGTGCGTCTGCGCGAAGAATACCCCGACAAAAAGGTCTATGCGGTGATCACCGACATCTGCGCGTCGGGCGGTTACTACATCGCCGCGGCCGCAGATGCGATCTACGCCGACAAGGCGAGTATTGTGGGCTCGATCGGGGTGCTGATGGATGGCTTTGGCTTCGTCGGCAGCATGGAAAAGCTAGGGGTGGAGCGGCGGCTGCTTACCGCCGGCGAGAACAAAAGCTTCCTGGACCCGTTTTCACCAGTCAGGACCACCGATGTGGAGCATGCCAGGGAAATGCTGAAGGAGGTTCATCAGCAGTTCGTCAATACCGTCAAGCGCGGCCGCCGTGACCGCCTGAAGGAGGACGGGAAGCTTTACAGCGGACTGGTATGGACGGGGGTTCAGGCCGTGGAGATGGGTCTGGTGGATGCGCTGGGGAGCGCAGGCTACGTCGCTCGCGAGGTGGTCAAAGCGAAGGACATCGTCGACTACACGCCGCGGCAGCCGTACCTGGACAAGGTGGCGAGGCGCCTGGGCGCTGCGCTCGCGCAGTCGCTGGTCGGCCTATCGCTACGCTGACTGACTGTTCCGAACCACAGATCACTTTAACGCGTGACTCAAACCGCTGCGGCTACCGCGGAACGATACATCTCTGTCCCCGCCCGCTACCACTGTGGCGTGCTCGCCCGCGCGCCACGGAGGCGCGCTGCAGCCGACCTGGTCGCCCGCCTATATGTAGCCGGGTTCGGATTACTAAGGAAGCTCTGAATAAGCCCATCCTGGACTTCTCAGAGCACGCAAAGCAAAAAGCGTGGTTTTTGCTTTGCTTCATCTTCAACGGCTTGCAGCCTTCGAAGATGGCGGCACATCCCTGTGCCGCA
>JBQTIC010000069.1:0-22170 GCA_052388435.1 Chromatiales bacterium | reverse complement strand
GCGGCACAGGGATGTGCCGCTATCTTCGACGGCGGCAAGCCGTTGAAGATGAAGCAAAGCAAAAACCACGCTTTTTGCTTTGCGTGCTCTGAGAAGTCCAGGATGGGCTTATTCAGAGCTTCCTTAGGTGATGCGCGGCCGACTTTCCGCAACTCCGTGCGATAGTAAGCCGTTCCATGCCTGGCTGTCTTGAACTACGTCAACATGCTTGGCACTCGCCACACTCTGCCTCAGGGCTCATCAACTGTTGAGCGAGGTCACGTCTTAGACTCATAAAATACGCCTTCGTGCGTGGCGATGACCTCCTCGTGCTGGTTACGACTGTAACGCTACCGCAGCCTCACGTAATTCCACCCTTCGCCTTGCTGCTTCCAGTCAGTCCGCGTTGCAGGCGGTCAAGAATAGATTGACGCAGCATATATGGCTAGTCGCCTTTTATTACTCTAGTGTGATGTCCCAGAAGTACCTTGAATGAACAAACGGGCGGTGGGTCGCACCGCCCTCTGGTAGGAATGGAACGCAGCCAGTATATCAGGGGCTGAAGATCTGATTCGCGGTGATCGCGACAGCAACGCCGACAGCGAGGGTCACGTAAGGCAGGATGCCGGCCTTGGTCGCTCTGTACTCGGCCTCCGAGTGGATTAGGAGGTCGTCCAGCATATGCTCCGGGAACCTTCCGCGATCTGTGACGTGGTGGCGGTAGAGAAACACAGGTACGATTCCCGCGATGAACACCAATGCGGTCATCAGCGTCCCGGGACCCCATACGTTCGCCCCTGCTCCGAGCAGCGCCATGTTCACAAACGACAGCAAGACTCCAACACCGAGCAGCCAATTGGGCGCCTTCCACGGACGCGCGACATGGCCGCTGTCGACGCGGTGTATCCAGCCGGCATTCAGGTTGAGAAAGTTGAAAACGATATAGCAGGAGTTCGACACCGCAAGGACAAACAGGTAGTCCGACATCATCAGCAGGATGAGGTTGAACGTCAGATCCGTCCACATCGCGCGGGTCGGCGCGCCCCACTGGTTCGCATGCGACAGGTACTTCGGCAGCCACCCGTCCACGGAGCCCTGGTAGAGGGTCCGCGAAGAACCTGCCATCGAGGTCATGATGGCGAGTATGAGCGCGAGAATCAGAATGAATACCATCACCCCGAAGACTAAGCCAGTCTCGCTGCCACCCACAATCTTGGCCATCGTGGAGCCGACGGCCGAACCATCGACGATGCCTTCCGCGAGCATGCCCTCGACACCGAGCGCACCCTGAAAGGTGAACGGTACAAGGGTGTACACGAGGATGCAGAGTAGGCCGGAGTAGAAGATCGCCTTGAAGGTGTCAACCTTCGGATTGATGAACTCGCTCGTGTAGCAGATTGCAGTCTCGAATGCGTAAGCTGACCACGCCGCGATGAAGAGGCCGCCGAGGAACAGGGTCCACCCGTTCAGGTCCCACACCCACTGCGACTTGTCGGCAATGTTGCCTTCGGCGTCATAAGCGAGGGGGGCGAACGGTTGGAAGTTGTCCCATGAGACCTGACCGTTGAAGATTGGCACGATGCCTACTATCAGCAAGGGCACGAGAACCGCGATGCCAACGACGGTCGTGATCCGCGCCGCACGCAGGATCCCGTGATGCTGGGCGAGAAAGACCAGGAGCAAGATCCCGGCGCCAACGATAAAGGTCGAGTTGATCCGAATTCGCAGCCCCTCCTTGAGACCGTCGAGGTTCAGCAGCGTGATCTCCCACGTGCGAATGACGGAGTCCGCTGGCAACAGGGCAGTCAGGATGTAGCCGGCGGCGAGACCGGAGCCTATCGCAAGCACCGGCGACCAAGCGAGCCAATTGGCCCATACTGAGATGGGCGCAATGTACTTGCTGTAGCGGATCCAGGCGGCAGCTCCGTAAACCGAAGCACCGCCCGACTTGTCGGGGAAGAGGCCCGCGATTTCGGCGTAAGTGAAGGCTTGCAGGAAGCCGAAGAGGACAGAGATGGTCCATACGACCCAGGAGGGTGACCCGACCGTGGCCGCGATACCGCCGATCGAAAACAAAACGAGGGCTGGGACTCCGCTAGCGACCCAGAACGCGCCCGTCCAATCGATTCTTCTTTGTAGAGTATGGGGTTGCCCCGCACCCGTCGTGACACCTGCTACAGTTGCCATGTTGCCCTCCCGTTGTCGTATTTCTCGAAGATAGTTACGTATCTCGCACCCGCCACCCCAAAGTATGGCCCTTAACTACAGACCCTTCCGATCCCTGGAGCCGGAAAAACGGCGGGCGAGGAACGCGCGAAGTGGATGAAATCAGTCTGGCGCCGTCCCTGAAGAAGTGGGCGCGCCGTCGTCATAAGGCGCTAGCCACTGCACCACCGTCTCTCGGAAGCGCGTCAGCCCTTTGTAGTCCACCAGTGCTGGATGCAGGTTCTTAAGCACTCGGTGCATCCGCCGCCCCCATTTCGGGATAGTGACCAATTCCTTCATATTGATTAGGTAGCATCGCACCACGAACAGTATCGCGTTGCTGCGCGGCAGCCGGTACAAGGTCTGCAGTTCCACGCGCAGGTGGGCCAGATCGCCAGCGTTGTTTGCAGTCACCTTGGTTCTGTCGGGCCCCCATATGTGGTAGTGCTCCGGTGAGGTATCCAGACGCGGGTTGATTGTCATCGTCCAGTTGAGCCGCCGCACGGGGTGGCCGTAGCGCAGGTTCAACAGGAACTTGAGTGCGCGCTCGAACACGCCAAGCTCGTGCGCGACCGGTACCGGACCGTGCCACTCGACGAAGTTCATCCCGAGGTCGAAGTCGAGCGACCAATCGGCCTGCGTAGTCACCATGCCACCGTCCATGTAGAGCTGGTTGTCGCGCTGGTCTATGAGAACGAAATCTCCCTGAGCCTGCCGCGTGATGTACTCGAAAGGCCCATAAGGCAGGGTGGACGGCTCACCGAACGTGAACGAGTGCTCGATGTTGAGCGGTCGGTTCTTCCAGGTCCAGGATGAACCTTGTTGCGTCAGCTCGAAGTACTCGGGGTAGTCGCGCGACAGGCGCTCCATCAGGAGTTCCACCAGGTCCCACTCTGCGTCGCGCAGGTGCGGGAGCACTTGGCATCGCCCCGGATCTTGCTCGAGCGTGATACGCCGATCCTTGCACTCCGCGACGTAGTGCTCATCGATGTCGAAATCGAACTCGGTAACCGTACCCGGGGCCGTACGTGCGTGCGGCTCAATATTCACGGAGTACATGTAGCTATCCTCGGGGAACGGGAACGGGAACCTTCGAATAGCGCGCGACGAATTGTTGTACTTGTAGCTGTCCCGGAAGGACTCATCCGGCTTGAATGCAACTGCTGGCATAGTGACGACCTCCATAAGTTTATCGATCCAATACGAGACGCCTGCACCGGGCGCGCGAGATGCATGGCATGATCTTCTTGCCGCTGATCTTGTCTTCGTGCGACAGGTAGTGATCGTTGTGCAAGATCTCGCCATCGCACTCTATGACATCTGTTTCGCACGTTCCGCATACGCCGCCGCGACACTGGTATGGCGCGTTGACCCCGGCCACCTCGATCGCCTCGAGAAGGCTAAGCTCCGCAGGCACGTGTACCTCGATTTTCGAGTGCGCGAGGTAGACATCGAACGGCTCGCCGACCGGGGGTGCGCTGAACTGTTCCCAGTGAATATGGCTATCTGCCCAGCCCAGGTAGCGCGCCGTTTCCGCTACCTCCTCAATCATGCCGGCCGGGCCGCATGTGTAGACGTGCGTACCGAGCGGGCGATCGGACAGAATCTTTGTAAAATTCATGCGCTCGCCCGCACTCGCGTCATAAATGTTGACCACGTCGCCGTCTTCGCGCTTGAGCTTCTCGCCGATCGTCGCATGCTCGCGTCCCGCTACCGCGTAATGCAGCTCGAAGGGCACAGCGCCGTGGTGCAGGTCATGGATCATCCCAACGAACGGTGTAATGCCCACGCCTCCCGCTATCAAGATGTGCTGGCGTGCGAACTTGGAGAGGGGAAACAGATTGACTGGGTAAGCGATGTCCAGCTCAGTGCCCGGCTTGACCTGGTCGTGCATGAACACCGATCCGCCGCGCGACTGCTCCATGCGACGCACGGCTATCCGGTACGTATCGAGCTCGTAGGGCGAACTCATGAGCGAATAGGGGTTGCGAATGGCACGCTTAGCGCCGGGCATTACCACGACAACGTGGCAGCCGCCTGAGAAGGCTGGCAAAAGGTCACCGTTACGCCGTGAAAGACGAAATTCCTTGATGAGGGGTGTCAATTGCTCGACCCGCGTGACCTTGACGGGAATGGTTTCTGCTTGTCTCATCGGTACAGTTCCTCCACGGGAGGCAAATCTCCCGGTACCTCCGCATCGATCATCAGACCCATGTACGATGCGAGCCGCTTGGAATAGTGGTCGCGCACCAACAGTTGGCGGCCGCAGCGGCGGCATTGCACCATGTTGGTTGTCACGTTCTCGTTGTAGCCGCGGCAATGAATGCAGTAGACGCGGCGGGCCGAGGTGCCGACGTGCTGGCATTGGACCTCGTCGGCGCTGAGGTTGTAAGCGTTCGCGACCTGCAGCGCCGAGCCGATGAAACTCTCGGATCCGGCTACATACAGACGCGTGCCCATGACGCAACCCGCCAGGGTGCGCTCCAGGCCTGCGATCGCACCCGTAATAGTCGCGTGGATCTCGACCTTACCGAGTTTGGAGTCCTGAAGAGCGCGCGCATGATTTTCACCGGACTCGGATACGGTCGAGTAGACGATGTGGAGGTGGGGAGCGAACTCCCAGATCTGGCTCGCGACACTCAATAACGCGTCACCGCCGCTGCCCTGACCGGTCAGCACGTGGAAACGCCCGCGCACATCCGGCTTGAGGGTGGTGTAGATCGGCTTGCTTTTAATTTCTGTGATCAACATGGTCCATTACCTTCCTCTGTTCGGACCCGAAGCTCGAAGTGAATATCCCATTGACCACTAATGCCAGCGGCCATCGTACTACGCACGCGTCCGTATGCGCTGCGGGTCGTAGAAAGGCGTGCGGCTGACTATGCCCGTGTAATTGCCGTCTTTGCCGCGCACCTCCAACACCGTTCCCAGCGCTGTGCAATCAGGCTTGAGATGGACCATGGCGAGCGATTGCATGAGGTAACGACTGAAGATCGGGGTCGTCACGAGGCCTACCTCCTTGCCATCCTTGTAGATCTTCGCACCCTCCTCCATGGCGCGATCGGCCTTGCAGCAAATGCCGGCCTGCTTGTACCGCTCCTTGCCACGGGCACCCAGCAGCGCTTTTTTGCCGGTATAGTCCCCTGGCTTGTCCAGATCAACCGCCCAGCCCATGTTGACCTCCCAGGGCGTGGTGTCGCCCTCGGGCATGTCGAATGGATAGAAAAGTAAGTACGCCTCAACGCGGCCGATGTCGAGGCAAGTCCACGAACACGGCATGACGTCGTCACGCGCACCGACGGCAAGAATGGTGTCCCAAAGATATATGATGTCCTTCGAGCTGGAATAGATTTCGACGCCGTCCTCACCCGAGTAGCCGGAGCGCGACATCTTCACGTCCTTGCCAAACAACTGCGTGTCGATGTGCTGAAAATACTTCATCTTGCTCAAGTCGAAGGCGACGTGCGGGGCCAGGATCTTCGCCGCCCGCGGGCCCGTAAAGCAGAGCACGTGCGCATCGTGGTTCTGCTCCCAGGAAACGTTTTTCCCCGCCGCCAACGTCTTGAGATTGCGCTGGGTGGCGCCGCTGCCGTGGGACAGACGGAAGTCGTCCTTACCGTAGCGGATGACCATGATGTCATCGCAAATCCCCCCATGCTCGTCAACCTCTGCCGCCAAGCGCGCGGTGCCCGGTTTCAGCTTGGTAACGTCGATAGCCACCAGCTTGTCAATCGTGGTCTCCGCATCGGGTCCTTTGACATCGACAAGGTTAAGACCGGTGAAGTCATAAAGTCCGGCGCGCGTCCGCACTGCGAGTATTTCATCCTGGGGATCAGTGTGGTAGGTCCAAGCCATCGGCATGTCGTTCCAGGTGTCGCCATCGAGCTTCGAGCCAAGCTCGCGGTGACGTATGCTGAGCTGGGATTGTCTCATGATGTGTTCTCTCCTCTGGGAGTTTGTCTTACTGTTGGATGTGAGCTTTATTGCGGGGTGCGGTTTTGCTCCCCGCACACGTCCTGAGCCACGGATGAAACGGTATTTACATCGTTCATCGGCGACACGGCCGCGATGCAGTTTCCCTGACGCGCCATCGCTGCCCGCCGCTCTTCATGATGTCATTTAGCAGTCAAGCGTGTTGTCGAGTTCCCACTGACTGATGGCCCCGAGGTAGCGACGCCATTCGTCCATCTTGAGTTTGATATAGCTGTCGATGAGTTCATCGCCCATACGCTCGCGCAGGACGCGGCTATTTTCGGTAATGCGCAACGCATCGAGGAAGTGGGGCGGCAGCTTCTTGGGGTCCTTGACTGTGTGCCCCTCGGCATACATATCGATGTCGAGCCGCTCGCCCGGGTCGCGCTTGTTGGCGATTCCATCGAGCCCCGCCGCGAGGATGCCCGCCTGCATAAGATACGGGTTGGCTGCCCCATCCATCAGACGCATCTCGAAACGCCCTCCATCCGGGATACGGATCATATGGGTGCGGTTGTTGCCACCGTAGGTAATGGCGTTCGGCGCCCACGTAGCGCCGGAGGTCGTGCGTGGGGCGGCGAGACGCTTGTAGCTGTTGATCGTCGGGTTGAATATCGAGCACAGCGCCTCGGCGTTGTGCATGATGCCGCCGAGAAAGTTATACGCGAGGCTGGAGAGTCCCAGCTCGCCCTTGGGGTCGTCGAACAGGTTCTTCTTGCCAGTCTTGTCCCACACCGATACGTGGGCGTGGCAGCCATTGCCAGTGAGGCTAAGGAATGGCTTGGGCATGAAGGTCGCCCGGTAACCATGGTCTTCCGCGATCTGCTTGGTCATGTACTTGAAGAATACGTGGCGGTCAGCGGTCAGCAGGCAGTCGTCGTAGTCCCAGTTCATCTCAAACTGACCGTTGGCATCCTCGTGGTCCGACTGATAGGGTCGCCAATCGAGCTGGACCATGGTCTCCATGATTGTGCTGATCACCTCGTAGCGCCGCATGACGGCCGACTGGTCGTAACAGGGTTTGGACTGCGTATCGAGCGCATCGGAGATCGCCTTGCCGTCGGGCGTGAGGAGGAAGAACTCGCACTCCACTCCGGTCTTCATGCGGTAACCCTTGGCCGCAGCGTCGGCGATCTGCTTCTTGAGCGCTACGCGCGGCGAGGCAGTGACTGCCTTGCCCGCCATCCACAGGTCCCCCGCAAGCCAGCCCACCTCCGCCTTCCAAGGCAACTGGATCAGGCTCTCGGGGTCGGGTCTGGCGAACATATCTGGGTATGCGGGCGTCATGTCCAGCCAGGTTGCGAAGCCCGCGAAGCCGGCGCCATCGCGCTGCATCTGGCCGATGGCGCGTGCGGGAACCAATTTCGCACGCAACACGCCGAGCATGTCGACAAAGCTGATCAGAAAGTTTTTGATGCCCTTTTCCTTTGCGACCTTCTCAAGATTCGTTGTCTTTTCGCGGTTTGTTGCCATGGAGAACAGCCTCCCGTTTATGTGATCTTAGTTAGATGTGGAATGTCATGAAACGAATTCAGGCGTTGCCTGCGCCCGGGATCCAATTGGTGCCTGCAAGCGGCACCTGGGCCATCGCCGCCGCCTCCACGGTAAGAGCGACCATGTCCTCGGGCTCCAGGTTGTGGACATGGGTCTTGCCGCATGCCCGCGCGATGGTCTGCATCTCGAGCACCATCGTCGACACATAGTTCCGCAGCCAGCGCGCGCCCTGTTCGGGAAGCAAACGCGCCTCGAACTCCGGGATCTGTGTGGTGACGCCGACCGGGCACCTGCCCGTGTGGCAGTGATGGCACGCACCGGGTTCCGTACCGAGCTTGTGGTAGTCTTCGATATGCACGGGCCTGTTGCAGCCCAGGGCGACGAGCGCCGCAACGCCGATAGCAACAGCATCGGCGCCAAGCGCAAGGGCCTTGGCAACATCGGCGCCAGTACGAATGCCACCCGAGACGATGAGTTGCACCTTTCGGTGCATCCCAAGCTCCTGCAAGGCTTCAACCGCCTGGCGCACGGCTGGCAGGGTGGGGATTCCGACGTTCTCGATGAAAACATCCTGGGTGGCTGCCGTGCCACCCTGCATGCCGTCGAGCACGATCGCATCCGCGCCTGCCTTGACGCACAACATCACATCGTAGCGAACGCGCGTGGCGCCAATCTTAATGTAGATGGGTTTCTCCCAATCCGTGATCTCGCGCAGTTCCTGGATCTTGATTTCCAGATCGTCGGGTCCAGTCCAGTCGGGGTGGCGACAGGCGCTGCGTTGATCGATGCCTTCGGGCAGATCGCGCATCCCGGCGACCCGAGCGTTAATCTTCTGCCCCAGCAGCATGCCCCCGCCGCCCGGCTTGGCCCCCTGGCCCACGACCACCTCGATGGCATCGCAGCGCCTCAGATCGTCCGGATTGAGTCCGTAGCGCGACGGCAAGACCTGGTAGACGAGGGTCTTTGAGGCGCGTCGTTCCTCGTCGGTCATGCCGCCGTCGCCGGTCGTGGTGGTGGTCCCCAGCTCGGTGGCAGCGCGACCGAGCGCCTCCTTCGCATGGGTGCCAAGCGCCCCGAAGCTCATCCCCGCGAAGGTGATGGGGATCTTCAGCTCTATCGGCTTCTTCGCAAAGCGTGTACCGATGGCAACGCTAGTGACACACTTTTCTCGATAGCCCTCGAGGGGATATCGCGACATCGAAGCTCCCAAAAATATCAGATCATCGAAATTGGGAAGCTTGCGCTTGGCGCCGAACCCCCGGATCTCATACAGACCCTGGTCAGCAGCACGGTGGATCTCGGCGATAACTCGCGGGGTGAATGTAGCAGAATACCGCAGGTCTTCCGCTTCGCTGGGCATGGCTCTCTCTCCTCAATAAATCAGCTGTAACCACTAATAGGCGTCGGCGTGGTCGACGTGGAAATGATAAAGATTACGCGCCGATCCGTAGCGTCTGAACTCCTTGGCACTCGCTTTGATACCCGCCCGGTCCAGCAACTCCTGCACGCCACGCCCATCCTCCGCAGTCATGGCCTGCTCAACGCAATCGGCCCCGAGACTCTCGACCTTGCCCCGCACGTAGATGATCGCTTCGTAGATGGAGTCGCCGAGGTCCTGCCCCGCATCTCCGCAGACGACGAGCCGTCCGCGCTGTGCCATGAACGCGCTCATGTTCCCGATGGATCCGCCCACCACAATGTCCACGCCCTTCATCGAGATGCCGCAGCGCGTGCTGGTATCGCCTTCGATCACGACCAGGCCTCCACGGCCAGACGCCACCGCATATTGCGAGGCATTGCCCTTGACCCGGACCGTGCCCGACATAATGTTCTCGGCGACGGCCGGTCCGGCGTATCCGCCGATCGTCACTGTGGCCTCCTTGTTGTGACCCGCGCAGTAGTAACCGGTGGGCCCTTCGACGGTCACGCGGATCGGGGCATTGAGCCCCACCGAGATGGCGTGCTTGCCGCGGGGGTTACGGATCAGCCAGTCTTTATCGGGGTCCTTGCCATTGGCCTGATGCAGGCGGGCATTCAATTCCCGAACGGAAACTTGATCGAGATCAATGGTTTGCATGGACGTCGCTCCGATTCCAGGTGTAGACAGTGGCAGGCGTCGGCTCCCATACACGGGCGTTCTCGACGCCAGGTAGCCCGGCTAGGGCGCGGTACTCTGAGGCCACGGCAACCCAGTCGTCCGTCTCGGCCAAGATCCCGGGCTTGCAGGCAATCACGTCGCGCATGACTGCAAACCCATCGCGCGTGCCGATGGCGAACGTAAAGAAGCCATCGAGATCCTCCACCGCGCTCTCCAGCGCCTGTTCAAGCGAAGCACCCTGCCGCAGGCGCCAGGTGAAGTAGCCGGCTGCGACCTCGCTGTCGTTGTCGGTTTCGAACTGGATGCCGTCGCGCCGCAGCTTCTCGCGCAGGCGGTTGTGGTTCGACAGCGAACCGTTGTGCACCAGGCAGAGATCCAGACCCGTCGAAAATGGGTGCGAATGCTCGGTGGTGACCTCGCTCTCAGTCGCCATACGTGTATGCCCTAACGCATGCGTTCCAGTAAGCTCGCGCAGGCCGAAGCGTTTGATGAAGTCGCGCGGCAACCCCATCTCCTTGTAGGTCTCGATCACGGTCCCGGCGCTGATAATCCGGAGCTCCGGATGGTTCTTCCGGAACCATTCCTGGGCCGGCTTAGGCTCGATCGGAAGGATTACCAAGGCGTGGCTTGCGCGAACAGAGAAGTGGGCCCTTTTGCCAAAAGACCTCGTGAGATCTTCGTGAAGTTTGTGCTCCCAGGCATACTCTGGATCCGCGCTGTAGACCAGCACCTTAGTCTCACCCTCTGGAACCGGGTTTCTGTAGATCGAGACCCCGGCGCTGTCCGGTCCTCTTTCGGTCATCTCGATCAGCATGTTTGACAAAAGGTCGCCCAGCTTACTCTCGATCTGGGGCGACTTGGCGTACAAGCCAACAATTCCACACATATTCCGCTCCTTCTTTAGCTTGTCTCAACTAGTCTAGTCGTAATTTCGTAAGCATCGCGCAACACGATACTGTTTCGGTGTAGACGGTTAGTTCCTGCCGGAATGCAGTTCAGCTGAATGTGAAGAGTCCATTATGCTGTCTTCGTTTGAGTAGCCACTCCGCTGAGACGCTCCGCGGCGTGCACGGTGTTGCACATGAGCATGGTGACCGTCATCGGCCCAACGCCTCCGGGAACCGGGGTGATATACGAAGCCTTCTGACGCACTCCTTCGAACTCGACATCGCCGACCAGGCGGCCGTCCGGTAAGCGGTTTATGCCTACATCAATGACGACGGCACCGGTCTTTATCATCTGCGGCAGGATCAACCCCGGTCGACCCGCTGCGACAACGAGGATGTCCGCCAGTATGGTGAACTGAGCGAGATCGCGGGTCTTGGCGTGACAGATGCAAACTGTCGCGTTCTGACGCATCAGCATCAGAGCCATGGGCTTCCCGACAATGTTGCTCGCTCCGACCACCACTACGTTCTGACCCTCGATCGGTATGTTCTCGTGCTCGAGCAATCGTTGCACGCCATAGGGTGTGCAGGGTGGGAAGATCGTATCACCCGCAATCAACGCCCCGACGTTGTACAAGTGAAATCCGTCCACGTCCTTCATTGGGGCTATGGCTGCTAACACGAGCCCTATGTCGACATGCTTGGGGAGCGGGAGCTGAATCAAGACCCCATGGATCGCCGGGTTCGCGTTCAGCCTTTCAATCAGGTCAAGCACTTGTTCCTGGGGAGCGTGCTCTGCCAAGTCATGGACTTCGGAGTACACGCCGACATCACTGCACACCTTGACCTTGTTGCGCACGTAGACCTTAGAGGCGGCATTGTCGCCGACCATGATGACGGCGAGACCGGGCACGACACCAACTCGCTTTAGCGTCTGGACCCGCACGGCGTATTCCTGACGGATGGTCTCTGCGACCGCACGTCCATCAATCACTCTGGCGACCATGAATTATGGCTCCGTCCTCGTCGTCTTATCGCGAGCGCGTCTCAAGGGCATCTCGTTATAAACTTTGAACGGCCTTCAGTCCCACCGGAGTGCCGGAAAATTCTTGTATGGCGTCGATCAGACAGTCCCACCAATACTCAGCCGAGGCGCTGTCGGCGAAGAGGTAATATGCCAGCGTTGCATTCAGATCGTTGCGGATGACCACGGCACTTAGCCGGGCCACGGAGGTCTGGGCGATTTCGCCAACCTGGAACTTATGGGGCCGGAGATCGACGCCGCAGAGCTTCGCCAGCATCGCATCGGCGTGCTTGCCGGTTACCGCAAACCAACAGAATCCGTCCTGCCGTGGAACTGGAAATCCGCGTGGTGCGTCAGGGGGTACGGGTTCCGTCATCCAGGCTTCATCCAGGCGCGCCGGCAACGTGCTCTGTCCACTCAGGTCGCTAAGCACCATGAGATCGTTTGTACCGATCCGCGCAACCAGAGCGCCATCCGTCTGCTGCGTCGCGCGGTTCACGGCAGGTGGCACCGCTACGCCCTGTGTGGCGAGCCACTCTGCCGCACCCGGCCCTTTAAGTCCGCTATGTGCGAGCGGTGAGAGATCACACAGTGCAAGTTTCCGTGCCTGCTCTGTCTCAGCCGCACTGTTTCCAAACGCCTGTGCGATGGCCGCACCGTTCATCTCCGCAAACTGGGCGCCGAGCTGAAGAAGCTTTCGGTATACAAAGCTGCGGCGCAGCAACGATTCAGGGGCGATCGAACTCATCTACATCTCCTGGCGCTTGGTTTCCGGGTCATAGAACGGGACGGTGACAACGTCGCCCTGGATGATCGTCCCGTTTGACAGCTTGATATCGAAGCGCGTGCCCGGCGCCGCCTGATCGGGGGCCACGAAGGCCAGACCCACGATCCTCTGGCAGGCTGGCGAATACGCCACCGAAGTGACGCGCCCCACGATGTCAGCCCCACGCACGGTCAGATTGCACTCCTCGGGCATGGGCGAGTCTGTGGGCAGAGCGAAGCCGACGAGCCGGCGAGTAAGTGGACGCGCTGCCTGCACCTCGATGGCGCGCTTGCCCACGAAGAAGGGCTTGTTCTTGGCGATGGCCCACCCCATCTCCGCTTCCTGGGGGAAGGTAAGCCCATCGGTATCCTGGCCGACGATGATGTGGCCCTTTTCCAAACGCAGCACGCGCTGCGCCTCCACACCGAAGGCGCGGATCCCCATGTCCTTGCCGGCTGCCATGATGACATCCCACAGCGCCTCGCCCTGGCTTGCGGGCACGTGGATCTCGTAGCCGAGTTCACCGACAAACCCCACCCGCATCAGCCGTGCCGGTATTCCCGCGACCTGGCCCTCGCGCACCCCCAAGTAGGGAAACCCCTCGGCCGACACATCGAGGTCGCTCACCACCCTCTGCAGTACTTCCCGCGAGTGCGGACCGGCAAGGTTCACCGCCGCATAGGCGGCCGTGACGTTGGCGATATCGAGGTTTAAACGCCATTCGGCGTTCCAACGCATCATGCTGCGGTAGACAGCATCCACACCGCTCGTGGTCGCGGTGACGTAGAAGTGCTGCTCGTTCATACGACAGGCCACCCCGTCGTCCGCAACGGCACCCGTCGCGTCCGTCAGCAACACATAACGCGAACGCCCAACCGGTTGTTTCGCGTAGGCGAAGGTGTACATCCGGTTCAGCAACTCCGCTGCATCCGGGCCGCGGATCTCAAGCTTGCCCAGCGTCGACACATCGATGAGCCCGACGTTTTCGCGAACTGCTCGTACTTCCTCGTCGATCCACTGGCGCCGGTTGAACTCCGCACCGTAGTAGGCCGGTCGTAACCATATGCCTGCCGGCATCATCTGTGCCCCGAGAGCGAGGTGACGATGGTGGATCGCCGTCAGGCGGGCGGGCTGAAAGCCGCGTCCGGCGAGCACGTCGACGGGCTCGGGCTGGAACGGCGGCCGCTGAGTGGTGACCGTCGCGCCGTGGATCTCCCAACCGTTTGCCCGGTAAGTCAGGCGCAGGTTGTTCAGAGCCGAGTGCCGTCCCTGCGAGGGTCCCATCACGACGGTGGAATACCGCTTCACCAGATCCAGATCGTCGTAACCGTCGGCTACCGAATTGAGGATATCGTTGACGACCAGGTCCTCATCGAAATCGACGAAGTCCTTGCCCTTAGGATGCGGAAAAATGGGCCAAGGATAATTCTGCCGGTTGGCACCTTCGCGCGGTTGCGGTCTCACAGACTCTGCGCCCACGGCAAGGCCAGCAAGCTTCGCCGCTTGCCACCCCGCGTGCGTGCCTTCGGCCATGACCGCGTCCAACACAAACGTGCTGTTGGCGCTGCCTGCCGCCACGCTCTTGGTGCCCGGCAGGCGATCAATGACCAGCATCGCGAGATCGCGGTCATAGATGAGTTGTCCGCCGGAGTGACATGCAAGATGACCCGCCGGCGCATATCCCACGGAGACACAAACGAGATCGCAGGCGAGCGTCCGGCCGGACGCTGCCACCTGCCCCTCGCCCGTGATTGCCCTGACCTCGACCGCGCGCACGGAGCGTTTGCCCGGGCCGGGCAATGCTTCGTAGATGGTGTGGCCGGGAATGATCTCGATACCGCGCGCCTTGACGGCATCGGCGAATGTTCCCGCGGGCAACGTCCCTCGCAGTTCGACTACCGCGGTGACCTTGACGCCTGCGTCCAGCAGGTCCAGCGCGACACCGTATCCGTCTTCATTGGCCGTGGCGACCACGGTACACGAGCCGGGGCGCACCCCGTACAGTCGTATCAGGCGCTGCACCGCCGAGCCGAGCATGACGCCGGGCAGGTCGTTGTTGCGAAAGATCAAGGGTTGCTCGATCGCGCCCGCGGCAATCACCACCGCGCCCGCGCGCAGCTTGTACAGCCGCTTGCCCTGCACGATGGGTAACCAATTGTCAGCAAACCAGCCGGTGCAGGTCGCATTCGTAAACGTGGTGATCCGCGTCTCCTGTGCCACTTTGGTCGCTAGCTCATCGGCCAGCTGTGTGCCGCGCGTGCCCTTGGCGTCAAAGCGCGCATAATTGAGCGCACCGCCCAGTTGCCGATTCTCATCGATCAGCACCACCTCGGCACCCGAGCGCGCCGCCTCAAGCGCCGCACTCATGCCGGCCGGGCCGCCACCGATTACGGCGACATCGGCAAACAGATAGGCCTTGTCGCTGTAACCGTGATGGGCATGCACATTTACCTTACCCAGACCGGCGGCGGCGCGAATCAGGCGCTCCCAATACCGCCACACACCTTTTGGTTTGTAGAACGCCTTGTAGTAGAAACCGACCGGCATGAACCGGCTCAGCCACCCGATCGCGCTCAACCAGTCTCGCTCCAGGGAACCGACGTAGTTCTGACCACGTACTTCAACGCCTTCCGGAACGGGAGTCAGATCGGCGCGCACATTGGGCTCGTCGGGGAGCTGTACCAGGCTGTTGGCATCGTGGCCGGCCATACTGTACGGTGCGCGTGGCCGATGGTATTTAAAGGAACGGCTGATCACGCGTGTTCCATTCGCAGCCAAGGCGCTCGCAATCGTGTCCCCCTTGAATGCCGGGTAACTGCGGCCCTCGAAACGCAGCCTTACAGTCCGGCTGCGGTCGATAAATCGTCCCGCGGGCGCTGGCAATCGAAACTGTCCCGTCACGGCTAACCTCCGCCTCCGCCGAAGTCTTTGCGTTCCTTGAACAGCTCCGTGGCGGGATAGGTACGGAGTACTTCATCCGTAGCCGTATCGCGTTCGGCGATAAACCAGAACGAGGTGGGCACGTGCATCCACCACTCACGCACGACACCGCGGGTGTTGTGCTCGATGAAGGTGTACGCCGCCCAGTCGCGATCGCTGCCTGTGACTGGGTCAGGCATTGCCGTCACCTCGCCACCCCAGGCGAATTCGGAGATGTTACGCGGCCCATTCATCGGGCAGTGCATGATTTTCATGTTGGTTCTTCCAATTTGTAGGTGTTAACCGTGCATGTCATTTCGAGCGACGCGAGAAATCTGGCGTCCCTGTCCCGAGCCGCTAGTCATAGATGCATCCGCGAAAGCACGATCCCGCGAATGCGCTCGGGATGACACATTTGTTCTTTTCTCTCGTCTCACGCAAGACCCAGTCGAATATCAGTGACCAACGGATGCGGCGCCTTTCTCGCCGACTTGCGAGAAACTATAGAACCGTTCCAACGCGAACGGCGCGATCAGATCCGGCACTTTGCCGGTCGCCAGTGTCTCGGCCATGCGTTTGCCGCACACCGGTGTGGCTTTGAATCCCCATGTGCCCCAGCCGGCGTCGATGTAGTAGTTCTGCACCTGCGTCTCGCCCATCACCGGACTAAAGTCGGGCGTCATGTCGCTGATCCCTGCCCACTGTCGCAGCAGGCGCAACCCGCCGATGAAAGGGAACAGCTCCAGCATGTGCGTCATGAGTTCTTCTTTGAAATCCAGCGTTGAGCGAGTGTTGTACAGTGAATACGGATCGGTGGCGCTCCCCATCACGAGTTCGCCGCGCGAGGACTGCGAGACGTAGACGTGCAACGAGCCGGACACGATGATCGGATCGAGGAACGGCTTGACTGGTTCGGTCACGCAGGCCTGGAGGGGTATGGCGCGGATCGGCAGCTCGAACCCTGCCATTTTTGCAACGATCGAGCTCATCCCCGCGACCGCCTGCAACACCTTGCCCGCCTTGATCGCGCCGCGTGAGGTCTGTAAACCAACGACCCGACCGCCCACCACATCGATGCCGGTAACCTCGGTGTGCGTGTGGATCTCAACGCCGCGACGGTGCGCGCCGCGGGCATAGCCCCAGGCCACGGCATCGTGGCGCGCAATCGCCCCCGGCAGATGATAGAGCGCACCGAGTATCGGGTAGCGTACGTCGGAACTGAGGTTTAACTGCGGACAGATACGCTTGAGGTCATCCGGATAGACAACTTCCGACTTGATCCCGAGATGCTTGTTTACCTCTGCGCGCCAGCGAGACGTTCGGATCGCGGCGTCCGTGTGGGCCAGCGTCAGGTGGCCGCGCTCGGAGTAGAGGATGTTGTAGTTGAACTCGTTGCTGAGATCCTGGTACAGGCGCACCGACTCGTCGTAGAAGCGCACGCCTTCCGAGGTCAGATAGTTGGAACGGATGATGGCGGTGTTGCGCGCGGTATTGCCGCCGGCCAGGTAACCTTTCTCGATGACTGCGACATTGGTGATGCCCCAGTCCTTGGCGAGATAGTAAGCGGTGGCCAGAGCATGACCACCCCCACCAATGATTGCGATGTCATAGGAGGGCCGGAGATCCTTGCGCGCCGGAAAATGACGTTCAGCGGGATACTTGCGGCTTAAAGCGTACTTCAGCAGTCCGAATGGCACGAAACTGGTTCCTCCCAAGGTTAACCGGAACGTTCCTAGCAAGAATTATTGTTTCATGGCATTAAACACGATGAGCGCTGGTCTTGTCAAGTAACGGGTAACCTTCGTGCCCTGTGCAGACTTTGGCGTGGGCCTCACACAGAGACGCTAGCGTATTCCGTTTGCAACGTGATCGGGCAGCGGGCGCAACAGCCTGTTTCATGGCTTGTCTGCAAACTCTCATCGTCGAGCGGGTGCCGCGACAAATACAAAATATACTCCCGCAGCAATGTCCGACACGCTTCATAACAGATTCAGCTGGTTGGCATCCAGGTGCGATACTTCAACCGGCACCAGATCAGTAAGCGAATGAATCAATGGAATTTTTTCAGATGGCGTCACGCTCAGGATCTGTAACATCGCATGCAGCGAGAGGTCGAGATGCAAACGCTTTCGGACGATGGCTACCAGGACATACACGGCCACCGCGATCCAGATCTGACCCTTCACGGCGTTCTCGGAAGTGCCGAAGAATCGCTTGATGCGCAGATGTTGCTTGACCCACTTGAAAAACAGCTCGATCTGCCAGCGGCTTTTGTACAGTTCGCAGACCGTAAGCGCGGGCAGCGAGAGCTGGTTAGTCAGGAACACGAGTTTTTTGCCTTCTTCGTCACGGTAACGGACACGGCGAAGCCGATCGGGGTAGCTCTGTTGGGAGTGCGGCACTACCAACTCGACCAGTTGGTCGCAGATAAGCCCGGTACTGCGGTCCACGGGAGAGGAGTACCACCGTTGGCACTTGAAGTTGGATTTCGCGCGGATGACGAAAAAGCTGCCGGCCTGATGCAACCCGTAGAGTCGCTCGAAGTCGAGATAGCCGCGATCCATCACATAGAAGGCGCCGGGTTCGGGGATGAGGACATCCAGGACGTTGACATCGTGCCACTTGCCGTCGGTGATATGAATGAAGGTCGGGATGGCCCCGCGCAGGTCGAGCAACGTGTGCAGTTTGATGGCTGCCTTGGTGTGACGAAACGGTGCCCAAGGAAGCAGTGAGAGTCACAAATCGATAAGTGGTGGAGTCCAGGGCATGGACCGTATCGGACAATTCCACGGCCAATGGCTCTTGAGCATACAGGGGGCGAGCGATGCGGATGGGGGCTTGGGCGAACTCGGCATAGAGACGCCAGTCGCGCGTCTCGTTGGCATCGGCCAGGACGCTGCGGCTCACCGTGCCACGCATCCCCAGAGAGCTTGTTCGGTTGCGAGCGCAGACAAGCTTCGATGTCGCGCAGGCTCTCGCGGTAGGTCAACTGGGCGAAGGCCATGCACAGCAACTGGTCCGGGCAACTGAAGGTGCGGACGTTGAAGTCGCCGCGATACTTCGCCACCAGTCGACGAAAGATATACCACGGTGCGAATTCCATGACTTGCGCGAAGACGAGCTTGCCAGCGTGCATCGGAGCCTCCCGGTAAAAACCGGGAAGCCTGCCGGATATGCCGGCTACCGCTCAAATCATTAACACCTTGATACGCCATGAATGCCGCGCCAGCTTTAACCTTCAGCCTGATGACCTCACATTCTGTCGGACACTACTGACTCCCGAAGATGTATGAAAGCGAGGAGCCTCGCACGCGATGCTGTCGATGCAGTGCATCATAAGGCTAACGCCATAGTTTCCTGCTAGTAGAAAAAGTTAACTGGTACTAGACAAGCTTGTTCGCAACAGGTAAAGTAATTGCGAATACCAACGCTAAGGGCAGCGTTTCCAGTCGCCGTTCCGGCGGCTGCAAGAACCGAAAGGCCAATGGACGATAACCGGGTTCAATCACGAGCCCGGGCGGGAGGAACTGTTATGACATCAACCATGCAGAAACGGGTCGACGCCATGTTTTCTGGCGATCGACTCTGGGCAATCGCACTTCTGGTCGGTTTATGGATTGCCGTCGGAATTGTATATCTCGGCATACGCAGCCTGGTGACCGACGGCAGCACAGCGCTTGCTCTCATCATCAGCGCTTTGCTGATTGTCGGATACAACACCGCGTCGGTGATCGCGATGATTCGCCACTATTCCCACGACAAGAACTGGATCTACGAGATTGACATCCGTCATCTCGACCAGATGAGCAAGAAGTAGGCGTTTGGAAACCGCGCGCGTCCCAGGACGCTGGCAAGTCTGAACACGTAGATCCAAACAGAGGAAACGTCCGATGGCAAAAGCAGCTTATCATCCGCCGCGGCAAGGCATAGTCGGCATGATAATTGACTCGGTACTCATGCTGGTGTTGGTGTTTTGTGCACTGAAGGCGCCAGAATGGATTGCGGAGTGGCGTGCCGCAGAGGAAGCAACAGAAGAAGCAACTGTAACTGAAGAGGCCGCGCCGGCAGTCGCCTCAGCGGAGACGTCAGCTGCGGTGGTGACGTGGGCGGAACTTGGGCAGAACGCTGCAATGCAGGCGGGGTGGGAAAGGTTGGGGAAAGATCCCGCAGCCGCCAAGGCAATTATCGACAACAAGTTTGACTACACGGTCGACGTCGTCAAGCTCCTGTTTGTGGTGGCGCTGATCGTGTTTTACTTCTGGTACATGCTTACGCGGTCCGCCAAAGAATACAAGGACGTAATATCGGAGAAGTTCGACTAGCGAAGATAACGACGCACCAACGTACGAAACTAGCGAGGTCATGCCGATGGATATCTGGAATATCGCTGAGTATCTGGCTTGGGGGATCTCTGGGCTCATTGTCCTGTGGATGGTTGCCGACACCATTAAGGTCGGAAACGAGTATGACGAATCGTTGCTCTTGAGTTCGCGCGAAGGTGCCGACGAGTTGCTTGAGCAATCCTTACACAAAGGGGGTGGCAATGACCACGGCCGCTGAAGCAGGGCAAGCGCATCACGTCCACCGGATCGATCTGCTCAAGGTGTTGGGTCCAGCCCATATTTGGGGTCTCGGTGTGGGCATCGTGCTCGTCGGCGAGTTCATGGGCTGGAACTTCTCCGTGGGGAAGGGTGGAGCACTTGCCTCGCTCATCGCCTGCTGGGTCGTCGGGTTGCTGTATACGTGTGTGGCCATGATCGATTCCGAGGTGACTTCCACGGTCGCTGCGGCTGGCGGACAGTATGCCCAGGCCAAGCACATCATCGGGCCGCTGATGGCATTTAACGTCGCCTTGTACCTGGTGATGGCATACACGATGCTGGAGGCAGGCAATGCGTTCATCGCAGCCGACCTGCTGAAAACGGTGGCGGGGCAATTCGGTCACGAGAACCTCAACACCACACCGTTCATCATCCTGCTCATTGCTTGCCTGGCTTGGCTGAATTACCGCGGTGTATTCATGACGTTGACCTTTAACTACATCATTACGGGGATCGCTTTTTTGGCGATCATCGTGCTTTTCATTAGCGTGGAGCCGTGGGCGCCGGGCAAGGTCCTCAAACATCAGGAACTGTTGACCGGTTTGCCGTACGGGTGGATCGGCGTGGTGGCGGCAATGCAGTTTGGCATGTGGTACTACCTCGGGATCGAGGGTACTTGCCAGGCCGCCGAGGAATGCCGATCCGCCGGACGCTCCATTCCGCTCGGTACCATCACCGGCATTGTGACGCTCATCATCGCCGCATCACTGAGCTGGTATATCGCCTCAGGTCTGATGCCATGGGAGTACTTGGGGCAAGCGTATACACCTCTGTATGATGCCGCGATCGTCACAGGCAGCAAACTGCTGATGGTTGCCCTGTTCACTGGCACGCTGTTCTCGACTCTGGCTTCTGCGAACGGCTGCATCAACGATGCATCGCGCGCATGGTTCTCGATGGGACGCGATCGCTACATGCCGCAGTGGTTTGGCGCAGTGCACCCGCGCTACCGAACGCCTTTCCGTTCCATCGTGTTCCTGATCCCAATCGCTTATGTGGCGGCCACGCAGTTGCCGGTGGACGGCGTGATCACCTTCTCGATACTGTCGGGACTGCTTGGCTACACATTCATGTCGTTTAACATAATGCGCTTCCGCAAGCTTTGGCCGCTAGGCATCATCAAACGCGGGTATATCCATCCGTATCACCCGCTGCCGGCGATAGTCCTGTTCATTCTGTGCGTGACTGTCTACTTCGCGACCTTTCTGGGATACGCGGATTACCTAATCTCGATCCTGGTGTTCTTCATTGCCGCGTCTTTCTGGTTCGCGATACACCGTTACAGATACGTCAGGCGCGGTGACCAGTTCACTATGCCTTGGCCACGGCCTCAGGGTTACTAAGGAGAGGGTTATGCTCAGTAACCTCAAACGGGTGCTGTGTGCCACCGACGGGTCCCATTCGTCTGAGAAGGCTGTCGAGTACGCCATCGACATGGCACGCAAGCTTGGTATCGGTATTTCATTTGCGACCGTGATACCGTTGACCGATGCAGATCTGGCCGAAGAGCCCATGTTTTGGGACTCGGAGATTGAAGAGGCGGCTGACGTGCAAGAGTATCTGCCACTGGAGATTGCGTCAGGCAGAGCCAAGAAAGTCGGTCTCGAGGACGTGAAGTATGTGATACTCCACGGGCGTGATATCGGCGGCAATATCGTTAAATACGCCGAGGAGAATGGTTACCATCATATCGTCGTCGGTTCGCGGGGAAGTACAGGCCTGGCCCGTATTCTGCTGGGCTCCACCGGTGAAGACATAGTCCGTCACGCACATTGTCCGGTTACGGTAGTCCGGTAGTCATACAAGATTTGCAGAGGTCACGACCATCGTTATTCTAGGATGGCGGTGGTTTTTTTGTTGCCACATGGACAATCGCGCGCTCCTACCGCTGCTCGTAGTGCTGTTTGTCATATTGACGTGGCTGGTGCAGAGACATCACCGCAACGTCGTTCGTTACCGCCGCTACTCGATGTGGGATCAGTGTCTGCGCCTGTTCGAGCAGCCGCAGGTGCTGCAGGACGACGTGAACTTCCCCGTTCTCAAGGGATCTTATCGTGGTCGTCGGGTTGCGCTCGAGCCAATCGCGGACCACATCGCCTACCGCAAGCTGCCGCAGTTGTGGCTGCGCGCCACCATTTATATCAAACTGCCTGTCGACGGCGTTTTTGAGTACCTGGTTCGCCCCGAAAATACCGAGTTCTATTCCAATGTCTGGTCGCTCCCCA